>NZ_SJPV01000017.1:122524-141320 GCF_007860135.1 Novipirellula artificiosorum
GGGGAAGATCGACCGATAAAACAAATGGGCGTCAAACTAAAGGACCGAAGCCAAGATCTTGACGTCGTGTCTGAACGAACCGAAAAGGTGCAACATGAAGCATAGTCCTTCAAGTTCGGGCTTCGCGGTGGTAACCGAACTGGCTTCACGCCTTCGTTGCGTAGGAAGTCTCGAAACGCCTTACTGAATGTTGCATCGCGGTCCATGATTATGTACCTTTTGTCCTTGAGAAAACCATCCTCGTAGTTGGTCAACTCGCTGGCAATTGTCTTCATCCACGCCTCGTTCGGATTCGTGGTGCAGCCCGCGAAGTTGACACGGCGAGTCTTCAGTTCCATAACAAAGAGCAGATAGAAGGTCGTTAGCCCCGTCTTCGTCCAGACCTCTACAGTCGTGAAGTCGATGGATGCCATCACGTCCCAGTGTGCCTTCAGGAATGTCTCCCATGATCCTGTGCGTTTGCGGTCCGGCGCCGGCTCAATGCCGTGCGATTTGAGGATGTTGGCAATGGTGGAGTCGCAGATGTTGTAGCCGAGGTTCGACAACGCACCGCTGATACGGTCGTACCCCCAGGTCGGGTTCTCTTTCGCGAACTTCACGGTCAAATCAACGATCACTTGGCGCACCCTTGGCCGGCCATGTTTCTTCTCTTTGCGATCCGAGTAGTCCCACTTATTGGCAACCAATTGTCGATGCCATCGCAGGATTGTGTCCGGTGTGAACAAGGTGCCGATTTGGGAGAGCTGCTTTCGGCCTAGAATCTTGCCTTTGACGGCCGAGCGGCGTCGTTGATCATCGGTCAGCAAGATTCGCTTCTTGCCGAACTTCTCTTTAAGAACGGCATTTTCGGTGCGAAGGTACTCAATGACTTCTTGTTGTTGTCGATTGACCCAACTGGCCAGGATTACAGCGAATAACTGCCACGGCTGAAGAATGAATTTCATTGGCGTCTCGGTAGTCCGGCAAATCCGAGACGATCATTGGTGTGAGGCGGAATGTAAAGCTGTGCCGGTGAGCTTACGACGGATCGGAGTGTGCGTTCGTTCTGATGAAAACGATTGCGGGAACCTTGGCGTCGTCGAAATACATGTCACCTCGGCCGAGATCCGTCGATGTCCATTGATTGAAAGTCCAGCTTTTCCGGTGTCGAATGATCGGCTGAGCTTTTTGACCGGACGGGCGGGGGATGAAATCGAAGCACGCCGCGAAATAGAAGTGACCCGGCGTCGGCCAGGTATGACACTTATGAGAGAGAAAATCCCATTCTTGGGATTGGATCGCCGCGACGGATCGCGATTGGGAGAATTCAGGATTTGCTTCCTTTCCCCAAATTGGAGAGTCCACACACATCCGATTCGGTCCGCGCCGCCGGTGCGGCTTTGATGGTCTATTTCGGCGATCGCGTAGCCGACTTCGAGTGTCTTGATCGAGCTACCGGTCGATGAATCCGGAGCACTTTCGGTGATGGCCGTTTCGGCGCGTCGGTGCAGGAATTCTGACGACACCGACGCGTGTTTCACCCCGACCGAACTCTGTTCGGTCGATGCAACCGACGTCTCGAAAGAATGGATGGCGAGGCTTGTTAACGGCAAGTTACGATCCCTTGCGATGTAGGAGACATGGGGAAATGCACCTGTTGCGATCCGCGAGAAAACACGTGTGGACAATCTTCGCGACGTAGTTGTGCGTGAGGCGATCGCATATCTTCCGCATCCATTGGCATGTATGTCATCGGAGTGGCGCGAAACGGAAGCTCGTCAGGCAAGCGAATGCTGGGCTTGCGGGTCGTGGGAGAAAGCGGTGGAAAAGTCGGCAACGGACGAGTTTCGATACGATTCGCGGTCGCTTATCCGTTGTGGGTGCTCACTGCATTACGTTTTTTGTACCACGCCAGTATTTCTGGCAGCGTCTTTCCCTTCGAGCAGCACGCGATAGTCGCTTGCTGTGTCATCCAGACATGCGTCACAATCGCGTCGCTCGTCATGATGTGGACACGAGCGGATCGAAAAACGCTTCACGACTTGGCCGCAGGAACGATCGTGATTCGTGACGAGAGCGACGGTCTCTATCGTCGGAGACGAATGAAAGTCAGGAAATAATAGCAACAGCAAGTTGAGGCCATTGGACTGGAAACCACTATCATCGCCGAAAAAACTATAAACGAAGAGCTGGGTGGCATGAACCCAAGTGAAACGAACCACAGAATCCCTGGGAGTGCAGACATCGCAAGTGCTAGAAAAAGTCGCCGTCCTTTGACGAGAGCACAAGTCACACCGCCAAGAATGCCTCCAGGGATACTTAACATGGGAACGATAAAGATTGCAAGTGCCGAGTTTGGATCCGGTGATCTATCCCAGGAAATGCCTCTGCTCTCCATGAGGGCAAGCAACAAGAATACCGAGACGACGGTGGAAAGCAGAGCGCCAAGGACAATACCGACCAACACACCAGCGCCGCGACGGAGGAATCCTACCGGCGGAATCTCGCCGGAAGACGTTTGCATCTCAGGCGACGTATCGTTCGATTGATCGGGATGAAGTTCGTTACCCACGTTGATGTTCCGCCTGAACCTGAATTTGAGAATGAACGAAAGATAATTTCAAAAAGGGGTCATTGGCCTTCATGTTAGAGCGTCGCAACCCCTAGCTGATGACGCGAAACTTTGTGAATTCGTCGAGAAAAGATCCTTTGCTTACTTTGGCGCATCACGCATGAAAAAACAGGCTCTTCACTTATACTTCAAAAATCGATCGACGCTAATTCATCAAAGCATCGCAGGTTCATTATGAAACTAAAACTCGTCATCCCTGTGTTCCTTGTCGGACTGTTTGCTGTTGGTTTGGCCTACGAGGTGGCCCAACGGCGTGACGGTATTGAGCAAGATGCAACCGATGTATTGGTAACGAACGACGTAGAGCGTGAATTGAAACGGTATCTCAACGGCCTGGAATCTGATTCCCCGATCTTTCAACGATACGGCAAGTTCGTTGCCTTAAAAGGCGCGGGACATCAGCGTGGAACCGGGTTCAAGATTGGCGGATACCTGTCGATTACGCGCATAGCAGTATTTGAAAAAGCCGAAGTTCGATGCCCGCTGAGGATCTACGCTCGAGGACCGCTATCCGTCCGCCCCCGAATGATGCCGACCAAAGAGTGGATGGACAAAAACCTTCATGCTTCCGTCGAAAAGTCAGGAAACGAATTTATTGTAAAAGCACCGGGCATGACGACTGCCACGTCACTGGAGATCAGCGCAACACACCCGAAATTCTTTTCTAGCACTTCTGATCGGCGTCGCGCAGAGCAAATGGAGGAATCAGTCAACAAAGCGATTGCCATTTTGGAAAAAGGGGTCACCCAAGAGCAACCACAACAACAAAATTCTGCGCGAGAGTGGTTCCAGTCTCAAAAGCAAACCGCGCCAGTCGACATATTCTTGAGCAAAGCGTTTGAGCATCAGGATCTTAAAGTTCAAATGGAAGCGGCGAAGTTGCTGTCACTTCCTAGCCCCGGCTACGGAAAAGTCTCTCACGCCGACTCCACGATCGCATTCTTATTGGATGTCATCGCGGATAGCGAACAAGACGATGTCCTTCGCAAAACAATCGTTTCGGCATTGATGCTGAACTATGAAAACCAGCGAAAGTTGCTGTATACAAGGCTGCGTGACATGGGGAACGACGCACACATTTTCATCCCGGTGCTTGCATCATCATTGAACGCAAAAAAGGCCCGGCACATGTCAAAAGGTGGCGCTTTTGATGCGCCGATTGGAGCGGTCGAGTTGCTGGGAGAATGGGGGCCGGCCGCGAAAGACGCCGTGCCCGCTTTGGCAACGACGGTGGAGACTCATCCCAATCAGTGGGACATGGCGCCGGCCGCAGCAAAGGCTCTTGGGGAGATCGGGCCTGCAGCAGAAGCAGCCATTGGGGCATTGATCCGCGCGAGTGGTTCATCACACGCCAACGTCCGCGCCGCCGCGACCGCCGCACTGGAAAAAGTTCACACAGGCGGTGAGCTACCTAAGAATTACGACGTGTCCGCAGAAGGTCCGATCGAAAAACTCGGTTTCAACTTTATGCCCAAGCCGCGCCACACATTTTGGCTCGGTGAAACAGGGGATCGGATCTGGTCGATCGTCAACGACAAAACCACATCCGGGTTGTGGGAAATCGATTTTGAAGATCGTGTGTACCGCCAATCAGTGGCATTCAACTTGGATGGTTTGGTTGATGTCTATCCAACCAGCAACACCATCAACTTGCTGCGAGTGACGAAATCAGAGATTGGATACCAGGTCATCGTTGACCGGTGGTCGCGAGAATCACGCAGTCTTGTGACAAGCATCGAACTGGCTGACATTCCAAAGCTCTCCGACGGCCAAAGACTAAACTTGCGGAACATCGTCTGGGACGAAGATGCGAAAACAATTGCATTCGTCCAGATTACATCGAAACCGGTCGACGGAAAACCGAACGCATGGAGAGAATTACGCCGTCTTCACCTCTTTGACTTGGCGACCAATCGCAGTTTGATCAACAAAAAGGTAAAGGAATATTTGATGGATCCGATCGCGTTCGGCGATGCAACAAGTGAACTGTATTTCTACGGATATTGCTTTAGCAACAAGAAACATTGCATAGCTTCAATGGACTTGAAATCCAACGACTTCACACCCATCGAGGACACGGAGCTTTCTGGCTACGCAGCCATCGACGTAGAAGGCCATCTGGCGGTTTACCAAGTTCGCGGCAGTAGCAAGATTCCTCTCAAGCTTCTGAACCTTCGCACGAGCAAAGTCATAGCACTTGGAACCACCGATGACGCGGCCCGGCAAAATCGACCTTGGAACATTGCGTTTAAGTTTCTTGGAAATGAAAAGCAGATCGCTGTCGTCACAGATTCATCGATCGATATCTTCGAAACCGAATCAGGGAATGTGATTCGGCAAGTCAATATTTTCAGTCCCAATGGAGGCCCACGTACACTACCCATTATGATTGACGCCACTGGTGATACGCTTGTTCTTCTGGCGTCGAGCACAGGCGGTGCCACTAGCAAAACCGGGCTTTGGGTTCGCCGCGAAAAGATCGGCATGACACCGATCAACGATGCCCCAAATGCTCAGCGACGACGCTAGCCGCGCCCGAAAATGGCCATTCAAAACATGATCGAGACGTGTCCGTAGCCGGTTCGGTGGTTTTCTGAGCAGAGAGCGGACGTATGCATGATTGAGTAACGCGGTTTGTTTTCGCTTCCATCGTGACTCGTCATGATCGATCAACTGTGAATGCGTTTGAAGAAATCGGTGACCCGGAACGGCGAGACAACCAGGATCACATCAAGAAATGGAGCCGGGGCATGATTCAGATATTCAGGAACGTGCTAGTCGATTTATCCCGAAGTTCTGGACCAGGTTCAGGCTCCATACTCTTGCTGCCGATGAATCACGAACTCGACAGCGAAAGTCAATGACATTAACCATGTCTGTCGAGTACTCCGGCATATTAGCGTGACCCGCCGTATCGGTGGTAGCTTTGATTGATCGGGCGTTCCAACGCCATTACACCTCGTGCCAAGTAAGTTTAGAGGCAAACAGAAGGCGTGGTTTAAGTCTACATTTGCATTCAAGGAATGCATGGAATGAAAATAATTGCGATCTTTCTTTGTTTGCTTTCAGTCGTGTTTGGCCTTTTTTTCATTTTTGCCGGCATCCTATTGCTTGGATTGCCGCTCAATGACCGAGGCGAATGGGTCTCCTTGTTTTTGTTCTTTCTGGGTGCCCTCTTGTTTTCCGATGCTGCTCTGATCCAAATTTTGACTAGGCGACTGAACAACAAATGACCGTGAACCGCATTCCAGCCTCCACATGCGCCCCGAAGTCAGCCGGGAATTTGTGCCGCTGTATCCTGGTAGCATGCCTGAGGTCAAGCAGCCAGCATTTACGCAAGTCACCGCTAACTTGCGGCGGTTGGACCAACCTCAGCATCTTAGGCGATCCCAGAACTGCAGGCGGTGTCGGCCACCGGTGCGCGCTGGCGAAGTGGTGAAACTCGCGTCGTCTGCAGCACCGACATCATTTTGGAGATCTCAAGTCTGGAGTCGGTTTGTCCAACCTCCGCGTCGAGGCGAGTGATCGAGACGACCTGCTTACGGCGACTTGCAGGGCTTTAGCGTCTGCCGCTGGGCCCGCGTCGCTATCCTGATTACCAGCGATCCGAGTGTTTCAAATCGGACGGTCGCGAGTTCCCAACGGAGGCGACGCGAGAGTTTTGTTGTTGCGCGATCCTGAACGCCTTTTGTTCGCTTGGTACACAGACTTAGTTGAGGACGAGGCCGACAACCGGTCCAATTCCTCGTTCATACCCTGCGCAGTTAGATGAACGTTGCTAGGGCGAGTGTCAGGCGTTTCATGGCTGTTGAAGGTAGAAGACTTCCTGGGTATCGGACCACATGCCGCCCTCGGCGGCGGCGTCAGGGAGCGGAAGCTGGCAGGGATCGGTTTCCTTCCACCAGCGCTGGGTCTCGGGGTCGGCCGCCATCTTTTTCATGTCGCTCTCGAAGTCGTCGCCGATGTACTCGAGGTAGGAGAACAGATAAAGCTTTCCGTCGATCTCGCGCTTGTGAATCGAATAGCTACGAATGTTGCAATTGCGGATCATCCTGCTGACTCCCGGCCACGGGTCGGCGTGCAGCTTCTCGTAGTAATCCGCCTTCTCGGGCTTGAGCCCGGTGACCCAGCAATAGCGTTCCGGTGGCTTTGTCTCGTTGGAGCAACCGGAAAGCAAGAGGAGTGTCGTGAGGGCGACGAATGAGAGTCGATGTTGCTTGCCGGTCATCATCGGAGCTTGCTGACTCTTAAAACGCGCACTTCCGAGATGTTCGGACCATCCATTGCACTGGAGATCTCTAATCGGATCGCGGTGGCTTTCACGGGATCAAACTCGGCACGGAACTTGCCCAGCTTTTCGCCCTCCGCGACCGTCACCCATTGGGTTCCGCTCTTCACTTTGAGGGAAAACTTCACGACCCGGCCGGCATACTCGGGGGTCTCGTCTATCTCGATTCCGCGAATCGGGGCTGGTTTCGCGAGCTGTGCTTGGAGCCAGCATTCGCGGGTTCCCGCGTCAACTGCCCAGCGGGTACTTGGGTTGCCGTCGAAGGCCTTCCCGGGTCCATAACGCCCGTGGTCCTCCCGAAAAACATGGGACGCGGTCGCCGGGCCGAATTCCTTCGGCGCCTCGATCGCCACCAAGTCCATGACCGGGCGGTCGAGGGTAATTCTCACTACGGTATCAATCGGCTGTCGCGCGGCATCGGGCAGAGACACCAACCAGGAGTCATTCCGCGTTTGGATAGTCACCTCTTCACCACCGATGATCTCGGCATTGACGATCTTGCAGGGCAAGGCGGGCAGTTCGATTGGATCCGGCGCCTCCGGGAGCACATGCAGGTACATCGTGTTTCCCTTGCGGGTGGTGACAAATCCCGGCCCGGGTTTAATTGGCCCGCCGCGCGTGCCGTAGATGCTCTCACCGTGTTTCTCAAGCCATTTGCCCATTTCCTTGAGCCGCTCGACCTGTCGCATTTCGATTCGCCCGTCCGGCATCGGTCCCACGTTGAAGAGCAGGTTGCCGTTTCCGCCTGCGCAGGTCACCAGCGTCCGAATGCATTCTTGGAGCGATTTCATTTTGTCATCCGGTTTCCACGCCCATTGGCGGCAGATCGTCATGCAGGTCTCCCACGGCCTGTCGTCTTGATAGGCGCCGATGCGTTGCTCCGGGGTGTCGTAGTCGCCAACGGCACGTTGTTGGCTGAATTTTTTCGTGCGTCCCGGCTCTGCATAAATGCGATTGTTGAACAGAATGCCCGGCTGCATGTCACGCAGATTGGTTGCCATCGGAATTCCCAGATCGGCGCCATATGATTGCGGCACGTCGAACCAGATCGTCAGCAGGGGACCATACTTGGTCACCAGTTCGGTGGTCTGCTGCTGTAGGTAGGCACCGTACGCTTCGAGATCCGGGTTGGGCTTCTCCATCCTGCCTCCGGGACTGCCAAGGGGAAACGCGGGATGGTACCAATCACAGGAGGAGTAGTAGGTTCCGAATGCGATCCCTTCCTTGCGGCAGGCTTCGCTGAGTTCCTTCACCACGTCCCGCCCAAAAGGCGTGGACATGATGTCGTATTCGGTGGCCGCGCTGTCCCATAGACAAAAGCCATCGTGATGCTTGGTGGTGAGCACGAGGTATTTCATTCCGGCGGCTTTGGCAACTCGCGCCCACTCGGCCGCATCAAAGTTGACCGGATTGAATTGCTTGTAAAGTGCGTCGTATTCTTCGATCGGCACCTCCCGTCCACGCGACCAGCCGATCTCCGTGCCTTTGAGACTCACCGGGCCCCAATGGACGAACATACCGAACCGCATGTCCTGCCAGTTGGCAATCGCTTCTGGAGGGGCGACGGACACGGAAGGCGGTTCTTGGTCTTGGGCGAGTAGTGGAAGGCACCCGATGACTGATGCGAGTAGCGTGAGTAGAAATCGTTTCATTGTTTTTTGACTTTTCGTCGGAGTAACGGAAGATCAGTGGAGAGCGGTTATGATTCCGAATCGAGAGCGAGAAGATGGCAGTGAGCACGGGGCTCGGTCAGCCGTGTTGGACGGTTCATCGATCCAGCCTGCGGCAATAGATGTAGTAGGCGCCCGCCAGAACCTCATGATCGCTGTCGAGTAGTTCGGCGGTGACTTCGTATTCTTTTTCGTTTAGCGGGATATCGATAGTGATATGGGATTCCTGTTCATGCGCCGGCTGCACCCATTGCTTGTCGCCGACCTGCAGTCTCACTGCGGCCACCGGCATGGCCTTGAAAGGGACGGGATTGTTTCGACTGTAAAGAAGGGTCGCTTTCCCTCCTAAAGAATCCCAGGCGTCAATGGACTTCGAGATTTCTGGAATGCCGGTGATGGGCGCGTTAACTTCCTTCGGCCAGCGTCTGATCTCGAAACGGTAGGTTCCCGCCTTCGCCGCCTCGATGTGCCATGATCCCGAAAGAGACGCGCCGCTTGAGGTTGCGGCATGGTTCCATGGCACTGTCTCCGCATACCAGTCCATGGACTGCAGGTAGGTCTCGGGATCCCGTTCGTGACCGACGACAAAAACAACTCGATCACGGTCGCCGGGAGAGACATGTTGCCAGTAGGTATCGAAATCTCGATTCAGCTTTGCGGCGACCTTCGGATGAGCCGAAAAGACATTGCGGTTCTGGCCGGGGTCAGCCTGGATGTCATACAGCTCGGTTCCATTGACCAGGCGCCACCGCTTGGTCATAGCCGTCGCTCCACGCCACTTTTGTGGCTCAAAGGTCCGTTGGACCTCGACGCAGAGCGTTCGTTCAGGCAACCGCTTCTCCGGTTGATAAAGTTGGTTTTTGAAACTGCGTCCATCGAAGTCAGCTTGCGCGGGCAGTTTCAAGTCGAGCAGATCGATCAGCGTCGGGAGGACATCGAAGTGAGCGGTCAAATCGGCGACATCCCGGCCGTGGCGAAGCTTCCCCTTCTTCCAATGCACAAAAAACGGCGTCCGGTGCCCGCCCTCATAAGGACTGCCCTTCTTGCCCTTCATCCCTGCGTTGAAGAATGGAACGCCCGCGGTCCCGCCGTTGTCCGTCATGAAGATCAGGGTGGTGTTCTCGGCCAGTCCCTCTTCCTGCAATGCCTTTCGCAGCCGGCCAAGGCTTTGATCGACGCGTTCGATGGCCGCGAAGAAATAGGCCACTTTGGGATCGACCGTGGGCATGTACTTGTCCGCCCATCCCCGATCCGCAAGCGTATGCGGGGAGTGGGGAACGTAAGTGCTCAGATAGACAAAGAACGGCTGCCCGTCGTGGTCTTGATCCCGGATGTAATCGATCGCCGCATCACAGAAGACGTCGGGAGCGTAACCGGGTCGAAATTCAAATTCTCCATTGTGCAGGTAATGATCGTTTACCCGGTCGTTGGCGAAGTAGTCGTCGGTCGTGCCAGTTCCCCCGTCTCCCTGCCCCAACCATTCATCAAACCCGCGGTCGATGGGCCGGTAAGGGTAATTCGATCCCAGGTGCCACTTGCCGAACATTCCGGTGCGGTACCCGGATGCTTTGAACACATCGGCCATCGTCATTTCGTTTGCTCGCAAGTGGTTCCCTCCCGCGATGGTGTGCCACACCTTGGCGCGGTGGGAGTACTTCCCTGACATGAGTGCGCCGCGGGTCGGCGAGCAAGTGGGATCGACATGAAAGTTGGTAAAACGAACGGACTCCGCATGCAGTTGGTCCATGTTCGGTGTCCGGATCAATGGATTTCCATGAGCACCGATGTCACCATAGCCTTGATCATCCGTGATGATCAGAATCACATTGGGCTTCTCCTGTGGGGCGGCATTGAGAGATCCGCATGGAAACACTGCCAAGAGACAAAGTCCCATGAGGGGAGCCATCGACAAGTGGTGGTCTGAATCGGTCATGTTCATCTGTGGTTTTTGGGCTTCGGATTTCATTCGCGCGGCGCTAGATGTCCCTCTCCCATGGAAGACCTTGCCACCATTGGGCGCCCGCGTGGTTGGGCTGTTTCGGCCCCGGAGTCGAACGCCCTTCTTCGATGACCTGTCGAAGGTCCGCCGTCAGTTGCTGCACGATGTCGGGGTGATCCGCCTGAAGATTGACAGACTCCTTCGGGTCATCGTGCAGGTTAAAGAGTTGGACGGACGGGAGTCCCTGCTTGGCGGCCTCAGGCTCGCGCGGTGGACTCCAACCGCCTGAGCCACGACAAAGAAGCAGCTTCCATTGGCCTTTGCGTATTGCAAAGTGCCCTGAGACGGAGTGATGGATGACAAGATCATGCAGCGGTTCGGAAACCCGCTTGCCCTGCAATACGGGAAGCAGGCTAACGCTGTCTTCCGCGGCATCGGCTGGCAATTCGTGTCTGAGGACGTCCGCGCAGGTCGCCATGATATCCGCCAAAGTGACGATCTCTTCGCTGTGGGAGCCAGGCTCAATCTGGCCAGGCCAACGGACGACAAAGGGAACGCGATGCCCACCCTCATACGCATCCGCCTTCCATCCTCGCCAATTCGCAGTCAGATGGACGCCAGCGGCGTCGAGTTCGGCAAAGTTACACTTCGGCGACGTTCCATTGTCGCAGGTGAAGATCACGAGTGTGTTGTCGGCCTGTTCCGTCTCCTTCAGCGCACGCAACATTTCACCGACGGCGTTGTCTGTCTGAAGAAGGAAGTCGGCGTACTCGCTGATCTTCGATGTTCCGCGGAAGCTCTCGTGGGGCGCGATGGGCGTGTGAGGTGAAGGCATGGGGGCGTAAAGAAAGAACGGACGCGCACGCCCGGCGTGGTCGCGAATGTACTGCGACCATCGACTCGAGTATTCGGCCAGGACGGCGCGAAAGTCCCATTCCGCGACGGAGGGACCGGCGGAAACACCGACCATCGCCCCCGCTTTCATTTGGGTCGTGATGTCACCCAGAACGCGGTCGTTCTCTCGCCAGGCATAGGGGGGCCAATTGGGTACGTCGTCACCGAAGTAGCTGTCAAAGCCGTGATCGTTCGGACCTCCCTTCACGGGTGCGGTAAAGTCGATCTGGTCGAGCTTCTCGGTTGCTCCGCCGCCTTGCTTTGGCCACTGCCAGCCAAGATGCCATTTTCCGATGCAGGCGGTGTCATATTCGTGCTCGCGGAACATCTCGGGCAAGGTGAGTCGCCGATCTTCGATGAGTGGCCGTTCCCACTTCCCCACGATTCCGCGTTTGAGTCGAGAGCGCCAGTTGTAACGGCCGGTCAAGACGCTGTATCGCGTGGGCGTGCACACGGCGGACGTCGAGTGCGCATCGGTGAACGACATTCCTTCTCGCACCAATTGATCAATCGCGGGTGTTTCCATCCCCAGCTTCTCGTTCAGAGCAGAGACCGAATCGATGCCCATGTCGTCCGCGAGGATCACGATCACGTTGGGACGAACGGGATCTGCGGCTGGCAGACCTGCCGTGAGCGACAGCCATGTCAGAAAGATGATGTATTTCATGAAGGTATTTCCTAGTATGCCTGGCTTGGTTTAACGGAAGATCCAGTAGAGGACGGCCATGATGGCGCCCAGGGCGAGGGACAGAAACTTATAGTTACCCAGACCGGGCCAGCCGGGGGCGCGCAGCGGCTGGAGGGGAGAGTTCCAGCACAGGGCTTGGCTGTCCGCCGGTACGGGTTTGCCGCTGAACAAAGTCAACACGACCTGGACGATGACGCAGTACACGAACAGGTAAAAGGCCATCATCATGAAGGGGATGTCCGCGAAGGGCGTATCTATCTCCAGCACGTTGATGGTGTAAATCGCGACTCCGGTAACCGCCCCAATCACCATGGTCCACTGAGCGGAAAAGGCGTTGGCGCGTTTCCAGAACACTCCCAGAGTGAACACGCAGGTCACCGGGGCGGCGATGTGGGCGATGATGTTGTTCAACGCATTGAAGATACTGGGAGCCTTGACCAGAACCGGTACGAGCAAAATCGCTACGACCAAGGCGACCGCCGCAGCTATCCGACCGACGAGAACCAGTTGATGATCCGAAGTGGTGGGACGGAAGCGTTTGAAGAGGTCGAAGGCGGTCAAGGTGGAGATGGAGTTCAGGGCGCCCGAAACAGTGGACATCAGCGCCGCAAGGAGCGCCGCGATGACGATGCCCTTGACTCCGACGGGTAGGAGTTGGGTGATCATGGCGGTGTAGATTCCCTTGGAGTCCACCACGCCGTTGCTGTCGGTCAGCGGGCTGAGATCCAGTTTGCCGGTCGAGGCGAGAGTGAAAGCGAGCAGACCGGGCAGGACAAAAATGAACACGGGAATGACTTTGATGAAGCCGGCGAAGAGCGGGCCGACTCGCGCGTGGTTCTCATCCTTCGCTCCGAGCACCCGCTGCACAATGGTCTGGTCGGCGCACCAATACCAGACACCCAACACCGGGTAGCCGAGCAGGATGGCGTACCACGGCATGCCGCTGGGATCGCCATGGGGTCGCAACATGGAGAGCTTGTCCGTGTTCCCGGAACTCTCCAGCGAGGCGACCATGGCCTCCCACCCGCCCATTATATCGTAGGCGATCCAGGTGATGATGGCAGCGCCGGCAATCAGGACGATGGTTTGGATGGCCTCGGTCAGGACGACGGCAAGCAGGCCACCAACGATGGTGTAGAGGGCGGTGAGCGACGCGATGACAATGATCGAGACATAAAGGTCCACGCCAAAGATATCACGGATGACGATGCCGCCCGTCAGGAATGAGAACCCGATGTGGATGACGACGGCGGAGACGAGCGAGAGAACCGCCAGCATGTCCCGGCAGCGGCGGTTGTAGCGCTTTTCGAGGAAGTCCGGCAGCGTTGCGACTCGTGATTTGATGTAGAAGGGTGCGAAGAAGAGCGAGAGCAGAATCAGAGTGAAGGCGGCCATCCATTCGAAATTGCCGTTCAGTAATCCGGTGTCGAATCCGGATTGGGCGAGAGAGACGAGGTGGACACAGGAGATGTTGGTGGCGAAGAGGGCCAAGCCGATCATGGGCCATCTCAAGGTGCCGCCCGCAAGGAAGTAATCGCGGCTCTCTCCGGAAGACGACCTTTTCTTCATCAAGTGGCCGGCGTAGAGCCCGAGGCCAACCACTCCGAGCAAGTAGACGACGATGATGATGGTATCGAGGGGAGCCATACCGCCGATGTCGCCTACGGAACCTTCGCTGACCTGGCCAGACGCGGCGTTCGCAACGACGAAAGTAATGGAGGGAATCGTGGTGCTGACTTGCATCTACTTAATGACAATGCGGGGGTCTTCGTGGACTCGCTTGCCCTGAACGAAGATGGGAAGCAGCGCGCCGGCGCCTTTGGTGATCGTGGCACTGGTGAGGTTTCCATCTTTCCACTGAATGTCGATGGTGTGACCGCCGCGGGCCCGGAGCCCGGTGACGCAGCCATCGGGCCATGCTTCGGGCAGAGCGGGAAGCAGATGGATCAAACCGTCGTGGGACTGGACTAACATCTCGGCCACTCCGGCGGTGGCGCCGAAGTTAGCTTCGATCTGGAAAAGGGGTCGATTTGTACCGAAGACCGAGTTGAAGCCATTGGTGAGGGTTTGAGTACGCAGGATTTCCTGGAGGTGATGCTCGGCCGTGTCGCCATCGCGCAGGCGAGCGTAAATGTTCACGGCCCAAGCACGCGACCAGCCAACGCCCACGGAGCCATGCTTTTCGCGGAAGTCAATCGATTTTTTGGCCGCAATAAGCAACTCGGGAGTTTTCTCTTGGGTGATGCTGATGCCCGGATGAAAACCGTAGAGGTGGCTGAGATGTCGATGCCCCGGATCGGCTTCGTCGCGCGGCCGGTCCCATTCCAACAACCGTCCATCCGGGCCGATGTGTTGACCACTGTCGAGCTTCGGCTGCGCGACTTCGATCTCCGCGATGAAGGAGTCTTCGATACCAAGTTCCCTGGCGGCAGCGAGAGTGTTGGTGAACACTTCGGCGATGATCTGCTGACCCATCGCGGCTTTAACGCAAGTGGCCGCGCGCTTGCCATCTTTGGTGAGGAAGCTGTTCTCGGGTGACGTCTCCGGATAGGAGATCAGCTTGCCATCTTTCTCGACCAGCCAGTCCAGATAGAACCGAGCCTGGCCGGAGAGCAGCGGGTAGCCGATCTCCTGGAGGAATGTCTTATCGCGTGTGTAGTCGTAGTGCGTCCAGACATGCTGGCACATCCAGCCGCCCCCGTGAATCCAACCGCCCCCATAGGCTCGAAAGGACTTCATCACGGTCTGCGCACGAAGGTCAGTGGCGTGGTGTGCCATCCAACCACGCATGCCGTATTGTTCCCTCGCCGTGACTGCGCCATTTCTTGCAAGATGCTGCATCCAACCGAAGACGGGTCGATGGGTCTCGCTAAGATTGGTCACATCCGCGGGCCAATAGTTCATCTGCAGATTGATGTTCAGGTGATAGTCACTGTTCCAGGGGGCCTCCATGCTTGGATTCCAAAGACCTTGCAAGTTGGCCGGGTTGCCGTTGGCGCGGGAGCAGGCGATCAGGAGGTAACGTCCATAATGGAACAGAAGAGCTTCCAGACCGGGGTCGCTGTTCTCTTCGCGCAAGCGGGCGAGACGTTCGTCCGTGGAGAGTTCCGCGAGTTCAGGTGGACACTCCAGATCGAGCCGGCAACGATCGTAAAGCTTTCTGTGATCCTCGGTATGGCGAACGCGGAGGGTGTCAAAGTTCTCTGCCAACGATTGACTGCCATCGGCGGTGAGATCGATCTTGCTGCCGCCAAAGTCCGTCCGCGCCATCAGTTGAAGGTAGACCGCCTCGGCTTCTCTAACCCGCAATCCATCATTGGCGATCCGGATCACGCCGCCAACTGCAACAGCATCGAGTTGAGCGGCAAAGCGCACGCCCTTCATTCCCTTCACTGGCTTGTCCTGTAGCTTGGCATTTTCCTGCGTGACTTGACCCGACATGATGAGAGACTTGGCGTCGTCCGCTTCGTAAGCCCTCACCTCATGAGTCACAACACCCTGATCCAGCGGCCGATCCAGTTGGATGTCAAAATTGAGTTTCTCCGTCCCCTCGGCGGTGAGCTTGATGAACAGGGCTTCGTCTGGGTTTGAGCAAAAGACCTCCTGCGTGAAGGTGGTCGCCCCGCGATGCCAAGTGGTGGTGGCAACGCCTGCTTTCAGATCGAGCTGGCGACGGTAATCGTGATGCGGTCTTCCGTCGTTCTTCCAGTCGAAATAAAGTTCGCCGAGAGTCTGGTGAGAACGGGTGACTCGACCGCGCGAAAAACGCTTGATCAGTTCCTGGTCAGCCTCTTGAAATTTGCCCTCGTCGATCAGCCTGCGCACCTCGGACAGATCAGCTGGCGTGCCGATCGACGATTTGACGTCCTTGAGTTCGCCTGCCCACATGGAGTCTTCGTTGAGCTGGATGCGTTCCCGATCAGGGTCTCCAAATACCATGGCTCCCATGCGACCGTTGCCCACCGGCAGCGCCTCGTTCCAGTCGCTAGCGGGCTGGCGGTACCAGAGCTGGTGGTGCGCGTGGAGGCTGCTGGTCGAAAGGCAGGCAAGTATAAAAAGGATGTACAGTCGGAGCATGTTGATAGCCAGTTGATGTAGAGGATATGGTTGGTGTGTCAGATCAGATCCGCGCCCATGCCAGGCTCCTGTGGGATTTGATAAACACCGTCATCGACACGGCAAGGATGCAGGAAGTGCTCGCTGAGGTGTGGGATGTGCTCGAGCAGAAGCGCCTCATGTCCGAGGGCGATGTGGTTAAAGAGCACCAGGTGCTGGTGGATCTGACCCATATCGCCCACGTGAGGAACGACGGGAATGCCGCGTTTGCGAGCCATCAACGAGACGGCGAGAAACTCGCTGACCCCGGCGACGCGGACGGCGTCCACCTGACAGAACCCGAGAGCCCCTAGCTGCAGGTAGTTCTTGAAGAGGATCCGGTTGGGAACGTGTTCGCCCGCAGCCACCTTCGTGTGCGGAGCATACGCCTTGGCAAGGGAGGCGTGGCCGAGGACATCGTCAGGATGAGTCGGCTCCTCGATCCAGAGGAGGTTGAAGTCTCGCGAACGCTCACCGAACTCGATGGCGCGGGGCATTGACCATTGTTGGTTGCAGTCCACCATGAGCGTGGCATCGCCGCCGGCGCAATCACGGACAATCGCCGTGCGTCGGAGGTCGCTCTCCATGTCGGGCGAGCCGACCTTGAGCTTCATCGCCGTGAATCCGGCGTCGACTGATTTTTGCACGTTTCGCCTGAGCTGTTCATCGGAGTAATTGAACCATCCGATCGAGGTGTCGTAGCCGGGGTAGCCGCGGTCGAGGATGGCATCGCGATCGCCACGCGTGGGCTGATGTTCCCGGATCAGCGCGAGGGCCTCATCGGGGCTCAGCTCGTCTTCGAGGTAGGAGAAGTCGATGGCGGCGACGATCGCTTCGGGTGAGAGATCGAGGAGGAGTTGCCAAAGCGGAACGTCCCGGCGCTTGGCCCATAGATCCCAGCACGCATTGGTCACCGAAGCGAGCGCGAGGTGGGCGACGCCCTTATGGGGACCGAGCCAGCGAAACTGCTGTTCGTTGGAGAGTTCACGTTGAAAGCTTCCGAAACCAGCCATGACCTCTTCGATGTCGCGGCCCTGCAGGCGGCGGGCCAGGAACGCTGCACCCTGACAGACGAGGTCGTTACCCTCTCCGAGCGTGAAGGCGAGGCCAGTACCGCGGATGCCGCAATCATCATCGAGCTGCGTGACGGCGTACGAGTAGCGTGGGTTCCGGTGGATGGCGTCCGATCCGGCTTCGGTGCCGATATCGAAACGGGCGTCGCGGGTGGTGATGCGCGAGATCATGGGCGGGGCGATTGATCCTCCCGCGCAGTTGGACGCGACGCGACGCGGTAGCCGAGTTCGGCGCCTCCGCTGACGTGCATGATGTGACCGGTGATGAAACGAGCTTCGTCGGACAGCAGGAACACCGAGGCATCGGCGATGACGTCGCCTTCAGGACAGTAGCCAAGGGCATGGATGTTATCGAGGTAGTCTTCGATTCCGGTCGGATCCGGTTGAGCGGCGGCCCATTTGTGCAGCATCGGAGTCCACGTTCCCGCCGGGCACACCGCGTTCACCCGGATTTGATAAGGCGCATAGTCCAGCGCCATCGATTTCGTCAGCGTATTCATGCCGCCCTTGCTTGCGGTGTAGGCAGCATGATTCTGCTGCCCGATCACGCCCACCAGGCTGGAGGTGTTGAGGATGCAGCCCTTCGACTTTTTGAGCGCAGCAAAACCGTACCGCGTGGTGTGAAAGACACTCTTGAGGTTGACGTCCACCACCGCATCCCACTCGCTCTCGCTGGTTTCGTGGAGCGGCTTGGCAGGCTCGGCGATCCCGGCGTTGTTGTGGATCGCGTCGAGCCGACCGAAATGGTCGATGACGTGCGCAACGGCGGCCTTGACTTGGTCGCCTTTGGAAACATCGCAGCTCAAGCCGCAGTGTCCCGCGCCGAGCTCCGCAGCCGCCTCCGCAGCTGCCTCACCGTGCCGGGCCAGGATCGCAAGCCTGGCACCTTCTTGAGCGTAGGCCGTCGCACATTCCCGACCGATCCCGGTGGAGCCGCCAGTAAGCAGAATAACTTTGTCGGAGAGCCGCATCGTCATGTTGCCGGTGATCTTCGCACTGCTGGTAGATTGTGAGGTTGCATTTCGATGATTAGTTTACCCGGTGGGAGTATCACGTGCTTGTGATTTATGCTGTCGGTAAATATTGCAACGATGATTGGGAGTCCCAATGTCCGATCTGATTTACAGGAGCGGCGGAGATCGATTCTCGGTCGACCGGTGTCTGCCCCAACGCTCAGCGATTGAGGCGAACAAGGTGGGCTTCCACGGTTTGTCGCACGGGCATTATCCGGGGACCCTGATCCCAGGGGACATGCTGCCTGGAATCGCAAGCATGGGTTTCTTCGATGTGGCCGATGAGCAGGACTGGGGGATGGAGGAGCATCGGAATGAAGGGATCGAAATCTGCTTGCAGGAAACCGGCATGTCGGACCTGACCGTCGATGGCGTACGCCACAGAATGCCTCCCGGAACGAAATGCGATCTATCCGATGGTCAGGCGTTAAAAAAGCTCAACTTGCTAGTTGAGCTTGCCGCCTGACTTTCGGATAGATCGTGCGTTGAGCTTTGTCGCCGCAAGGGGATCCAGTCGGACGGGAC
>NZ_SJPV01000018.1 GCF_007860135.1 Novipirellula artificiosorum
GAATTTAGAATCACAATTGCGGTTGCCCCGGGTTCACAAACATAGAGAGCTGAGTGAAGCCGAGGCCAGAATCTATTACGACAGTTATCATCAAATTGCTGCCGCGTTGCGGGCCGTCGCGACCGATAATAACATCCAGCTCGTGCTAAATTTTAGCAGCGAAGAAATGGATTTGGAGCAAAACGATTCCGTCTTCCGTGGTGTCATGAGGAACGTCGTCTATCACGACAGCACAATTAACATGACCAACACCGTGATGCGGTATTTGGAAGAACAGACGAACACGTCGCAAGATGCAACCATTGTCAACACGTCGTCGAACATGAACCGTTGACCCCATTTGCGAAAAGCTCTTGAAGCAATCCGCTTCGCCGCTTCAGTGTGATCAGCGCTGTAAGTTAGCAGATTCAGCGCAGTTTTTTTGGCTCATCCGGCGGAAGCGTGCGCAGGAGGTTTTCGAGGCATCTCTCCGGTGTCCCATCATTGCTGGCAGGAGCTATTTTCACTGGTTATCGTGCAGTTTCCGGGAGAAACGGAGTCGAGCTCTGCAGAGGTGCAACTTGACAAGGGATATCCCGGTCGATGGTGCGCCAAGGGTGCTACCGGTTCCCGGCGGACGACCGTCCGTCGGGGACTCTTTTCTAAGACATCATTGGACACCGGAGCCATACCTCCAAAAAAACCTCGAGTCTGGGTTCCGCGCGCTTCTGTCGGATGAGCCGTTTTTTGTCGGGTAGTCCTCGATTTCGGGAAGTGTGCATCGAAGCAATCCCGCGGACTCGCGTCGGTCGATGACAGAGATTAGTGCCACCCATCAATCGAGGGGCCGCTCATCGAGCCAATTGATAACCTTCTCCGCCAATCAGAGACGGATTTGGTGGGTGGCACCGCGACAGGAATGCTAGCTAACCATCGTGGGCTGCTGCGACGATTGGTGATCTTGACCTTTCTGGTCCGAATTGCGTACCGAATGTACTTCGCGGTAGACGGGATTTTCCCAACTTTCGAGTAGCTAGCCACACGAGGCGGCTATACCCGAGATCACGACCTTGCACGCACCTCTCGACCGACGAGCCCCATCTTGCGCGCTTCGCGATTGGCTTCCCAGCTGGCGTGGCCTCGCTGCCGGTCTGCAACAATCGGCTGCTATCATCCCGTCGCCCCGCTGGATGTGTCTCGTTCTGGCGATCACGCTCGCGACCACCGGCTCCGCGCAAGAGGACTCCGCCGCCGATTTTCGGTTGGAGCTCGACCGAATGCGTGAGGACTACGAGACGCGCATCGCACGGATCGAGGCGGATCAATCCAACTTCTCAACTCAGAGACGAACCGAGAGCAACATCGATGCCCAAACTGAGGCATTTCGTCGGCAACTGGAGCTGCGAGTGCCGGGCTATACTGCGCTGCCTGAGAGCACCGAGCAGGCGTTACTATCCGAAATCCGCGACCGACAAGTCCTGCAAAACCTGTTCACATTCCACGGGTATGCACGGAGTGGCTTCGGAAGCAGCGGCAGAGGCAGCGACCAAGAAGTGTTTCAGGCACCCGACGCCCCAACCAAATACCGCCTGGGTAACGAAAACGATACCTATGCCGAGCTAGCGCTCGAGCGATCTCGCGAACTTGAAAGCGGCGTGATGGTGCGGGGCGAGCTGATGCTGGCGATGCAAACGCTTCAAAACTCGACGTTCGATCCGTCCGACAACTTCTTGCTGAGACAGGCATACCTCGAGATGTGGCGATTGCCGATGGTTCCTGAATGGAAGTTCTGGGCCGGAAATCGCTACTACGATCGTCACGACATCCACATCATCGACTACTTCTTCCTCGACATGAGTGGCTACGGGGGCGGAATTCAAGATATCCCTTTCCACGGCGCCAAGTTGGCGGTCGCCTACCTCGGTGGCGCTCTCGAGTTCCCAGTCACCGACCAAGGACGTATCGCCGACCACAACGTTGACGTCCGAATCTACGACATCCCTGTTCCGACCGGCAATATGCTGCTGTGGGGCGCCGGTTCCTACGAATCGGGCGGCACGGCAACGGACAACAGCAATACAGAGAATGTCAAACGTGGGTACGCCGTCGGTGCGATCCATGTTACAGAAGAACTTCTTGGCGGATTCGCAAAGTCTTCCGTCCAGTGGGGTCGCGACTCGTCGGCTAACTTCTCGTCGTCAGTCAACATGCCGTTCACCGATTTCAATCTCGACTCACAACTGCTGTTCACCAACACCGTGACCGTGCATCTATGTGACTGGTTTACGATGCAAGCGATCGGAATCTACCGGCGCACCACTGCGCCGGATCAAACCGACCCCAAAACCGAATGGGTGTCGGGTGGCTTGCGTCCGATTGTCCACCTGACTCAACATGCCGCCGTTGCTGTTGAGTACGGCGTTGACTTTGTCGAGAGTGGTCCGTTGCAAGTGGAAGGAACGGTGCAGAAGCTAACGTTCAGCCCCATGCTGAGAGCCGACACCAACTTCTTCTCGCGTCCGGAATTGCGAGCCTTCGTCAGCTTTGCCTGGTGGGGAGACGAATTCCGTGGTCTAGTCGGCGGCCCGACATACATTGACGAAACCAATGGCGCGTCTTTTGGCGTCCAAGGCGAACATTGGTGGTAACGGATTTGCTGCGAACAGGCGGCGCTCTCGTACGAAAACAACCGCAGCATCTTAAAAACCATCGCGGTACGCCGAGTAACCGAAGTCCACGGAAACGTCATCCACGACACCTTGGCTTAACGCAGATATAAGAAACGCGGTTGAGCACGTCAGGGGAAAACCTGCTGTACCCATTCCGATGGAAACAGCGATTCATTTTTAATGCCGGCGTCGGCCGTGTCGGAGTGAATCGAGATTGTTGACCAGAAACGCCGGTTCGGTACATCGAATGCGGTTCGGATGCATTAAATAGAATCCGGTGAGGGGGGCTCGCCCAGCTGGATCCGGGACAGAGCCATCCTGCGGCAAGAAAATTCACCTCGCCCGCCACATGCATTCTTACCCCAAGCGCATGGAGACATCGGAGGGCTTCCCAGCTTGATGCTGTCCATACTCTGTCCCTGTCAATTGCTCACGATGGTTAACCAACCACATCCATAGGAAGCCGCTTCCTGTGCTCTCCCGTTCGCTCAAAAATATCGGTGCGGTTCTGAGCATCGATTGGGCGTTGAGTGCGAGGGAAGGCAAAGGAAAGGCTTTCTTGAAGAACTCCTTCGGAGAGCAGTGCGACGCAATTCCCTACAGCGGTATCTTCAAAATACCGATTGTTGAATGTGCACGGTACCTGGCGAACCGGAGTACATAGCGTGAACGCGTCCCGACGATGCTGCCGTACTTGAAAATCAGAGTTTCTGCGCTGCGTGAATCGATTCGTGAATAAGGGTTTGCTGCTCCGGTCGATGAAGCCGGAACACTTTGGGTGAGGGCCATTTCGGCGCGTCGGTGCAGGAATTCTGACGACACCGACGCGTGTTTCACCCCGACCGAACTCTGTTCGGTCGATGCAACCGCCTTCACGAAGAAGACCGCAGAACTCGCGTCGGTCGCGTTGACCGAACGCACGAAGCGAAAGAGCCGAGGTGTATCCATCCAAATTTCATCAAGCATCGTGCGCCCTACACGCCACTGAACGCGAAACAAGTATCATCCCAATCCCCAACGACGGCACTCGCGAGGACGTTGGGCACGATGAGCTGATGGCCTGACCCGATCAATGACAAAGAAGGGAATGTAATTCCTCGGTTTTGGCGGCGAGCCGGGCCCGTAGATTTCTGATGCGCAGACTGTAGAATATGACGGTATGTCAGAAACAAAGTCATTAACCATCCGTCGTCGCAACGACCCACAGGATCGTTCTGTGCTGCGAAAGTCGGAACGGACTCGGCAGTCGATTCTCAATGCGGCGGTTAAATTCCTGTCGACCCATCCGTTTCGCGATCTGACGGTGGCGCATTTGATGTCGCTGGCCGGAACGAGCCGATCGGCATTCTATCAGTACTTCGGGGATCTCCACGATTTGATGGAGACGCTGATGCAAGGACTGGAAGAGGACATTTTTCACGTCGCCGCACCCTGGTTTCAGGGTGATGATGATCCAACACCACTTCTCGAACAGACGATGGCCGGTTTGGTGCAGCTCTGCTACCGGCAGGGCTCCATCCTGCAGGCCGTGGCAGATGCCGCACCAATGGATGAGCGGTTGGAAAAATCGTGGATGGATTTCCTCACAGCCTTTGACGATGCCGTCACCGATCGAATCGAGGAGCATCAGGCAATTGGTATGATCGAACCGTTTGATGCCCGGCCTGTAGCAATCGCCTGAATCGCATGGATGCGTCGCTGCTTATTCACCACTTTGGGCGTCGGCCGAGATCCCAACAGCAACCAGTCCGCGAGGCGATCGTGCGGATATGGACATCCACACTGTACCCAGAACTGATACGGAGCGGTTCTGCTGCTTCACGCTCCAGAGACCGCAACAAGTCAACCGCAAGAAAAGCATAGCAACCGCACCCGAATGAAAGGTCAAGCCATGAATCTTCGAGTCACAACGTCGTTTGTCATTGGGCTGTTAATCGCTGACAACGTTTGTCAGGCCCAGCCTCCCCAAATGAAGATGACCACAAGGATTCCGCCAGGAATCGCCACGCCGGACAAGCTCGAAACGCCCGTGGGAACGCTGCGTTCGGTGGACGGTGTTCCTGATGCAGAGACGACCCAGCGGGTATTTGATAACCTCGATTTTCAACGCGCGACGCAGGCCTATCTGTCGACCATCCAAATCTCCTCAATGAACGGGATGCGGAAAGGGTTGCTTTCTTTCGGCCCGGCGAATCGCACCGCTTTGCTGTTTGAAGATCTGATGGATTCCAAGGCACTCTGGCTGACCCCGAACACTGTCTCTGTCTATATGGCGATGTGGTTGGAATTGGGCGATGAGCCGATGGTGTTGGAGACGCCTCCCAACGTGTTGGGATTGATTGACGATGCGTGGTTCAAATACGTGGCAGACTTTGGAAACGCCGGCCCCGACAAGGGGAAGGGCGGAAAATTCCTGATCCTGCCGCCCGGGTACAAGGGCGAAGTACCGGAGGGTTACCACGTCGCTCGCTCGGAAACGCATGGCAACTGGGTGTTGTGGCGGGGCTTTCAGGTTGACGGTTCCACCAAGTCGGCAGTGGATGCGACGAAGAATCGGTTTCGAGTCTATCCGCTTTCTCAAAAAGATGATCCGCCCGCGATGAATTTCCTGAATGTCTCTGGCAAATTCCACAACACGATTCACCGCATGGACTACGGGTACTGGGAAGAGCTCAATGAAGTGATACAGCGTGAGCCGGTTGATGCATTGGATCCCGAGATCCTCGGTTGGCTGGCAACGATTGGGATTGAGCACGGGAACGCTTTCGATCCTGATCCACGGATGAAAAAGATTCTCACCGATGCCGCGAATGTTGCGGCTGTGACTGCCCGAGCGTTAACGGCGCGTCCGCGAGACTCGCGACTGTACGTGTATCCCGGAGAGCGAGTTTGGACGAACCCTTTCATCCAGGGCCGTTATGACTTTTTGCTTGACGGTGTTCGCCTGATTGACTCGCGGATTTATATGCATTTCTACGCGACCGGTATCACGCCGGCGATGTCAATCAAGAATGTCGGCAAGGGTTCTCAGTACCTGATCGCGTACCTGGACAAAAACGGCAACGCCTTGGATGGCAGTAAGACGTACAAGATTCATTTGCCGCCCAACGTGCCAGCGAAAGACTTCTGGTCGTTCACGATTTACGACACTCAAACTCGATCGATGTTGCAGACCGACCAGCAGTTCCCTGGTCTGGACAACAACCAGGAAGGATTGAAGAAAAACGCTGACGGTTCCTACGACATCTACTTCAGCCCGAAGCCTCCGGAAGGATTGGAGAACAACTGGATTCAATCTGTGCCTGGCAAAGGGTGGCACACCATCTTTCGCCTCTACGGTCCTCTGGGACCCTTCTACGACAAGACTTGGAAGCCCAGCGATCCGGAAGTGGTGGAGTAATCGTGGCTGGGGCTTCTAGCCCCAGTATTCAAATTCAATCTCCTGCGGCTGGAAGCCAGGCCACTTCAACCCGGGACCCTATTCTTCACTGAGGACAAAAAGATGAAACAACAACTCTTCACACCCGTTCTGTCAGTTGCCGTGTTTTTGCTGGCTTACAACATCCAGTCTGCAATGGCACAAGATGACACGTCAACGGCCTACAAGATGGATCGAACTGTTCTGCCGATTCAACCACCTAAATATGCACCCATTGAGGTCTTTGACGCGAGGGACGCCACCAAGCCTCCGATGTTTCAAATCAAACCACCCGAAGGCGCTCCCAACGTCGTCATCGTTTTGATTGATGACATTGGTTTTGGTGCGACAAGTACTTTCGGTGGAGCCATTGAAACCCCCACATTTGATCGTTTGGCCAAAGGCGGATTGCGGTTCAACCACTTCCACACGACGGCTCTCTGTTCGCCCACGCGAGCCTCGTTGCTTTCCGGTCGGAATCATCACGAGGTCAACGTTGGCTGCGTGATGGAAATCGCCACTGGCTTCCCGGGCAATCAGGGCGA
The DNA here is from genome assembly GCF_007860135.1 of Novipirellula artificiosorum. Lineage (NCBI taxonomy): Bacteria > Pseudomonadati > Planctomycetota > Planctomycetia > Pirellulales > Pirellulaceae > Novipirellula > Novipirellula artificiosorum. The sequence continues at coordinate 6,612 of NZ_SJPV01000018.1, forward strand.
GCGTTCCAACGATGCTAAATATTTTGCGGAAACCCTTCGGCACAACGGTTACAGCACCGCTGCATTTGGAAAGTGGCACGAAACACCGACGTGGGAAGTCTCGGTTTCCGGACCGTATTTCCGCTGGCCGACGCATTCTGGCTTTGACAAGTTTTATGGCTTCATCGGTGGCGAGACCAACCAGTGGGACCCCGTGATTTTTGACGGAGTCACGAAAGTCGAAAAGAAGGACGATCCCGAATATCACTTCACCGCAGACATGACCAATGAAGCCATCAACTGGATGAAGTTTCAGCAGGCGATGACTCCAGACAAACCCTTCTTTATTTACTACGCACCGGGAGCCGTGCATGCCCCGCACCATGCGCCAAGAGAATGGATCAAGAAGTACGACGGGAAATTTGATTCCGGCTGGCTCAGGTATCGCGAAGAGACGCTTGCTCGCCAGAAGGCGATGGGCATCGTACCGCAAAATACGAAGCTGGCACCGATGCCAGAAGACATCAAGGATTGGGAAAAGCTAAGCGACAAGGAACGTGAACTCTTCGCGCTGCAAATGGAAGCGTTTGCCGGTTTCACTGAACACACGGACCACGAAGTTGGGCGACTGGTCGATGCGATCGACGACATTGGAGCATTGGACAATACGCTGTTCATCTACATCATGGGCGACAACGGCTCAAGTGGCGAAGGTGGCCTGGAAGGAACTTACAACGAGCTCGTCCATCTGAACGGCATCTTTGATGCTGAGACCGTGGACAGCATGCTGGCCCGCGCCGATGACTGGGGCGGACCCAATTCATTCCCGCACTTTTCGGCTGCATGGGCGGTAGCAACAGACGCACCCTTTACCTGGACCAAGCAGATGGCCGCCGATTTTGGTGGCACTCGCAATAGCATGGTCATGCACTGGCCAAAAGGATTTGAGTCCAAAGGCGAAATTCGTGCGCAGTGGCACCACGTCAACGACGTCGCAGCGACCGTTCTGGAAGCGGCGAAACTGCCCCAGCCAACGATGGTCAATGGTGTCAAGCAAAAGCCGCTGTCGGGCGTCAGCATGCTGTATGCGACGGATGACGCGAAAGCAAAAGACCGGCATACGACTCAGTACTTTGAGATGTTTGCGAACCGGGCAATCTATCACCAAGGCTGGCTGGCTCGCGCAGTTCATCGCGCCCCATGGAATAACACACCATTCCACACTTTGCAGAATGACGTCTGGGATCTCTACAACACCACGGAAGATTTCAGCCTGACAAACAATCTGGCCGACAAGCATCCTGAAAAACTGAAAGAGATGAAGGAATTGTTCAAGAAGGAGGCCATCGCCAACAGCGTCTACCCTTTGGATGATAGAGCTTATGAACGCTTCAACGCCGCCATCGCTGGTCGCCCGGACCTGATGGGCGATCGAACCAGCCTGACCCTTGGCCATGGCATGACGGGGATCCTGGAGAACACGTTCATCAACGAGAAGAACACGTCCAAGACGATCGTCGCAAACGTTGACCTGAGGGGAAATGATCGCGGAGTCATTCTTTGTCAGGGCGGCAAGTTCGGCGGCTGGGCTTTGTACATGGATCAGGGCAAGCCTGCCTACACCTACAACTGGTTTGGCTTGAAGAGTTATACCGTCGCATCCAGCAAAGCGATCGATAAAGACAAGGCCGAGATCAAATTGGTCTTTGACTATGAGGGCGGCGGTACCGGACGAGGAGGCCAGGCGACGATCTTTGTCGATGGTGAAAAGGTCGCGGAGGGCCGGATCGACAAAACCCAGCCAGCGGTTTACTCCGCCGATGAAACGGCAGATGTTGGCATCGACGAATCAACGCCAGTGGCTGACAAGGTCTTTGAGGATGTTGAGGACTCGGAGTTCACCGGTCGGGTCAACACGGTCACGATCAGCATACCGAAAAGGGAGAAGTAGAAGACGTGAACGATGTATGAGGGGCATGAAGCATGACCCTTGATATTCGTCGTTGATTGACTCGCTCGGCGGCTGTGAACTCCCGCCGAGTTGATAAAACGATGATCCCTAAAGTCGGCAACAACGCCGATTCAGTGGCGGGGAGCTTTTTCGGCAACAGAATGGATCGTTCGGTGATTGAAATGCAACGACTCTTCCTAGCAATCGTGTCGTGTGTGGCGCTGACTGGATTGACCGATGCGGCCAACGTCCTGGGGCAGGAGCTTACACCGGTGGAGGCTCAGACGATTGCTCGTGAAGCAACCATTTACGGTTACCCGATCGTAGAAAGCTATCGGACGCTGCATGCCTTTGCGATCGATCGCGAGGGCGACGAATTCAAAGCGCCACTCAATACGCTCAAGCACGAGGCCAACGTCTTTACTCCTGCTGAAAACGGTGTGGTAACAGCTAACGCCGATACGCCCTATTCATTCTTGTGGATGGACTTGAGGGATGAGCCCGTCGTGCTTGGTGTGCCGGCTATGGAGGAGGGACGTTACTATTCAATCCAATTGACAGACCTCTTCAAATTCAATTTCGATTACATCGGTTCCAGAGTGACCGGCAACAGCGCTGGGCAATACTTGATCGCGGGTCCAAGTTGGACGGGAGAGACGCCTGCGGGCATTAGCAAAGTCATTCGGTGCGACACCGAATTTGCATTTGCCATCTATCGCACGCAATTGCTCGGGCCTGATGATCTTGAGAACGTCAAGGACATTCAGAATCAATACACCGCAACGGCATTGAGTGAGTACGCAGATAGAGCGAAAACGGACGATGCGCCGGATACTGTTTTCTCAACTCCCATGCCCGCCGAAGACTCGGATCTCGCGTTCTTTTCAACACTCAATTTCGCGTTGCCGTTCTGTCCGTCTGATGAATCGGAACAGGAACTCATGACGCGACTGGCGCGGATCGGAGTCTCTCCGATTCCTATAGGAACTGCTTCAGTGATTGCCACTCGGTTGGTTATCCATCGCATAGGAATGTAGCGTGGAGGGACGTAGCGATCAGGGCCAACCCGCAAGCCCTGTAAGAGCATACGATGGTGACAGCGACCGAGCAAGCAAGTTGCGTAGCTGGTAGAAACAATCCGTTCAATCAACACGAATTCCGCGAACCCAGGGAAAGAGCGCAATACGAAGACCAACAAGGAGGATAAAGACCAAAGCAGTTACGGCAAACCCAAACGCCGCCACGCCACTACGTTGTGAGAGAACGAGATAGGAACCGGTCCACAGTGGCCATGGGGCACGGTATCGGCGTCGATAGTTCCCAGCCGGACTTTCTCACCTCGCCACGATCATCGAATCGCATCTGCTGACCGCAACTCGCTCCCGAAACCACGTAAAGAAATGCCCAACACGACAATGTAGAAGAAACTTTGAAAAGCAGCCAGTCGCCACTGGTCAAACCACGGACTTCAAAGTCGGCCGCCATGACCCAGTAGCTGAGATTGTTGTTGATGCAATTAAACGCTCGATCGGCGACTTGGGTTCATGGCTTGGTTCGACCGAGTCCTGTTTCTCACTCACCCAGTTCGACCAAATGACTCTCAAAATGGTTCAATATGCGATCAACCCACTTAGCCGTTTGTGCGGGCGGTTCAATCCCCTGAAAAGCGCAAAACGCATTGGTGAAACTTAACGTGTGCTCTCGCGAAGTGTCGCGGTTGTATTCAAAGAACTTGCGGTGGATCACGCCACGATCGGGCGTCTGGACAGAAATACATCGCGGGCGATCGATTCACCCTAAAATCAATGCCATCAAATTCAATTCTGCGTCGTTGCGTGTGTAGCCGAGTTTCAAAATGGATGACTCTAGTTTCGGTGTCGAAAACAACGCTCCACTGTGTGCGGAACTCACCTTCTCGATCCGGGACTGGGAACTTGGCTTTCTTGAGTGTATCGAAGGCAAACTCCACCGGGTTTTCGATTTCGTGGGAGCGCGTTCCCAAGACTTCCCGCAGGATGCAATAGCGTTCCAGAGAACGAGTCCAATCGTCTGGCTCAATCTCAAGTTGCCTCCAGCGATCTGTTGCCGGAATTCCAGGCAGTTTGTTCTGGACAGTCCCATAGGTTTGGTTGGATTCAGCAAATGTCGAGTTAGTCAATACGCACGAATCTGCTCCTCCAATCGAAATAACCATTCGACCGTCGACCCACTCGACGATTGCCGTTTGTCCGGTCGCATCAGCGAAAAGGAAATGGCTGAATCCATCCACGGTAAAACGTTGACTGCGACGGCAGACGTCTCCGACGTCTGCACAGGTATCGAGAATGAATTGAAGCCAAACTGTCGATTCAATGTGGGGTCGACCAGCGACATTTGGCGTCCTCGTTTCCTTCAGCTCCATCGTTGCTACGGAGAGACCTTCGGTGTTCATTCCCGCGCTAACCATTTGGAAGCCGGGTAAGTTAAACGTCACGCTACCGTACCTTGACGTCCAACGCTCTAGCTCGGAAGCTGGGTCGGCGCTCCATCCCTGCATGAAATTTGAACGCCATGCACGCTTTGTTGCCACGGGATGATTAATGAATAGAAGTCCGTCTTCAATCTCTTGCGGGTAATCAAAGTTGTGCGCAAGGATTGTTCGGTTTTCGGTCTTGAAGGCAAATGTCGAGCATTCAGCGTGAGCACGTGTCGCAACATGTCCGAGTGCGACGTAAAGAAACCATAGGGCTACGTTGTGTCGAAGTAAATGAATTACGTGGAAAGTCTCCCATCTGGGCGAACGCCGGACAGCACCGAGGACGCAAGAAAGACTCTTCCATTGCCAAACCGCTTGGATCGCGTCCTTCGCTGCAGTACGCCCAACGATTGGCGTGATCTTGTGGGGTGAAAGTCCCCTGTACTTAGTTCCGGTTTTCTTTATGGGAGTCATGATTCCAAATGGATAGCTCGTAAAGAACAGTACGAGGCGAGGGCAACTGTGGCGAGGTGACAGACCGTGGAGAGGAAGCCTGCGAATGTCTGCGTAAGTGCCGACCTGTTTGACGCCGTCGGACCACATTCAATCGCCAAGACCTGCGTTTGTGACGAACAGAAACCACATAGAGGCCGACGGCTCCAGATGAGCTGGCTGCTGACAGCGAAATCGAACCGGAAGAGTGAGCGGAGGTAGATGTGGCACTTGGGCAGAGACAGATCACGTGTTTCTAAGGCACAAGCAGCCTTGAAACGTCCCTTATTTGGGGAGGGCTCAAAGCGTACCCGTGAGTAGGGCTTGCCCGAAAGGCGATCCCGGATGCGGTAACGCACCTCCGTGCTGCGAGCAGTCAGCAAACGTCATAGTACCGATCTGCCAATCTCCAATGGCAACGGGAAGGACTGAACGTCACAAGACAAGGAACAAACCACCGATGACCTCAACCAAGCCGAACGACACGTATCGCCAACTCAACTTCTTTGAAGAAGAGCAAGACGATGCATCGCAAAACATCCCGACGGGTGATTCGACAATGGCGGTCATCGAGAAGTCAGCCTTGGGCGACGACCATTACGAAAACTCTTTGATAGAAGAAATTGTCAGCGATCTCAACCTGGAAACCGCTTGGGCACGAGTCAAAGCCAACCGTGGAGCCCCAGGCCCCGACGGAATAACGGTGGACGACTTTCCCGAATGGTTCCGCCCACGTGGGCAAGAGATTCCTAGACAATTGCTTGATGGTACTTACCAGCCTTCACCGGCACGGCGAGTCACCATCGATAAAACCGGTGGCGGCACGAGAAATCTCGCAATTCCAAACTTGATCGATCGTGTTATCCAACAAGCTACCGTTTTAGTCCTCACACCGATCTTTGATCCAGACTTCTCTAAATCGAGCTTCGGTTATCGACCTTACCGCCCGGCTCAAGGTGCAGTCAGGCAAGTTCAAACGATCATCCGCAGCGGTCGCCGCTGGTGCGTCGATATGGATCTTTCGAAATTCTTCGACCGAGTCCAACATGACGTACTTATGTCTCGCGTGGCCCGCAAGGTCCGCGATAAGCGACTGCTGAAACTGATTGGGCGCTACTTGCGAGCCGGAGTCATGGTCGACGGTATTTGCCACCCTAGCAACGAGGGAACGATGCAAGGTGGTCCGCTTTCACCCTTACTTTCCAACATCTACTTAGATGACTTGAACAAAGAACTGGAGAAACGCGGGCTGCCATTTGTGCGATACGCTGACGACTTTGTGATCTTCACAGCGTCCGAAGTGGCCGCACATCGCGTGTACGCCAGCAACGCACAACACAAACAGGGAAAGCGTCCGGAACTTCTTCATCCTGATTTCACGGCGGTGGCTGCAGGTCAACGGCGGCTGTCCATGTCCTCGAGAGACCGCTCAAGCTGGGCTTGGTTGGAGACGGGCGAAACTGGAGGCCATTGCTGGAAGGTGGCCAGGTGCTGCTTCACAATCGCCTGTGCTGGGCCGAAGGCCCACATCTTGTTACCCAGCCAATTCACATACATTCCAGACTCCTCGGCGGCTCGTTCGAATGGATCTCTGCGAAGGTTGAAAAGCAGCGGAGCGTTGAGGCGTTCCTTTGCGCCGCCCCAACCGTGTGGCTGGACGATGAAATGGGCCTTCCAGTCACCGTAGCGCACCGCCTGCAACTGGGTGCGTTCGTAGTAGATGATCTCCTCACGGCTGGACTCGCCTTTGCCAAGGAGTAGATCCAATTGGTTGTAGCCGTCGAGGTGGGCCTTGTGGCCCTGGTAGCCTTTGAGCAATTGCTCCTTCAGATCACTTGGTCCGCCGGCTGCAGCCACCAAGGTCGGCAGCCAGTCCTTTCCATCAAACAAACCGTTGTTCATAATCCCCGGTTTGATCTTGCCGGGCCACGAAACAATCATGGGCACCCTGACGCCGCCCTCCCAGGTGGTGCCCTTCTCGCCTTTAAATGGCGTCATGCCGCCATCGGGCCACGTCATGATTTCCGGCCCGTTGTCAGACGTGAAGACGACGATGGTGTTGTCTGCCACACCCAAATCCTTCAGCGCCTCCAGGATCTCGCCCACATGGTCGTCAAGGTCCTTCATCACCACCTCCTGAAGTCCCCACCCGTTCTGGCCCAGCATCGCTTCATATTTCTCCGAAAGATGGGTCCAAACGTGCGCCCGAGAGGGGCAATACCACGCAAAGAAGGGCTTTCCGTCCTCCACTGATCTCTTCAGGAAATCAATCGTGTGCCGGTTGACCTCATCATCGAGTGTCTTCATGCGCTCCGTGGGAAGCGGTCCGTCATCTTCGATTTTCTGGGTGCCATCCGGTTGTGCCCAGGCATGAATCACGTTGCGCGGCGCGAAGCGCTGGAACGCGTCGTCCTTCGGCCAGTCGGGATCCTCGACATACTCCATCGCGTTGAGGTGATAGAGCCAACCCCAGAACTCGTCGAAGCCATGCATCGTGGGCAGAAACTCGTCACGATCACCGAGGTGGTTCTTGCCAAACTGGCCGGTATTGTAGCCTTGCAGTTTCAGCAACTCGGGCAGCGTTGGCGTCTCCGGAGTCAGGCCCTTCGGGTCTCCGGGGAGGCCGACGGTATGCATCCCTGTTCGCACTGGAAACTGGCCGGTCAGGAAGGCTGAGCGTCCCGCGGTGCAGGAAGGCTCGGCGTAGTAGTCGCTGAAGAGCATTCCATTCGCGGCAATGCTGTCGATGTGCGGCGTGCGCGTGCTCATCATCCCCCGCGCATAGGTGTTGATGTTCCAGATGCCGACGTCGTCGGTAAAGATGACCAGGATGTTGGGCTGTTCGGCGGACCGTAGCGTTGCGCCGGCGGCCAGCGATACGATGAAGGCGAGGAAGACGGTGATGTGTTTCATTTTGCAGACAAGGCTCGGTCGGATCTGGTTCGAGATTGGTAGAGAAGGACGGCAACCGCGCCAAGCACGATTTCCAAAACAGCGTAGACGATGAGTAACCAGTGCGGCATGCCGTCGAGGACAAAGCTCAGCAAACGCCCCGCGGCAAGTCCAAGCATGAACACCGCACAGGCGACAAGAGCGGGCCCGGCCATCGACCGACTAAACGCACCCCACAACCAGATCACGACCATTGCGAAGTAGAGCCCCATCACGGCGCGCATGATGTGGGTGAGATTGGTCGTATCGACGGTGATGCCGAAGAGGGCGTCCAAGCTGGCTGAAGGCATGGCTCCGTAGCCCAGCGCGATCGGGACCAAGCCAACGGCACAGAATATCAGGAAGGCGCGTGTTATCATTTTAGAGCGAACGTCTAAAATCACCCGGTTGCCGCCAAGTGACGTTGATTTCAGGAAACGCCCGATCGGCAACTCGGGTGCATTTTTTGGTTCGCCGATTAATTGGCGTTGTTGAGCAAGGCCACTGCGACCGAGCAATCCATCTTGCGCGGTTCTGTGCCTCACGTGGCTGTGTTGTCTGGCGCGGGACTCGGTGCGATCACGTGTCGTGCCGCAGCGACGCCCAGAGATACTAATGCGATCAACCCGATCACTCCAGCGGCGATGCAAAACCCGCGAGCCATCGTTGATTGTGGCCAAACGAGCATTGGCAGTAAGGCAACTGAGAATGTGATTCCAAATACGAAGAAGGCGATGCGGTGCCATCTCTCTGTCAAGCAGATTTCTTTTGCGTTCAGGTTCATTGTTTCACTCCGAAGATTGAAGGGATTTGAAGCAAGGTCTCAGAATAGGTGACTGGTCTGCGAACGTTGCCCGTCACCGGGCCGGAAAAGTTGATTGTCCATTTGTGAAAGCTCGCAAGCCCGGCTCCGGGCGAGTAGAACGGAGTCTTTCGAGTTTAGCATAGCGTTGATTTTCTCCGTTTCCTAGCGGTTTCCCGCATGAGGTGCCATATCAACCTATCCTTGCCCAATTGATCACCGAACCCTCTCAGAACCGGACGGGCGCTGTTAACGCATCCGGCTCCCAACCGACACCTGTCACCCGACATTACTTCGACCTCGTCATAGCGATCAAGTCCGTGATTTGACCTGGATTCGGCAAGGGATGCTGCTTGAGGTAACGCTCGTAAGCCTCCCAACTCAAGTCGCGGCCCTTCTGGCTACGACGCCGCATCCAACGTAGACCTAACCGACGGGCAGCCTCTTGGTACTTCATCAGCATCTCCCAATTGTCATTGACATTGAAGTACTGAAAGTGACCTTGAAGCTTACGCACCAGCGTTGGCCATACTATGGAGATTGGTGTCGTTAGCTGAGTCCGAAACCAGTCTTTCAGCTCACCTACCTTCGCACCAAATTTCTTTGCCGATGTTCTCCGTTTCAACTTGAACTTGCCGCTGCGACTGGTGCCGCAGTAATGCATGAAACCAAGGAAGTCGAAAGTGCCCGGGGCCCCTTCACCCAGCCGCTGGCAATCGCGGCGGGCAAAGCGACCAAAGCGGATCAGCTTCGTCTTTGCCTCGGCTAACTGTAACGAATAACGACCAAGACGCCTGGACAACACTTCCGCGAAACGCTTTGCATCCGATTCTCGCTCGAACGTGCAGACAAAATCATCCGCAAAGCGAATGATCGAAGCCTGGCCTGTAAGCCGTGGCTTCACCTGTTGTTCGAACCACTCATCCAGCACGTAGTGCAAATACACATTCGCTAGGAGTGGAGAAAGAACCGAACCTTGCGCAATACCTTTGGTCGTATCGTGCCGCGTGCCTTGAATCGTCACGCCAGACTTGAGGAACTTCGTGATCAGTCGCAGCAGGCGTTGGTCTTTAAGTCGATGCCCGAGAAGCTCAACGAGTTTCTCATGACAAACGTTATCAAAGAAGCCAGCGATGTCGGCGTCATAGACAAAGTTCACTCGCTCGCGGACAATGATCTGGCCTAAATCGGCCAGCGCCTGGTGGCAGCTGCGTCCTGGTCGATAACCATACGAAGTGTCGCAAAAGTCCACTTCATAGATACGTTCCAAGATCATCACGATCGCACGCTGTACGATCTTTTCTTCCACGCAGGCGATTCCCAATGGGCGAGTTTTACCTCCGCTTTTGGGAATCTCTCGTCGTAGACTTGGCTGAGGTCGATAGCTGCCGCGGTGCAGACGATCTTCGAGGCTCTGCAAGTTTTCTTGCAGTTTGACTTCGTAGTCGTCCACCGTGACTCCATCGACTCCCGGTGCCTTGTCTCGTTTGAGTCGTCGAAAGGCGTAGAACAGTAGCTCGTTGTTGAGCAACGTGAAGACGTTGTTGAACGTGGCTGCTGCATCGCCTTTCGCTCTCGTGGTGATGCGATCGAGTCGCTCGTTCACCGACGTTCCACCGCTGAGTGTGGTCGATGTTTGACTCGATTCGCGTGCCGGCCTGACCGCTTCCCTCGACCGGCATTACCCGGCGTCAACGGTACTATGCAGTCATCCGACTCCCAAAGCGTCATTTGCCTTTGTTGCTTTCTCCGCTTCGCAGGCATACTCGATTCGTCGTGATTGGAAGTCATAATCGGATCAAGGACGTTTGGGTCTCACTGGTTGCCATGAAAACGCTGTGTAGAGCGCGAGTGGATCTTCGACTCCGGGACTCTCGATGCCGCTCGCCAAAATGCGGCGACAAGTATTGCCTTCCAACATGCACAGGCCTTGGGCAGTATCCAACAGGAACCATGTTTTCGGAGCTCAATCTCGTTCAGGGTCCGGCAGCCAGCCGATACCTTTCACCCTCACTACCTTTCGTGTTTACGCATCAACGCTGAACTTCGACGGATGTCTTCGTTGTCTTGACCGCGAACGCCGTCCGGAAACTACCACCGGAGCTTAGCCGGGCCGAACGCTTTGACGGTGTGTTCTTCCTGGACCTACCGAGTCGGCAACAGAAGGACGAAATCTGGCAATTGTATCGCGACCGCTATGGGATCAGCGATGATGAACCTTGTCCGAAGGATGACCTTTGGACTGGCGCGGAGAGCGTCTACAAGCCGAAACCACCGCGGTACGGCTGCACATTCGCTGGCCAGGTGTCCGCAAGACACTCAGCAGTGATCAGACTCGGCAAGCTGCTGGCACGTTCGACGCCGACACCAAGTCGGTCTCAGCGTCCAAGAAACTGCTCGACACCAGCCACAGTCCACCATCGACGATCCGTTTGCTCTGGAGTGCGATCCGATGGAGATTGACGCTTTGGAGTGGCATGCGACTCAGTGGGTGGCATCATGACGGTGGCTCAAGATCGTTTTGTTCGCCAATCGGCTCTCGTCCTGGCGAACCGCCTGTCAGGGCTTACAGTCACAGTGATCGGAGTCGGAGCCATCGGACGCCAGGTTGCGTTGCAGCTGGCGTCGATCAGCGTTCGCCGGATTCAACTGGTCGACTTCGACACGGTTGAAAAGACCAATGTCACGACACAAGGCTACCTTGCGTCCGACACCGGCAAGACGAAAGTGGCGGCAACGTCACATGCGATCGGGCAGATTGATCCGGCGATCAAGATCGACAAGATTGTCGACCGCTACCGAGCGAAGCAGAGCACCGGTGACGTGGTGTTCTGTTGCGTCGACTCGATCACCGCACGCTCCGCCATTTGGCGGTCTGTGCGGGGGCGAGTCGAACTGTTTGTTGACGGACGCATGTTAGGCGAAGTCATTCGCGTACTAGCCGCTCACAACGTCCCCTCGTCGGATCACTACGCAACCACGCTGTTCGCCGCTGTAGACGCTCAGCAAGGCACCCGCACGTCACACGGCACGATCTACACCGCCTCGATCGCCGCAGGGCTGATGGCCCACCAGTTCACACGCTGGTTACGGAATCTGCCACTCGATCAAGACACCACGCTGAATCTGCTCGCCGGTGAGCTCGTCGTTCACTGACGCTTACAGCCTTTCAAATACACCTAGCATGGAGAACCTCAGAATGTCGACCCGAATTACGGTTGGCCTAAACCGAAAACGAGGCCAGCCTGACTACGGCAGTCACGGTGCAAGCTGCCATATCGACTTTGAAATCGACGGCGACTCGCTGTTCGGCCAAAGCGATCAGTTGGCTGTACGCATACAAGAAGCCTACCGACTGTGCCGGCAAGAAGTGGAACGTGAGCTTGGGGGTGATGCACCGAGTGCGACAACGCCCTCGTCGCGTCGTGCAGCAAACGATGTTCCTCGGCTCAACGGGCATACTTCAGCCAAAGGCAACGGACAGTCGCGGATCCGTGAAGCAACCGACGCTCAAATCCGAGCAATCCACGCGATCGCATCGAAAGCGAACGTGCATCTAGCGAGTCAACTGCAGCAGGAGTTCGCGGTTTCATCACCCAAACAACTGACCATCCGCCAGGCCAGCGAGTTGATCGAATCGCTCAAAGGACGGCTCGAAGCGAGCTAACGCTTGGGCCATCATAATCCATTGATTACGATGGCCCTTTTCTTTAGCCCCCGGTGAATTCACTGCCGTGGAAACGCGGTGACGAGTTTCGCGACCCGAAATCGAAGGCAGTTATCGATCGCTGACGTAGGGCTGAATCGGCCTTTCACCAGCCAAGGTGATCAAGTTGGTCAAAGTTGGTCAAAGTTGGTCACGCGTGATGACTCGATCAACTTGATCATCTTGAGTTCCATGTCTCGCGTTGTCGGTCCTTGTCCCACCTGTCGCAATACCTTTCAAGCCACAAACCCTAGCAACATCGAACTTGACGACGGAGAGAATTCGGCGACGTGTGTTACCTAATGACCAGCTTGGCACATTGCCCGGCAGTCGTCGGTTCGAACCCGAGTCCCAAAACTTCTCGGAACGATCAAATTCGTTTCCGACCCTGATGTGAAGAAAGGTCGGCATGGTTTCCATGTCGGCCTTTCTTCATTGTTGCTCACGTTTTTCGGTGTTTGCGCGGTGCCGCGTTTGCCGGACGCGTTCTTCGTTTCTTTCGTCCTGCCATTACCTGGGTTATGTGATCGGGGATGGTTTTAGCTCTCGGGGCACGATTTCCCTTTTTTCCCGTTTCTCTGCCGGTCTGGGTTAACAAACGCCTTGACCGTTCAGACGGTTCCAACGTGAAAAGGGCTTGGCGTTGCAAATCGCTGGATTCTTGAGAAGCTTGGTCTAACAACCCCTAAGAAGAACGGGTCTCTTCCAAGATCAGCCGAGAACGCCAGGTAATGCCAAACTGAGAAACAGAGATGACGGTAAATTGTGAAGTTAATTAAAGATCGCTCGTTTCCAACGTGACCCGAACGGGAGAATCGGACTGTTCCGGAATCGTGATCCGCAGGCCGCTAGTATAGTAGTCGGCGTAGCGGCGTGGGACAGTTCGACCGTGCTCGTGTGCTTCGGCGGCTAGGTCCTCGGTCAGGACAATCTGCACCACAACGACCTCGAACTCTCCTGGTGGACAGCCCATTTCGCCGTCTTGGTCGGTAAGCGCGAAGCTGCCATCGGTGGCGATGCGGCTGGCGTAGCGAGAACCATCGGCAAGCGATCGGAATTCAACACTACCCGATCGCACCGGAGTGCCGTCGTCGAAGAGAACGATTCCTTCGTGCGTGCCGCTGGCTCCGCCGCAACCGCTAACCAGAAAGGCGAGCACAGTGGCGACTCCCAAGGTCAGACTCCGTGGGCAATGCATTTTCAATTTTCCAGTTCCACCACACGCGCATCACAGCGATTGGCGAGCGATCCCAAGACTTGGGTGTCCGTGTCGGGGCTAAATAGTCGAACACTTCCATCGACAAGCGCGAAATGAACACCGGCGGGATGCCAGCTCCCAAACGAAAACATGTCGGCCAGCACGTCGCTGGGGCCATTTGCCAATCGAAGGCCAGGGCCAGCCAAGCGGCAAGACGCGGGTAAGTGATCGCCGTCGTAGGCGGGCGAATCTTCGGGGAATTGCTGCAAACGATCGAGCGAGACAAATTTTTCCCCAAACAGGAATGTGCTGGATGTTCCATCACTGACCGACGCCAATCGAATCCGATCCGATGGTGCAATCGCTTTACCGTCTTTGCAGTCAGGGCGCACGCTGATGATGACGCCGGTTCCGTTGCCGCCGAAATAGAAATCCGTCGGCTGGCCAGTCGCCCCGGGGGTCAGGTCGCCGTGGTTGCCGGCGTAGTCGCTCAGGGCGCCTTCGACGTCGAGTGTCACGTCGACCGGACGTGGCGGAATCGGACACCCGCACGGCAGGCGACCACCACCACCAGTGACGGTGGTACGCAAATTACGAGTGCCAATCGGACGAGTGCCGCTGCGCCGCGACGGGCAAAGGAAAATGTCGGGTACGACCGTACGAACAGCCTCGGGATGCTGGTGCCAAGGCTTTGAAAAATCCCATTGATCGCCCAACGCAACCTGTTCGATGTACGGCATCACACGAGCGAGCCATGTCGGTGTTTCCAATCCACATTGGTCGGCAGGATCGGCGTCGGGACGCGATTCATATCGGGCTGGCGGGAAGTATCCAACCGCGTCATGGTGCAGGTGCGTCGCGAGTGCAAGCTGCCGAATACGATTCTTGCAATCGGTGCTGCGTGCGGCTTCGCGTGCCGATTGAACGGCAGGCAAAAGCAATGCGATCAAAATGCCAACGATCCCGATGACCACCAACAACTCGATCAACGTGAAGCCACGCGAATAACGTCTTTTTAATACTAACATGAAACGGATTATCCACGTAGAAGTGCAATCAATCCGGTCCGACCGCCATTAATTCTACATGCTGTGAAGCCCCGAGTCACTCTGACGGACGAAATGAGCGTACCCAACGTGAATTTGTGGACAGAATATCCCGCACAACCCGCTTCGTCTCGTCTGATTCAAACGGGTCGTGCTCGAGTTCATGCTCCAGGTTCTCCAGCTTTTTCCGGATCAGATAGCCTTGCATTCGCTGATACGGACGAATCTGGCCAGAGCGGATAAACGTGCCGACCTCCAGCCGCCGGCTCCAGTCTTCCCAAACCGGCAGCCAAAATAAAGCATGATCGATCTGCCCACTGTTGGCCGCCGACAGACACTCCGCCCGCGCCATGCTGATTTCGTCCAGACACTCCTTCGGCGATGGATAGTAAGCAAAACAGGCGACGACACTCAGCGCGACCAAACCGGCCAACATGGTCGCGCCAATGACACCGGGCGGAACAACCACGTCGAGACCCTTTCGATTTTTCGCCTCGTCTGAAGTCAGTGATGAAGCGAACGCGTTAGCCTTGGCGGTCTTCATCAACCAAGCTTCGTCGATTTTCAACAATCGCAATCCGATCCCGATCAATCCGATAACGCCCAGTACTGCGAGCGAGACGACGACGCTGATGTCGAGGTCTTTCACCACCAAGTCACGAAGCGTTCTCATATCAAAGTGGTGGTACACCGAAATCGGGTTGGCATAGATGTCGAAGGCATGCGTGTGACCAGCAGGCTCAACGCCGGGCGGAACGAGCGGCCGATTGATCGCGTAGGAGATTCCCAATACGATCACGACAAGCGAAACCATCCAGAGCGTTGTCGCTTTGAAGCCATAGTGCTTCCCGAACCAGACCGGCGTTGCTAAATTCATGCCAGTGCCTAGGATCAACAATGTGAACGCGGCGCCAGGAGAATTGGCATGCTGGAACATCATCCCGAGTTGGCTCATTGCCAGCATGGGCGTTGCGTAAACGGGAATCGCTACCTCGAGCATTGTCAGCGGTGCAAACCAGTCGTCACGCTCGACGGAATGCTGCATCGCGCCGTAGGGAAGGACGGCTGCCAGAATCGCTAGGCCCGATAGTGCCAACACGGTCGTGCCAAGACTGACACCGGTCAGTTCGCGAGCAATGTGAACGAATGTGGCAGCGAGTCGTCGAAGACTAATGAGGTGGTCGCGAGTTTCCGGCTCACCCTTCCCGACCGCTATGGCGCACGACCCTCCCGCAAGCAAGAGGGTGTTTTTCGTCGGCTCACGAAACTTCGCCATCGCATCCCAAAATAGTCCCAGCGCCGTTACGATGACCAACGATCCAAACGCGAAAAGTATGATCACCATCGGTCGGCTGAGCGTCAGTCCGTACAGCAGCGAAAGCGGGTTGAATAAGGGTGCCGACAACGCGAATGCGGACATCGCACCAGGCTTTACACCCGCCCGACGCATTTCTCGCAATATCGGCAACACACCGATCGAACAGACCGGCAACAACATGCCGACTAGCCATGATTGTGGCAAAGATCGCAGCGAATCGCCGCCGAACAAACGCCGCATGCCCTTGTCAGCCAAATAATATCGCATGATGGATGCAATCAACAAACCAACCAACAGCGTCGGCGCGGCGGCTGCGAAGCCTTGCAGGACGCGAATCAGTCCGCCCATCAACATGATCGAGAGTGATTGGTTCATGACGTGGGCGTTCTCAGGTCGGGCAGTTGTTCGGGAATTTTTGGAATCGTATCGTCGATCAGTTGGCACAGCGATTCGAGTTCGCGAAGTTGCTCTTCAGTGAGATCGCCACGGTTGGCCTTCAAGTTTGCCGAAACCGATTCGCTTTTTTCGTGCAGCGGAATCCAGTCGGCTTCGGAAAGGTTCGTGTCCGCAGCGATTTCTGCGACCCAATCGACGAGGTCTTCGATCTGGTCACGAAGTGGGACGGGGGCGTGTTCGTCTCCGTGCCTGTGCTCATCTTCGTGTTCGTCCTGGTGTGTATCTTTGTCTTCATGAAATTGCGCGCCACTTTTAGCGCTCTTCATGCGGCTACGTAGTTTTGTCGACAGGTCTGCCAGACCGTTTGGCCAATGTGCCGCGATATGATGATCGTGCTCAAACAAAGACGCCTTGGATGGCTCGTCGGTACCGCAACCGACGAACAGCAAGAGTAGGAGAGGCGTGCAGGAAGTCGCTCGCCCTTTTTGCCTGGCTGAAAGCCTTGCCCACGGTAGATTCATTATCATTTGTATTCCGGTGCAGGGACTTGTTTCATGATGCGGTCAACGACGGAATCAACATCGTCCGTCGTGGTTAGCAGTCGAACCGTCAAGACGGGATGAGCGACTTTGGCGACGTCACTCGGCGTCACGAAGTCGCGGCCTTGCAGGACTGCCCAGGCTTGAGCGATCCGCTGCCAGTGCAACATGCCTCGGGGGCTGACGCCGAGTTGAATGGACACATCTTCGCGTGTCGCATCGACCAAATCGACCAAGTATTCGCGAACTCGAGGATGAACGGTGACCGTCTGTACGTGTTGCTGCATCCGACGCAATTCAGCCAGCGGTAGCGAGCTATGAGTCTCTTTGTCGGGGCCAACCGCCCGCGAAGCGTTTTCCAAAATGCCAAGCTGAGCCGCACGGTCGGGATAGCCAATTTGCAGCTTGATCGTGAACCGATCCAGTTGAGCTTCCGGCAAGGGATAGGCGCCGTGAGAATCGATCGGGTTCTGTGTGGCGATGACGAAAAACGTTTCGGACAAAGGATAGGGAACCGCGTCAATCGTGACTTGCCGCTCAGCCATCGCTTCGAGCAATGCACTCTGTGTGCGCGGAGTCGTACGGTTGAGCTCGTCTGCCAGCAGCACGTCGGCGAATACCGGCCCGGCGTGGAACTCGAATTCACGAGTCTTCTGGTTGAACATATTGAAACCGGTCACATCGGTAGGCAGCAAATCGGGCGTGCACTGAATCCGTGACAGCCGACCACCGAGGCACTCGGCGAGGGCTTTGGCGAGCGTCGTCTTCCCAGTGCCCGGCAAATCGTCGAGCAACAAGTGACCCTGCGCGAGCAAACACGCGATCACCATTTCGATTTGGTCCGACTTGCCCAACAGCACGCGACCGAGTTGGTCACGCATGGCCTGTAGCGCCGTATGCGTTTCGTTTTCCGTTACCACACTCATGCCGTCGCTTCCCGTGTTGCTAGTTTTAGTTGTTTTGTGTTCAGTTTTCGAACAACCGAGCTGAGTCGGCGACGGTCGATCGGTCCGCTTCCGCCAAAGATCGCTTGATCGGCCACATCACAGAATTGCTTTACATGATCTTGCAGCTGGACATCGCGGTTGACCAAGGACTCCAACCAATCCCGTTGCGGTTTTCCCTGCGGTCGAGCACTGCCAAGCAGTCTGGCTCGAGTTTCCACGATACGCATGGCAAGTCCGATTTGATACTTCGGTCGCAGCCATCGTGACAGCGACCAGATGCCCCCCAATAACCACTCGGCCCAGACCAGCCGCGTCCGATAGAGCAGTCCACAGATTGCGAGTGCAAGCAGTCCGTGAATCCAATGCGCCGCAGCAAACCGCTTGCGGACCAGCCACCACGAAGGCGTGTAAACCGGC
Organism: Novipirellula artificiosorum; assembly: GCF_007860135.1. Taxonomy (NCBI): domain Bacteria; kingdom Pseudomonadati; phylum Planctomycetota; class Planctomycetia; order Pirellulales; family Pirellulaceae; genus Novipirellula; species Novipirellula artificiosorum. Next base: position 24,789 of record NZ_SJPV01000018.1, read on the forward strand.
TGTTGATATCCTGGCGTCGGTTCGATCTCGAACCATCTTCCGTCGTCAAGTTTGATTTCGACCCAAGCGTGAACGTCATTTGGCGTGATGTTGGCATGCCCAGCGGAAATTTCGAATGAGTCGGGGCGAACGTAGAAGCCGGTGACCAGTCGCGATTGGAGTCCAATTTCGCGAGCTTTCAATGCGGCGACGGTCGCAAACAGGTGATCGCCCCCACGTCGAGTTTTCAAGAACCCGTCCACTGTATTTTCGCTGCTACGATCGAAAGTGAATTCCGTTCGCAAATAGTTGACGATGGATTGCAGTTGCTCGTAGGGCGACCTAGCGTCCCCATTCACACTCCCGCTTGCGGGAAGGTCGGACGCGGTAGCGGCCGGGGAGGGTTGCGTGTGCCCGCTCCGGCCCTGAGAGGCCGACTCTCCCCGAGGGCGAGTGAAATCAAAAAATCCGCTACGGCGTTGCCCGGAGGCAGGGTCAGACTTCAGCTCAACCAGCTCGTCCTCCATCACATTGATCGAAGCCAAGTTCACGACCGTCAACTGCGGAATCTTTTCGCGTCCGGGCATGAACAGCGATCCGTCGTTCTTGATGCCGAAGAAATCTTGACGATTCACATCCTTGATATGCAGTCCCGCTGTCATCATCGGAGATGGGAATCGAGTCGAATCGAGCCGCAGCACTTTCAGCAAATTGACCGACACCGAGTCACTGTCGGAAATGGCTTTGGATTGCAGCTTGGGATCAAAGAACCAAACATGCTGGTCAATCTCTTGTTGGTTAAGTTCTTCGATGGAATGGTCCGCCGAGTTTGTCCAGTCCACTCCATCGAAGGCATCGTATCGTTCCATCGCGAGTCGGATTCCGGTTGGTCCGTCCCACTGCAATACCGCGTCGCTGGTGGCATCGTCGAAATGATGGTGTTTCTTAGGCTGCATGCGATCGATGCTGAACGATGATCCGCCTTGTTCCGATTTGGAGGCCCGCTCGTGCATCGGGATCACGTTGTCGCTGCCCATCGCCTGGCGACGCTCCCATTTGTTCTTCTTTTTTGGTTCCCCGAACATGTCGTTGGCCATGTCGAACAACGTCGATTCGGTAGACTCCAAAAAGATCTCGGATTCGACCGCACCGAATGATTCAGCGTGATCCTTCGCTGCGATTGCTGCGTCGCCGGTTCCGATGCCACTGCGTGCCGCAGAGTCCGACCACTTCGATCCGCCGCTGGTCGGCATGAACCCGAAAGCCATCCGATTGGAGCCGCCAAAACGATCACGGACGACTAGGCCACCGATGATGCACAGCACAGTCGCCGCCAGCACGCTGGCCGGGCGAATGCCGACCGCCGGACGCACCGACTCGGCCAAGCAGACATCGAGTTTTTCCCAGTGATTGGCGACCAAATGCCAAACACAGCCGCTCATCCAAAGCACGGCCACCCAGACGGCTCGCGTGTCATCGGAAATCGATGTGGCGAATAGAACCAAGAATCCGCTGGCGACTAGCGACATCGCTTGGTTGCGTTCGGACGTTGCCGCCATCGCGATCGCCAGCGACATCGCACCAAAGGTCGATAATCCCGACATTTCAAATGCAATCGGCGAACCGAACATGCGGGCAAAAACCGCAAATGCGATCGGCGTCGTCGCCAGCGCGACCGTAGCAGAACTCGCCAATCGTTTCGGCTTCCGCGTTTCATGACCAAAGGTCTTGGCGACTTCCGCTACACAGAACAGGAAAGCCAAAGTTCCCATCTCGGCCAAAAACCAGAACCGCGACTCCACAAAGAACCGCAATGGCAGGACCGACACGATCGCAAGGATCGCCAGCAGAATGGTCTCGATTCGTTTACGCGGCGACGTCGGCATCTCGCACCTCCGTCCAAAATTCGCGAACTTGATCCGTAAGCGTCTCGCCCGACGCGATCAACTTCGTCAGCGATAGTCCGCCGGCTCGGCGTCCGCCATGCGGATCAACCAGGCGAACCACTTCACGCCCTTGCGAGTCGCTCAAGAATTCGATCGTTGCATGTTTACTGGACTGTTCAGGCTGGATTGACGAGTCCTTGCCATCGGCCGGAACATCCGCGAGTGCATCCAGAATCTGACGCCTACCTTTGACGCCCTGTGCCAGACGCAGACGCTTTGATCCGACCGTCACTCGCATCGGCACGCCCGATTGATGCAGGTTGATCAGGACGCTGGCCGCCATGCGCATGCGCTCGGCCAGGTTTCTCCTTTCACCCTCCCTATCAAGAAGGGTTGATCCTAAGCGAGGGGAGAAAGCTCTTTGGTCGCCCGCTCCTCGCTGACGCTCGATTCTCCCAGCGGCAGACTGAATGCGCGTGTCAATGAAGACATCCAACTCCACCGATTGGGGACCGCCGCGTTCGGTAACGACCAACGTGTCTACTCTTGCAGACGCGACCCAGTTGATGTGTTTCGCCGAGTCGCCGCGACGGTACGCTCGCACGCCAACAAAGTCGCCGCTACGGCCACCCCGATTTCCGTCGCCATGATCCGCAGGGGTCAGACCGACGATTGGGCAGACACCTTGCACAGGGAATACTTTCGGCCAAACCGTCAATGATTCTGTCGTCGTTAACTTGCGACGCGCCGTCCAAATGCCGAAGGGAAAAGAGCAGGCAACTCGCGGTGTTTGAATAGGGTAATGTCCCCTTAGCGGCGGCTTCACCGTGATGCCGAATTCACTGATGCACAACGGCGGAACGCAAGCCAGTCCGACTGTCGGAAGCAGCTCATCCCCTTCGCAATCCAGATAGCCTTCGACAGCCAAGCCCCAAACGGGAACAGGAACTCGATTGCGAACCGAAACGACGATCCGGCATGGGGCGTCTTCGTGAACGCGGTCAACCTCGGGGCGCAACTCACACGTCGTGACGTACACCGCCACCAGCGGCCAAGCCATGCCGACGACCATGATCGCGGACAGCGATGCCGCCAGTGTCCAACCGATCGGGCTTAGATAGAGCCCGACCATGACGCTTACAGCCGTCGCCAGCACGAACCAGCCGATGGGTTCTTTGAGCCAGTAAAGAAAACGATTCGCCCAGGGGCAAAAGTCGGTCGTCATCACGCGAGACAACCAACTCGCCAATCTAGGCACTTCATGGGCAATCGCCATGGGAGCGCACCTTCGGTACGGGAGGAAAACAGGGGAAAGAAAGACGCGAGCGTTAAACGCTCGGCGGTCCCCGTACCGTGTGGCTGGAGGAGTGATGGCTCGGTGCGAACACATCCCGTACGAACACGACATCACCGGCAACGGCCAGCGATTCAATGACGCCAGCGGCATCAAACAGCATCACCGCATGACGCGAAGCAAAGAAGCTTTGGCAAACCGCACATTCGTTCGAATCGTGTTCGCTGGCCGGCGATTCCGACTCAGATTCGTCGGTTGTTGATTCCGATTTCTCCGGCGACTTGGCATGGCAAGAACTGCCGTGATCGTGATCGCAGCAGCGATGACCGCGATGGTCGTACTGGGCCGATTTGCTGGCAGCCACCGAGGCACTTGGACGGCAATCCGCGTGATGGCGGGAGCATCCAAAGTGAACCCAACCCGCCGCATTGCCAAACAGCAATGTTGCTAGAGTCAAGTAAACGGTTAGGACTCGGAGCGACGTCAAAGGATCAGTTTCCAACGTTAATTTATGAGACAACCCCGAATCACGCCTGCAGCGTTTATCTCGAAGGTGCAAAACCAACGGTCCGACCAAGGATGTGAAGATTGTGTCAGACCAAGCTACGTGATGTCAATTGCTAGGGTTCGATCGAATCGCATTCTTCATGGTCGATTCATGAAATCCACTACAGAACCGGACTTGCCGGTTTCTGACGCCGACTTATGTTAACGTTACAAAATAAGTTTGGAAGTCTTGACGAACCGATTGCATGTGGTCATCGTAAGGGGAAGCAATCGTCTTTGGTCGGGCCATTTTGCAACTCAACCTTCTTCAATCGAACGTCTTTTTGATGTCTTCGTTGATCAGACCTATTCTAGCTAGCCTGCTGTGCGGCGTGATCGTTCTCGGTCATGCTCCTGTCTGGCTGCACGTGGGTCACTGCGAACATCATGCTCATGTCCAATCCGGCGTAGCGTCTGACAAGACAGCTTCCGTCGTGATTTATTCGCATGTCTGTCAGCACCACGCACCGCCGCAGGAAACCGCCAAGACGGTTTCTGACACGCACGATGCTCCTGTTTCGGGCGGTCAGCACGATCACGATTCCGACACGTGTGTGATTTGCCAGTCGTTGGCGAGTCCGGGTGGTGTGACTTGGGAATTGCTGGTTTCACTCCCGTTCGAGATTATTTCCAGCCCGGTCTTTGTTGCCCCTGAACCCGTTCTTGCGGCAACTCTTCTTTCGATCCCGCAGCCGCGCGGGCCACCGGTCGTCGCGTAACGGCTTTCGCTATCTGCGCGTGGGATAGGCTTTCAGCCTGTTATTTCCACAGTTGCATGACATGCGGGAACCCTTTCACACGATTGTCCCACCACGTTTGGATTTGATGCTCAGGCTGTGTGCTTGTTGCGTCAAAACAAATGGACTGCCGACATCATACGTCCCGCCGCGTGCGGTGTGATCGGTCAACGGTCCGACCAAACCCGATCGGTTGTGCTCACGCGGTGGGGCTCCTTAAGAAATCAAATCCGTAGTGGACGAGGTCACGAGTCCGGCGGCATGGGACTCGTCGCCTCGTCCACTACGAAAACAAAACAAACGTGTGCGGTCTGTTCGTCGCCGCCGCACGCGCCTGCATTGGTCATGCGGAACCTTTGGTCAGGCGGCAAAAGTTTTTTCAGTAACTCGTTTTCTAGAAAAGGAAAACAAACATGCGTAAGTTTTTGAACAACAAGAAGGGCCAAGGCCTGGTTGAGTACGGTCTGATCATCGCCGGCGTGGCATTGATCTGCGCTGCAGCGATTTCCGTCTTCGGTCACAAGACCAGCGACTTGATCGCATCTGTGTCGGCAATTCTCCCGGGGGCGCACGCCGATGATAACGGACCTTTGGTCAGCGGCAAACTGATCGAAACGACTGGTGCGGATACGGGCGCAATCGCCTTGGACGCTGCAACGATTGTTGGCAACACCGACACCGGTCGTTTGGACAATAACGTCTTCGGTGCGACCACGGCTGCTGGTGGCGACGGCTTCGGCGGTTTGATTCTCGAGCCATAAGCCGGACCGATTTCCATATGGACGCTTCAGCCACCTATGGCGGAATTTTCCGTCATGGGTGGTTTCTGTTCTTCAATGAGATCGCTCTTTGTTTCTCACGCTCGCCATCATCACGACTGCCTTGCTTGCTATTGCAACGACATTCGATTTACGAACTCGCGAAATACCAGATTGGATTTCGTTAGCGATCGGAGTCACCGCCGTCGTTGCGTCACTGATAGGCTGGCTCGGGATGTCGATCGCTTGGGTGTCGGCCGGCGGAATCGTCGGACTTGCCATCGCCTATGGACTGTTTCGCTTTGCGAAGCTGGGTGGCGGTGATGGGAAGCTCATCATCGCGCTGGGGATGTTGGTCGGACCCGTTGGGATTTTGATTGTGTTGTTTGGAATGGCGATCGCCGGTGGCGTGCTTTCGTTGATCGCGATGCTTCGCGGTCAACGAGACTACGCCTACGTGCCCGCCATCGCGGCGGGATTCGTGGGTTATCTCGGTTTCGTTTATTTCGTCGTCTGACTCGAAAAGGATTGGTTTCATGTTGAAGATCGCACTAGCTCTGATCGTTGCGTTTGTCTCGCTCGCCTCGAATGTTGTCGCCAACGCCGATGACCATGCGGGCATGAAGAAGGAACACGAAGCCGCTCACTTGCAGCATGACAAATGGGCTTCCGAACATGCCAAATGGCGAGCCGAACACATGCGAGCGTTGGCGATGATGGCCAAGTTTCAGGCAAAGATTTATGAACACGAAGCCGAGTTGATCGAGCACGATGAAGAAATGCGGGCTCATGAGGATCACGCCATGCATCACGGTGAAGAAATTGCCCACCATGAGAATGACGGCGATGCGACGGATCACGAAGCACTGGAGGCGGAACATAAGAAGTTCTCCTCCGAACATGAGGCCATGGCGAAGAAGCATGATGCGGTGAAGTCAGGTCACGAAGAGCTACACGAATTGCTTCAGAAACTCTTTCAGATCATGAAAAGCGAGAAATGATGCGAACGCGCCACCATCAACGCGCCGGTCAAGCACTCGTCGAGTTTGGGCTCGTCGCGCTGGTGCTGTACATGCTGGTCGGTGCTGCGATCACGTTCGGAATCTGGATTTACGCAGCGGGGCAAATTCAACAAGCGGCCAATGTGGGCGCCCGAGAACTTTCGCAAACGCCGCTGCCCTTTGATGAGACGTTTGAGGATGCGCTCGATCAAGAGGTTGTCCGCAAGCGAATCTATGACGATCGCTGGTTGGTCATCGATTTGACTGAGCTGGAACAAGAGCACCCAGACTACAACTTCTTTACCGATGTTGTTCCACGAATGCCGTTGTTGAATCAGCAGTTGGCGGTGCTTTACATTCGCGACGATGTTCTCGATCCGCGTTTCGAGACACTCGAGAATGAAGAGCCTGGCTATCGACGATTGATGCGGTATCCAGGTGCGTTGCTGGAACGCTCTCAAGATACCGCGGATGATTCGGGAATCGAGTATCCCGATTATGTCGCGGACGATTACGTGGTTCAAATCCCTCTCGTCGTTGAGAGAAAAGAGGGTCACAACAACGGCGGCGGTGGCGAGCGGATCCGGTGGGTCGACGTTGTTGAGGAGATCGATGATCCAGACACGAATCCTGATCCCTTTTCGCTCGAAAACACAAACGAAGATAGGCGTGGCGTCGTTGCGTTGCGTGTCCACTACCCGGCCCAATCGAGTTGGTTGAGCAGTTTTCAGGATCGAGGAAGATTCGTGCCGAACGGGGGCGATCCCAACATCGCTGATGACGATGCGGTTGAAACAATCGACGGAACCAATCTTCGCGGAAGTTTGATCAACCGACCACTCGTGTTTGAGAACTCGCTTGGCGAGTCGGTCTACGCAGGAACTTACGGGGGTAAGTATGGGCTTGGCATTCATGGAGCGATGACCAGTCCCGAATTGACAGGCAGTGCCATCGGCATTCGTCCTTACCGACGTGTACTCGTGTCACATGCCATTTTTCGCAGGGAAGTGTTTTTACCCTCCACTGAAACGACTCCATAAATAGTGTGTTGTTGATGGCAGCGTCGCATAGCGATCGGACTCGTTGCCTCGTCCACTACCATCGAAGAATTCCATCATGCGAAAACAAAAATCATCCTTCGGACTATTCAAAATCGTGCTGGCGTTGCTGCTGGTCTTTGTGGTTCTCGGCGTTGGACTGATCGCTTCACTGTGGGCATCCGGAGTGCCCATGGAACGACTCGCGTTTTGGCGGGTCGAAGAGTCTCGCCCCGATTCCATCTCTCTGCCGATGAACTGGCAGACGATTCAAGCTTACAGCAAGGTCACTCGGAACGACTTGTTGGATCCCCGCACCGGTAGCATTGCTGGTGTCGAGATTCCGCTGACGGCGCTCGGTGGGATGAGTGCAACGATCGTGGATGGCGATGGAGCATTGGTCGACAAGCGAGTGGAAGCAGCACAGCAGACCAACGATGGCATTGTCTTACAATTAGAAGATGGGACCATCGTCACCGACCGCCAATTGGTCAAACTGGGTGGAGCGTTCACGCAAGCGACTGATATCATTGGACGGGTCGTCAAGAGCGATAAATCGTCCGGCTTTGCGTTTGCCGAGTTAAACTTTTTCGAGCGTGGGACGCCGGCAGGCTTGGCGGGTGCGACTCCGCCGGGCATGCGAGCGATGACGCTGGAAGCCGCGCAGCTTGCTGGCGTGCACCGCATCAGCATGGGCGAACAGATCGACTTGGTCGCCAACATCCCGCTGCAAAAACTCAGCCGCTTTGAGTTCTCGACCGGCAGTCAGTTGCCGAGCGCGGACTTGGTGGTCGATTCCGGTCGATCCAGTCGCGACCAAGAAAATGAGACGACCGCCAGACTCGTCGCTCGCCAAGCGATCGTGTTGACGCCGGTGGTCAAGCGAGTCAGTACGGAAACATCGGCTTCGCTATCACAGGGCAAGCGACTGTTAAGCGTGCCGGTTGAGGAAGTGGTATTGGCGGTTGCAGCGGAAGACGTCTCTGCGGTCACGTCTGCATTGGAACTTGGGGCAACAGTGAACGTTTTGGTTCGCAGCGGACGACCCGAGTCGGACGAATCGTCGACGGATGTTCCCGACGGTAGGGTTGCCGTTCCGATTCCGGGCCAGACCTTGTTGGCGTACCAAACCATTCGACCAACCAGCTTTGAAGATCCCGCGACGGCATACGTGCGAACGATTCAGGTACCCATGGAAACGGCGAGCCAGTCAAGCTGGATCACTGAGTTGTCGGATTTAGTTGGGCGAATTCCCCGTCACGATCTTCCGGCCACCGTACCGATCCAAGAAGGTGATTTGATGCCCGTGGGAACCATGGCTGGATTGTCCGGTGCAACCCCGCCTGGCAGGGTTTTGTTTTTCTTGGACACCGAGGGACTCATCGGAGGCGATGCGTTCGAGTTCGGTCAGCATTTGGATCTCGTGGCCAGTCGAACGGAAGATGAGCCGCGTGGAGGCAATCGAGGCGGCTTTGCCAACGTGACACTGACGGATGCCCAACGGACTCGCGTTGAGCCAATTGCGGACGACGTCATCGTCGTCATGCCGACTCGATCCCCCGGCAATCCGACGGCCAGAAAATCGAAAGACTCGAAGGATGGTGAGACGCCGAAGTTGATCGTTGCAGTTCGACCTGATCAGGTCGCCCAATTGGAGTACGCGGTCGCTGTGGGATCGAACTTACGGGCGACGGTCAGGTCGGGAGGTTCCCCGGTCGACGCCAATGAGATGGTGACCGACACACCGCAACGAGTGACCGTGATGAAGTTTGATCCGCTCTCGGATGCAAAGCGAACGGACATCTTCGTCGGTGGGTCGAGAGAAGCCCAGTTGTTTGGGGCGGGAAAATGAGCGTCCATTTTTTTAGCAAGTCAGCGTCATCCGGTGACGTAGTGGACAAGGTGACGAGTTGGCGATGTCCGATAAGTTGTTCAGAATCTGAAGAGTTTATCCTCACCCACGCGAATGACAAATGCACTGGCACCCTTCTCCCCCGGCTTTGCGGGGGAGAAGGGCTGGGGATGAGGGGGCCTGCCTACACGAAGATAGCGGCCGAGCCCCTCACCCCCAGCCCCTCTCCCCGAAGCGGGGCGAGGGGAGCCGTTATTCAAGGTCCACTACGATCACATGACCATAAGAATGGTGCTGTCATGATCTTGGTCGTGATGTTGTTGTTCGCGCTGATCGCGATCGCGGGGTTGCTGATCGATATCGGAATGGCTCGTCTGACTCAGGCTCACATGCAATCGGTTTCCGATGCCGCTGCGATCGAAGGTGGTTGGCATTTGGCGATCGGGGCTGGGGCTGATGAGATGGCGACACGTGATGCCGTCGTTCGTCGCGCGGCCGAGATGTCCGAGAGTTGGGGCCCGCATCGCATCGAGCTCGAAGACGGTTACGATCTCAATGATGATGGCAAACCGGAGAGTGCCCAAACGATCAACCGCGACACGCTCGGCGATCCCGTTCGCCCGATGCTGGATCCCAATGTCGACAACGACATCGCGGGCGACATCGTGCTCGGTGAGTATGTGACTGGCAAGGTGCCTGACGATTTACCCGGCCAGCCCATTGGATACGACCGCAGTCCGGCGTTCGAACCAAGCGTTGATGATCCGAATTCGATTTTGGTTCGCCTTCGTCGAACCGGTGAGGAAGGAATCGCTGGTGGCACTTCGGCTGAGAGACTGACGTACCTGTGGAGTCGCGGTTCGCTACTCGACTTTGGATTGAAAGGTCGGGGTGTCGCCGTTCGTAGTGAGTCGATCGCGAAGATTTTACCAGTGGTGGCAATCGGCCGAGAGTTTGAGAATCCAGTTGGATTGCCAGCAGCAAACCAACTGGCCTTCGACTACACGGAGTGGGAGGCTTCGAGTTTTGCGGATTCTTTCCTAGTGGAATCGTTGAAGCAGCTTGAAGAATACGATTCAGAATTTGAAAATGGCAATCCGCTGTCGATCGGTCACCGAGTCACCAACGCGCCTGATTCGGCGTTGCCAGACGAATCGCAGATCTACTCAGTTAGTGCAAGATTTAAAGATAGTGATGGCGACATTGTCGAGGTCGTCGTCGGGTTCGTCTTTGCGAATGTTGTAGAAGAAGGGGACGGATTTCGAGTTGACATTTTGCGTTTTGAAAACGCTGACGGTGACGTCAATTTCACGACTGACTTCGATGCCGCTTTTCCGACGTTGCATTATGACACTCGAGCTCGTGAGCTCGCATCACAGGTGACCAGCTTTTGGTTGACGAATCTAGGGGAAAGGCAGGTGGTTCGTGCCCCAACGCTTGTCCGCAGCCAACAGATCCAAGGAGTTACCCCATGACGCAGTTTCTTGCCGTCGTTCAATCGGACTCGCTCGAGGTCGAACTGGAAGCGGCCGCTTCCGCCCTCGATGGTGATGCTTCTGTCGATTTTTGTTCCGATCTGTCATCCGCGATACACCATATGCGGCACGATGCACCGAATTTGTTGCTCGTCGAGTTGTCGGGATCACGCGAGTCGCTTCACGCCTGGCAACACGCGATCGAAGTGCACGAAATCACTTGCCCCATCATCGGTATCTTGGATGACGATGCGGACCCCAGTGATGGGGTGTTGGTCGAAGCCGTTCGGATCGGGTTTCGAGATTTTCTGCGGCGTCCGGCAAGTGCGGGAGAGCTGGCCGGTGTGATTCGACGCGTTGTTAAGTCTCGGCCGGAATCGGGGCGTCGCGGAAAGCTGTTGGCGGTCGCCAGTACCAAGGGAGGTGTCGGAAAATCAACGATCGCCATCAACACCGCCGTTCATTGGGCCGCGACGACGAACCAGCGAGTCTTGCTGGTTGACGCTTCGCTGCAATTGGGGGTCGCGGCTTCGTTGTTGGACCTGACGCCAGACATGACGATCGCCGATGTGGCCGCGATGCGGGATCGACTGGATGCCACGATGCTGCGGGAAGTCACGACGCGGCATGAATCGGGGTTGCACGTTCTGGCGGCTCCGCCGACGCCAGCCGATGCATCGGAAGTGGACGACACTTGCATGTCGATCATTCTAGGCGTCGCAAAAGCAGCGTTCGATGTGGTGATCGTCGATTCGTTTCCCCTGCTGGATGCGACGACGTTGGCCATTTTCGACCGAGCGGATCATGTCGCTGTGGTGACGGAGAACGTTGTCCCAACGCTGACAGGAACCGCGGCGATGCTGAAGACATTGGACCAGTTGGATGTCCGCCGAGATCGCCGCTCGTTGATCCTGAATCGGTTTCAACGTTGTGCGGGCAGTTTGTCCGCTGCCGAAGTCGCTGAGCAACTCGGGGAGCCGGTCGCTGCGATCATCAAATACGATCGTCGTGTTCTGGAAGCCGCGAACCTGGGCCGCCCCGTGATCTTGACGCGTGGATGGTGGGGCGTTGGTGGAGCGATGCGAAAGTTGGCGGATGAATTGCGCAAGCGTACGGGCACTGACGCTTCGGCGGTCAGGCCGACGGTTGTCCAGCCCAATTCACCTGGAACCCGTTCACCCGGCACCCGTTCACCGGGAACCAAGGAGGAACCTGCGTCATCGGCCGCGGGTTGATTGCGATGGATGATTCGAATCTAAGAGCTCGGCTGGGAAAGGTTGGACGTCCGACGCGGTTGACGACCGGCAAGTCGCAACCGGAACGACTCAGCGAGGATACGGCCAAGCAAGCCACTGATCCGGCACGTCGTGGTCGAGCGGTGACGGTGAAGGGGCGATTGCATGGTCAGTTACTTGATGATCTCGATCGACGTGGGTTGTTGACCGCTGACAACGAACAACTCAAGCAAGAAGTCGATGCCTTTGTGGCAGACATTGCTGCCAGCGAGCAGTTGCCGCTGAACGATTCGGAACGGTCACGGCTGGCGGACGACTTGTTGGAGGAAACGCTCGGGCTGGGGCCGCTGGCGCCGTTGATGGCTGACCCGTCCGTCACCGATATTTTGGTCAACGGTCCGCATCATGTTTTTGTGGAACGTTACGGTAAACTCGAGCTCACCGAAGTCGAGTTTCGCGATGATGACCACCTGACGCGAATCATTCAGCGGATCGCGACCCGCGTGGGACGTCGGATCGATGAGTCGCAGCCGATGGTGGATGCACGACTTCCTGATGGTAGCCGCGTCAATGCAACACTGCCTCCGGTGACCTTGGACGGGCCGACGCTGTCGATTCGTCGATTCGGCCGCCGTCGCTTGCGCGGGGAGGAATTGCAACGACTGGGCATGTTCAATGAAACGATGGCGGATTTCTTTGCTGTCGCCGTTCGGTCCCGCTTGAACATACTGATCAGTGGCGGCACTGGCAGCGGCAAGAGTACTTTTTTGGGTGCGATCTGCGAGAGTATCCCTGATGACGAACGTGTGGTGACAATCGAAGACGCCGCGGAATTGGTGCTGGATCAACTGCATGTGGTCCGCATGGAAACGCGACCGGCGAATGTCGAAGGGCGTGGCAAGATCGCGGCTCGCGACTTGGTCGTCAACGCATTGCGGATGCGGCCTGATCGCATCATTGTCGGCGAAGTTCGCGCCGATGAAACGCTGGACATGCTGCAAGCCATGAACACGGGGCACGATGGTTCGTTGACGACAGTTCACGCGAACAGTCCTCGCGATGCGATCTCGCGATTGTCGACGATGGTGTTGATGAGCGGCATGGAGTTGCCGCCGACCGCAATTCGTGAACAAATTGTCTCGGCGATTGATCTGATCTTCCACGTCCGACGCTATGAAGACGGTGTGCGACGCGTTGAGTCCGTCGATGAATTGGTGGGGTTGGAAGGCAACACGCCACAGTTACAACAAATCTTTCGGTTCAACGTCTCGGGTCGCAAAGGAAAGCGTTTGCAGGGCACGCACGTTGCAACGGGAACCGTACCGCGTTTGGTCGAAAAACTGCACGCCCGCGCGATCGATGTGCCGACCTCTTGGTTTGAGGACGGGGGGCGTTCGACGTCATGATGGTGCTGCTGATCTTGGCGGTCACGCTGTTCGTGCTCGCGGGTGCGACGCTTGCACTGCGTCGTTCACTCGCCGGTGCCTCCGCAGGCAATCGGCTTGGTGATAGCATCGCGTTGCTTTCGCCGACGAACGTGGCGTCGCAAGTCGAGGCGAGTTCAGCACGTGCGGACCGTCGGCAGATCATTCAACCGCTCTCGCGTCCACTACGCTTTTTGCCCTACATGGTTGGTGCGTTGATTTCCTTGACGCTTGGTCTGTTGACTTCGATTCCCATCTCGATTGTCGTCGCGATCGGAATGGTGATCGCTTTGTTGCTGGCACAACTTGAATCCGGGTGGCATGCTTGGCGACTCAGCCGGATCGAACGGCAGTTGATTGATTTACTGGACATGATGATTCCGATGCTGCGCAGTGGAGCCGGAGCGTCGGCGGCACTGGCGGCTGCGTCCGAGGTGACTGCGTCGCCTCTGCGGGATCAAATCAATTGGTGTGTGCGACGAATCCAGCTTGGCGATTCGGGAAGCAGCGTTTTTCGTGAGCTATCGCGACGGATGCCGATCGATGTAATGGAATTGTTCGCCACGACGATGAGCGTTCACTGGGAAACCGGTGGATCGCTTGCTCCCGTGCTGGCTTCCGTCGGACGAGTCGCTCGGGACCGGCAAGAGGTCGCTCGTCGGATTCGTAGCAATATCGCACAAAGCCAATTCTCGACGATCGCGGTTTTGTTGCTGATCTATTTTGTGGCGTTGGTGTTGTGGCTGGACCGACCGGATGTGATGAAAGAATTCGCTAGCAGTTCGCTTGGTTCAGCAGCCATCGCGGCCACGATCGTGTTGCAGGCCGTTGGGATCGTTTGGATGAACGCAATCAGTAGGCCAAAAGCATGAGTGTTCAATTCCGAGTCATGATCGTCGTTGCCCTATGGATGGGGATCGTACTGGTCTGCTATGCCGTTTGGCGAAGGTACCAACGGCATGGCGAGGCGATTGACCGTTTGCAGCGGGAGATGGCTCGCTCTGACTCTCCTGAAATGGATGAGAGCCGAATCGGTTGGCTGAAGCGGCGCATGATGCTGGCCGGATATGGGGCTCCTGCTGCGGGCACGTTGCTGGTTGTGTTGACAATCGTGATGCTTGTGGGGGGGATTCTCTGCGCGTTGCTGTTTCGGTGGTCAGGTCTACAGCGAGTTTTTCTAGAAGGGATCGAATCGGTTCCCGGCGGCCTGTCAGGGATGCTGGCTCCGGTGGTGATTGTTTCGCCCTGGCTGATCGCTGTCATGGTAACTGCACTGCCAATTCTGGTCGTGCGTGCATCTCGCCGTTCTCGGATCGCTCAGGTGTCGCGTGACCTGCCGCTCGCAATGGACCTGTGGGCAACGCTCTCGGAAGGTGGACTCGGGTTCGATGCGGCATTGGATCGTTGGCAGAGGACTCAACGACCGGATCGTGTGTTGGCGAGCGCGTGTCGAGGCTTTCAACGTGATTTGCTGGGTGGGATGCGGCGGAGTGTTGCTTTTCGCAGGTTGGCAGGTCGGCTCGAAGTTCCATCACTCACTCGATTTACCGCCGCGATGATTCAATCGGAACAAATGGGAGCCAGCGTATCAGAGACGTTGCGATTGCAGGCTGAAGACGTCCGAGCTGAGCGTCGCGAAAAGTCGATGGCATTCGCTCAGTCATTGGCGACCAAACGAGTCGTACCGTTGGTTGTCTGTTTTCTGCCCGGCCTGTTCGTTTGGCCTCTTGGTCCTTTCTTCACTCAGCTATTGCGAATTGTCGATTCGTTGACGGGCGGTGGAGGATCGTGAGCAAGCTCATTGATGTTGAGACTGGCGAAGTGCTCTTCGATCGACTGCTTATCGCGGACACGTTCCGATCTCGCGCAGTGGGGTTGCTTGGGCGAAGAAAAATGGGGATCGACGAAGCGATACTCATTCGCCCATGCAAGTCGGTTCACACCTTCTTGATGCGTATGAGCATCTCCGTCGCATTTGTGGATCAAAGTGGGAAAGTGTTGTCTGTCGTCGATCACCTGCCACCGTGGCGTGTCGTAATGGGGCCGCGTGAGGCCAAATTTGTGCTCGAAAGCGCCGCAAACTGTAGGAAGCTTGCGATTGGTCAGCGAGTCGCGACCATCTGAATGGCTCAAGTTGTCTTCCGATTGTGCCGATTGTAAGGATTGTCCTGTGGTCGGACCCCTCCTGCTGATGCTACGTCGATTGGGGCGAGCTTTTTTGGCAGATCAACTTGTAGTCCATTCACGGAAGACGTTTCATGACCCCTATGTCGGCAATGCCGCTGATTTCGCCGCTTTGTCGCGTTGTGGTGGCGCTGATTGTGGCGTGGATCGTGATGTCAGCGACGCGGTCGTTTGCCCAAGATCGCGGGTCGGTTCGATTGCCGGAAAACAATCTGCAAGCCAATGGCCCCGGACCAATCAGTCCACCGTTGGGAGACCCTCGTGGTGATCGTGCAATTCCGTGGCGGCCGATCCCGGATGTTGGGCCTTCCCGAATTCAATCAGGATTGCCGTCCGAATTGATTTTGCCGCCGCCCAGCGATGCGGCCAAGCGACGAGCAAGTCGCTTTGTGGAATCTGAAATCGATCCCGAGATACCACTTTCGCTGGTGCTCGGTCGTCCGAAAGTCCTGCGACTTGCCGATACTCCGGCGCGAATCTATGTCCCCGACGAGGACACGATTCGCACCGAAATCATCGACCAAGAAACTGGACGTGAACTGGCTGTGACAGGAGTTCAGCCGGGGACCACGACGTTGATGCTGTGGTTCGAAGACAACGATGCACCAAGCGGTCAAAGCGTCGTCAGCTACTTGGTGCGGGTCTATGAGGATCCGATTCTTGCCAAACCGGTCGGTGACCTTGAAGCGGAATTGAACGATAAGTTTCCGAATAGCTTTGTCGAACTCGATGAAATCGCCGATCGCTTGATCGTTCGCGGGCAAGCATCCGACGCGATTGAAATGTCGCAGATCCTGCAGATTCTGACCGGAGCTCGTGGTGTCAGTCCCGGGATCTCACCGACCGTTCAGCAAACATCGCTTTTGCAAGCCGAAAACTTTCAATCGGCGGAGGCAACGGCATTGTACGAAACCGACGATGCTTTTGTGAAACGTATCATTGACCCCATTGCTCTGGCTCAAGCCGGCATCATCAACCAAATGAAGATCGTCGGCGAGCAACAAGTGATGTTGAAAGTCACCGTTGCGGAAGTGAACCGAAGTGCCGCTCGCAGCATTGGGCTCAACTTTGGCATCGACAATGACAATGGCTTGACGGTTTTTCAGTCTTTGACCGGCAACCTCGTCAGCACGCAAAACCAATCCGGTGCGAACATTCTCGCGTCGCTGGACATGGGCCAAGTCCGGTTGGCCATTGAAGCACTCCGGCGGATGAATCTTTCTCGAACGTTGGCGGAGCCGAACTTGGTTGCCATGAATGGCCAGCCCGCCGATTTCCAAGCCGGTGGTCAGTTCCCCATTCCGATCATCAGCAGCGGCGGAGTCGGCAACAATCTGCAAGGCGTCTCGTTTGTTCCCTTCGGTGTGCAATTGCAGTTCACTCCGTTCATCCAGGATCGGGACGTGATTCGATTGCGGATGAACGCCGAGGTCAGCACTCGTGATGAGTCTTTGGGGACAAGCATCGGTGGCGGAGGCGGTGGGACCCAGGTTTCGGGTTTGAACAGTCGGAACTTTTCGACGACGGTGCAACTCCGAAGCGGACAAACCATTGCGGTCGCCGGACTACTGCAAACCAACTACGGAGCCAGTACCGATCGCGTTCCGTTCTGGGGCGACTTGCCCATTATCGGAGCGACAGGCGGGGTGAACCGTAGCAGCAGCGGTGAACAGGAACTGGTGATCCTTGTTACACCACACTTGGTCGCGCCCGTTGACGCTTGCGAAGGCCCGGCACTACCCGGCAGCGATGTTCACGAACCCACCGACATCGAATTCTTCATCGCCAATCGCTTGGAAAGTCGCCGCTCGAGGGATTATCGCTCTTCGGTTCGTACGGACTATGCCCGACAGAAACGAGCGGAACACTGTTGCCCCGAGCTCTTCATGATCGGCGAAGTCGGGCCGACCGATCGTTGCTGTCCTCGACCAGCACCGGTTCCCCACACGGCAACACGCTCTGGTCAGCAACCCGCAATGCCAACCACTTCCGTCGATTCGATGCAACCGATCAAAATGGGCGAGCCGATCGGGGCAGACGGATCGATGGACGGTTCGTCGCTTCGCAAAATGATTCAGCGAGGTCCTCATGTTCAATAGTATCAAGATGATTCGAATTTCAGTGTGTGGCTTAGCAATTGCTTCGATGACAGCACTTGGTTGTGCCTCGCGTGGCGGAATCCTCGGTGTTGATTGTTGTGCCGACGTTCCAGCGGGGGCCATTCCTGAACCTGCAGGCGCGAAAGTTTGCGATTGGCAAACGGCCGGAGTCAGCAGTGCGGTCGCCGATCAGACCGTGCTGTATCAAGCCGACTTCATCGGAACGAGCGCAAATCTGTCACCGGGCGCGGGCGACCGGATGGCTCGCAATGTCAACAGCGGTTTGGCAGCCAGGCAAACCGCGTTGATTGAACCATCGGGTGATGCTGCCCTGGACGCCGAGCGAATAGACGCCGTTAGTGTTCAACTGGCATCCTTTGGCGTCGCCTCGCCGATGGTCGAAGTCGCCACGCCCGCGGCACTGGGACTACGAGGCCCTCAAGCCGAACGAGTCGCAGGCGGATTCGGAAACGTCCGCGGCTCGTCGACGGGCACGGGAGCACCTATTTCGCGACCGTCCGGCCAGGGCGGCTTCGGCGGCAACTTGCCGGGAGGCATCTTTTGATGAGAATGTGCCTCAGCAAGAGCCGCTGGTTTCGTAACCTGATCTTTTTTTCGTTAGCTCTTCCGCTATCGAGCGGATGTGGCGGCATCAAAAAGAACCGCGAATCGGCCTTTTTGAAACCGCTCGCGGCTTCATCGCAAAGTGAAGCAAAGAACAGACGCGAAGCGATTCCCAGTGAAAGATCGCTGTGCCTCGAAACCGCCAAGACCGTCGCCTCGCAAGGCCACGCCACGGAAGCCATGAAGCTTTACGAACGTGCCGAACAACTCGATCCAGCTGCCGCGCCGTTCGATGCGGAACTTGCACCCTTGTACGCAGACGTCGGCAATCAAGACGCTGCGATCCAGCGATACCAACGATGCGTCACCCGCACGCCAGACGATATCGAGCTATCGAACAATTTCGCTTGGACCTTGATGGAGGCCGGTCGTTTCGAAGAAGCAATCACCGAGGCAGAGCGAGGATTGCAAAAAGCTCCCGACAATGTTCGCCTACGAAGCACCCTCGCCATGATTCATTATCGGCAAGGCGACCGCGCAGCAGCGATGCAACAGTTTCAACAAGCCCACGGCCGATCCGCCGCCCATCACAACCTCGCGATCCTCGACATCGACGCCGGCAATCTTGACGCGGCCGAAACGCATGTTCAAATCGCAAAACAATCCGCTGAGCCGAATTCCAAGACCCAGTTGCTCGTATCAGCACTCGAATCGCAAGGCTCAAGCCGATAGCCCGAAAACTCGGCCCCCAAATGGCAGCGGAACGTGATTGACCAATTGGGAACCAAAAAAAATTGCTGCATTGGATTGTCCAATGCAGCCGTGGCGCTAATTCGATCGGCGACCAAGGTTATTCGACTTCGTTGGTTAGCGGCCAAACATCCAAGATGCCGGTGTAGCTCGGCCAGTTCTCGCCCCAATCGCCTGGATGCACGACAGGGTAGTCGGGCGTGCCGGGGTAGGCTTTGCCAGGGTGACCGGGCGGCCCGGCGCCGGGAAAAGTCACGCACTTTGTGCACTTGCGAATCAACTCGTTCAGCAGGGTCGAAGCATGCTACTGACAACGTGCCGCCTGTTAGTGCAACAGCTACTGATCGCCAAGCGGGACCTTCGGCTGCAAAAGTTCATCAAACAGTTGTCGCGTTACGAAGGCCTGATGATCGACGACCTGGGTTACGTGCAGCAGAGCCGGGAAGAGATGGAGGTGTTGTTCACGTTATTGGCGGAACGATACGAGCGAGGCAGCGTGTTGTTGACGAGCAACCTAGCGTTCAGCAATCCGGATGGATGGAGTGAACCGCATTGGCGACGGTTTTCAAGTATTCATCGCAGCGCTCGTAATGCAGCCTCTGCCATGCGGGCCAGTCGGGATCATTGGGATTTGTTGGGACAGCGGTCTTTCCGGTCTTCAACTCCCATGCCTTCTTGCAGTTGTCGCACCAGCAGATATTGTCTCGGACCGTCCAGTCGCCATCGACCCAGATGCCATCCGGCTCGTAGCGACTGACCATCTCCTTGATAAGGGGCAGGAAATAGGCTTTCAGAAAGCCATTCTCGTCCTGGCTGCTTTTGACGCACATGCGAGTGCCTACAGCCCAGTGACCATTTGAAGTATAGGGTTGCCCATCCGCCTTTCGCCTCACCCATCCCGGATTCTCATTGTTGTCATTCAATCGCAGACCAAGAGAATTCACGTAGACGCAAAACCGTTTTCCAGAAGCTTCGCACGCCTGCTTCCACGCGCCCGTCATGTCCCAACCCTTGGGGTTGGGGAGTATCTCGCTCGGATGATGAACGTCTACTCCCTCGTTATTGTGGGCCAGATAGTAAACAGCAGTTACAGCCGGAAACTCACTGAGCAAGTTGGAAAGCTGGTCGGAAGTGTATTGTTTGTCCGTGACGTTATGATTTGCAACGAACAGATTGGCGCCGGATTCCCAGTACCATGCGTTGTGCCCGGGGCTTGGCGTAGGAGAATCCGCTGCTTCGGTCTTGCCGATGAACTGCTGGTGAATTCGCCAGTTGTTCTTCCGCACCCAATCCACGCACTCTTTGTACGGCGTTCCATCCGACTGAAGCAGCCCCTGCTTGAGTTGCCCGCCATTGACCGTCTTATCGATATACTGGCATCTGGAGTATCCGATCAGATAGGACGTGGAGAACGCTTGGTCCAAGTAGGCTCCTTGCGTGCGGCCTGCGCCGGCGGCATCGGGTAAGGAGTTCCACATGACGTTCGAGTGTTCCTGCGTCATGAAGCTGATGTTGTGATCGCAGATCATGATTGGCTTCTTTGTTTCGCGGTACAACCGCTCGAAGTCCTGCGCGGGGAACTGGGAACCGCCGGGCTGGACGGACACGACGTCAACCCACGGAAGCTCCTCCTGGATCACTTCCCAGGGCAATGCCCAGCCGGCGTAGCGTTCGCCGAAAACGAGCGCATCCGGCGCCAACTCCCTGGTAATCGGTCCGAGCGTGGAGTAGAGTTCCCTGGCGATCAGCACTAGGAACTTTTCATCCGACGCGTCCGCTCCGTTCTCACGAAGAAACCGCTCGTAACGCACCTTGCCCGGCGCATCGGCCGGAAGCTCTCGGATGGCGTCCACCCATGTTTTTCCGAGCATGCGTTTGGCTTGCTTCAAATCCCAGAGGGGGATGTCGTCCCAGTAGACGCCGATCAAGTTCGGGTCTTCGCTGGAAGTTCTCAGCATGTTCTCGACGTCTCGACGCGCCTTCTTCTTCCAGACATCGCTGAACACGTCAGGGAAGCGAACCTGTTTCCCCCGCCACGAACTGGTCCCGGTGGGAAAGCAATCGGCGAAATAGGGGAGCACTTCGCGTGTGCTTTTATGCCCGCCGTAACCGAGGCCGTTATAGCCCCACTCGCGGAACTGTGTGGTGAGTTCACCGTTCGCGATCTCCAAGTCGCTGGCGCAATGCTCTTGGAAATACTCCTGGCTCCGCGCGATTTCCCCCGTGTGACACACTCCTAGCGCGATGTATCCGTGACCTTCTGGCGTGACCAGGAAATGCCGGTCATTAATGGTCTCCAGATGGAACCTTCCGGTCGCTTCTCCCTTGATGTTGAGATAGCCGCCGTAGGCGTCGAAGCCTGGCTTGCCGGGAAAGACTTGAGCGGACGCCCTGCCGAAGATGAGACAGGTGATCACAAGCAAAGCAACAAGTCGTTGTGCCTGCGTCATACATCGCACTCCATCATGTTCTGGAACGGCGGATCAGCGGGCCGCATCACTTCACCTCAATCTCGTTCGCGAAACCGATGTCAAGCATGGCGTCTTCGATCTGATCCTTGAAATTCAGCGTGCCGACGCGGTTGAACCAGACCTCTTTGGTGTGATTGGCCGTCACCAGGGCGACATAGGCCTTGTAGTGATCCGCGGCCCGGGTCAGTGCGACGACCGCCTTGTCCTTATCGACCTTGTCCTTGCTTTCGCGAGCTAAAGCGACGTAAGTCGCGCCGCGAATTTTGTCGGCATAGTACTGCCCCATCTCACAGACGGTTTTGATGTCATCGATGGTGAGACGGAGTTCCTTGTCCTTGACTTCACCCAGTTCCTTGAGTGTCTCCTCCGCCGCCTCGACATCTCGCTCAATCAGGTCGGCGAGCGACAGCGGCGTCTGTCCTTGCGCGTCCTTGCCGGCGACGAAGTCCTGGATGGATTGAACCCCCGAATACTCATGCGGCGGAATATTCAAGAAGGTATTCACATCATGGAAGCCCGATTGAGTCCGCGCGCCTTTCTGGCGTGCGTACCCACTGCTTCCACGCATCCCTTCGATGTACCACATGAAATCCAAGCTGCCCCAGTGGAATCCGGTAACGCGAGGGTAGACCATGGAGGCCTTTTGCCAGGCGTCGAGCAATGCGGCACCGTCCACTTCTGGATATCGCGCGTTTAGCAAGGCGATGATTCGGTCATTGGAGTAGTCCGGGTTGTAGGCCATGCGGCCCCAGAGCATCCACTGGAGCCAGTGTTTCTGCACTTCCAATTGGCGCGGCGATTCATGGTCGAGTTGCGTGAATTCGCGGCCGTTGATGAAGCCGTCGTGACCATAGTAATAGCCTTGCGAAACATCGTAGGGAATGTTCTTCACGAACTGGCGGACGAAATCCGGAGCGCCCCAGCGGAGAAGGTACACATCGTCATTCCGCAGCGTCCAAATGGTCTTCACCTTGCCTTGGATGGTCGGGACAAACTCTTCATGGAACGGCTGGCGCGTCGCGGAATAGACGTGGGCCTTGGCGTACTTGAAGCTGAAAATGAAATCCACGTCGGGATGCTGGATCAGAGGCTGCATCTTCTCGAGCACCATGTCCGCTCCGGTCATGTGCTGACGGTGAATGAAGCGGATCTTCCTGCCCGGTTGCGCTTCGAGTGCGTCCAGCGTCCCTGCTGCGTAGGTCTTCACCATCCAATCTTCGCGGGCTTCGGGGGACAGCTCGCCTTGCTTGCGAGGAACGCCCTTTTCTGCCATGTTTTCGCCCGTTGTGATTCCGATCCCCGCCAAGTCCGGGTAGGTCAAAATCAGGGCTTTGACGCTCTGCCGGAAATAGTCGATCGTTGTCTCATTCTCCGGGTCATCGTCGATCCCGTACTTGCCGTTGACGCCGTAGTCGAAGATGTTCCAGGTGACGATGTAGAAGTCGACGTTTCGCGACTTGCCATAGGTCATGACCTGCCGCCAAAATTCAATCTTCTCCTCCATGGTGATCTCTTTGACCGTCTCAAGGTTGTCCTCTTGAAACTCCGGGCCGGTCCATCCCACGCCTAACCCGCTGTAGTACTCCTTGAACGGTCCGCGCGAGCGTTTGACGTCGTCAAGCGCCACATCCGGATACTCAGGCGTCTTGACCAGACTTGGAAACGGGTGCATTGACCAAAGCGAAATGTAGTTGTACCGATACTTGGCTAGCGTATCGATGTACGACTTCCAAAATTCCATGCTCCACATTTCGGGAATGTTCTCCTGCGCCGCGTCGCACACATCGCTATAGCTCGGCGTACGAACATCTAGCGGGATATTGAATTTGACGCCGCGCATTTGCATATACGGATTCTGGGTCTTGTCCTTGACTCCGGCCAGACCTTCAGAGCGAATCGTCTCCGCCAGGTCCAGCCCGCCATACATGGCGCCGCCCGCATCTTTACCAGCGACGACAATCGCCGCCCCGTTTTTGCGGATCATGAATCCTTCAGCTTGGAGGTCGAGTGAGTCGTCGACCCGAAACACGACTTCTGCTTCTTCCCCACGCGTCGCTAGAGAAGCCTGGATCTCCTCGTTGGCAAATTCCAACTGAGGCTGTAATGCACCGGAGGCGGTTCCGGTGCTGATCAACAGTAGCGTGCAAAGAATCGTGTGAACTCTCATCAATCTCTTCCTTTCAACTTGTTGTGATTAACTGCGAAAAATCCTGAGGATCCCTGCTTTCTATCGATTCACCTTCAAGACAAAACCCAACTCAGACTTCAAGCGAGCGGGTAGAGTCGCGGTTAACCCATTTTCATCCTGGCTGAAGTCCACCTTGCCGTGCCCCAGCAGTTCAACGGACTTCACCTTCCCAATGCCTGTGTCAAAAGACTTCACTGTTACTGTCTCTTTCGCAGGGACCAACGAGATCGCGTACAGTGAATCATCCTTCTGCGTAAACCAGAAATCCTCGGCGGTGAAATCAAACTGAAACCCGCGTTTTTCGCGGTCCCCCGTTCCTCCCATGCTGAGTTGAGTTATTCCCTCCTTGGTGAGCTTCCATTTGCTCGTTCCGTAAACGGCCTCGCCGTTGACATCCAGCCACGCACCGACGGCTTGCAAATTGCCAACGCTCTCGGTGGGCACACCGCCCAAACCGGTCGGCCCAATGTTCAGCATGTAGTTGCCGCCCTTGGAAACGATTTCGATCAACCAAAAGAGGATTTCCTGAGGTGACTTCCAATCCTGGTCATAACCGTTGAACCCCCAAGAGTTGTTGAACGTGCCAACGGTTTCCCAGGGTTTCTTCAGATCATCCAGGTTTTCAGGAATCTTGTTATCACCTGGAATGGTGTAGTCGCCAAATCCGTTTCCGATTCGATGAGTGATGATAATCTGCGGCTGGATGTCATACACGATCTTATAGAAATTGAAGCTTTGCTCAGCGTCCATGCGCCAGGGCATGTCATACCAAAGACATTTCATGTCCGGGTAATTCTCCATCAATTCCTTCACTTGTGGATACGCTTTGTTGTCCAGGTATTCCTGAAACGTATTCGGGCTGGGGTCCCATGTGTTGGCACCGAAGGCCAGGTTTTGATTCTCGATCGTCCACCCCTTCTCCTTGTATTCTGCTGCACGGCAGTCGGAACCATCCGCCCAGTCAATGTTGTGAGAGTAATACACACCAAAGGCCAGGCCCTCCTTCTTACAGGCGTCATGCAGTTCCCTGATGATGTCGCGTTTGAAAGGGGTTGCGTCCATCACATCAAAATCGCTGACTCGCGAATCGTACAATGCAAAACCGTCATGATGCTTTGCAGTGATGACGAGGTATCTCATGCCCGCGGCTTTCGCGAGCTTGACAATCGCCTCGGCATCAAAATGGATGGGGTTAAACGACTTCGCCAACTGCGCGTATTCCGCCCGAGGAACCTCCGCTGCGTGCTGTATCCACTCTGCGACATGTGGACGTCGCATCTCATGGATCTTTTGGCCATCCCAGACCCCACCTGGGATCGAATAGAGGCCCCAGTGGATAAACATTCCAAACTTGGAATCTTTGAACCACTGCATGGTCTCGGCCTTGGACTCGTTCATCGCCTTCCATTCTTTCAGGTGAACTTCAGGCAGCTTATCCGGCGGAGCGGCGTAGCTGAATTGTGCGGCGCACATGAGGACAAGGGGGAATAGTATTCTTAGTTTCATCGAATGGTCCTTTATGTTTGGTGTTTCTCGTTTTCGAATTTCGTGCAGGTCTACTGCTCTGTTTCTTATTCGCGGTTGTACACTCGCCCACCTCTTTCACGCGACTGCTAAGCAGTTCACCAGGAATCATCGGGTATTGTTTATTTCACTCTCCCGCAAGCGGCAGGGTGAGTCTGTGTCATCATACTGTAAGGCTTGACGCCTGGGTCGGTCCAACAGCCGAATCACTGTTGCTCCCTGGTTGCTCTCGCGGCCATCAGCATGCACCGCGGTGACCTTGATCGTCATCTGGTCGACTTGTTCTAGGTCGGCGGATTTGTAGACGAAATCGGTGACTGTGATATCGGAAGCGATCAGCTCATAGTCCGGTGCGTTGCCGACCGCGCGGTACAGCTTGTACGACGCTGCATTCGCGGTGCCCGTCCAAGAGAGCTGGATCTCATCTATTGCAGATTCCTTGTTGATCTTAAGGTTCGTGGGCGCGATCACCGGAATGCAGACCGGGATGTCGGTGACTACATAGGTCTGGCCCTTGGTGGTTTTGATGCGGACTTGGTCACTGCCCTTGGCAACGAAGTCGACCGCCTGACCTTCCGCGGTCTTGATCATTGCCTGGGCGACGTTGGGGTACCTCAAGTCCAAGTCTCCGCCGGATTTGGACAAGACTTCCAACTGACTAGCGTGACCGCCGGTCCACTGTGCCGAGACCTCGAAGTTGCCTCGCGCCAATAGGCCTTGGTAGCTGCCCTGCGACCATGCCGCGGGCATTGCGGTCAACGGGGCCACGACGTGATCCTGGCTCTGGAGAAGCATCTCGGCGACACCGGCCGTGGCGCCGTAGTTCGCGTCGGCCTGGAAGAGCGGGCCGCCCCGGTGGTCGTTGAATAGGTTGTGCAGATAGTTTCCGCCCAACAGCGCCTCGTAGAACGAGTAAGCCTCCTCGCCATCGTGAACTCTGGCCCACATGGCGATCCGCTCGGCGCGTGACCATCCAATATTGCTCTTATTGGTGCGTTTGGTCAGGCTGACCTTGGCGGCATCCAGCCAGGCCGGGGTCGTGTCGTTGATCAATTGGCCCGGGTACAACCCGAGCAGCATGGAGGTGTGCCGATGGGCGGGGTCGCCAATCTCACCGTAGTACTGCTCCTGACGAAATTCCTTGATCTGCCCTGACTTGCCGATCTGGATCGGGTCCAGCAGCGGTAGCTGGGTCTTGAGTGTGGACAATCGGCTATCGCTACGTCCCAGGATCTCGGCCGCCGTCAAGGTGTTGTGGTGGTTTTCGTAGAACATCTGCTGGTCGAAGGTGGTACCAACTGTATTCCGCAGTTTTTGTTCCGGGGACGAGGAAGGGTTGGCCAGCAGGATGCCGTCAACGTCTTTGACGAACCGGGATACAAAGTTGGCCTGGTCGTACATC
The DNA here is from genome assembly GCF_007860135.1 of Novipirellula artificiosorum. Taxonomy (NCBI): domain Bacteria; kingdom Pseudomonadati; phylum Planctomycetota; class Planctomycetia; order Pirellulales; family Pirellulaceae; genus Novipirellula; species Novipirellula artificiosorum. The sequence goes on from NZ_SJPV01000018.1 coordinate 51,195, forward strand.
ACGGGATACACCTTGTCCGCCAGCAGGGACGGATCGCGCGTGTAGTCGTAATAGTCCCAGAACATTTGAGCGATCCACGAACCTGTGCCGAAGCCTGCAACGATTGACCTCCCAGGCACGTTGTACGGGTTGGTCCAGAACGGTCCTGCCCAGCCGTTGTCTCCACCTGGGTCGAGCTGCGAGGGATTGAACTCCTTAATGTACTGCGTGGCGTGCAAGCGCTGCCGAGGCACGAAGGCGTTGAAGTAGCCCAGATAGCATTCGAACAGCTCCGGCATGTTGGCACAGAAGGCTGGCGCGTAGGCCATCTGCAGGTTGGTGTCGTGCAGGTACTGAGACGCCCACGGGGGATCGCTATAGACGTTCCAGATTCCCTGAAGATGAGGCGGGAGCGTGCCTGCCCTGGAGGAGCAGATCAGCAGATAACGCCCGAATTGGAAAGCGAGTTCTTCAAGGTAGCGGCTCGATTCGCCATCGGGGTAGCTATCGATCAGCTCGTCGGTGCAGATTGTCGGTTCCGCGGCACTAAGGTCAAGGCTCACCCGGCCGTAAAGCTTCGTGTAGTCTGCTTGATGGTTTGCCAGCAACTGCTGGTACGACTTCGCCGCCGCATCGCCCAGGTACCGAGTCACTTTGGCGTGGGGGTGGGGGAAACTCGATAGTTTGTCGGCGTTCTCTGTGGTCAGGAACACTTTGGGGTCGAACTGGTAATTGGTTCCGACCGCGAGCAGAATCACTGCGCTGTCGGCATCCGAAACGGTGATGGTTCCTTGTGACTTCGTATTGGCGGCCTTCATCGTCCCACCGGCAGGGATGACCTTAAACTGGCCCTCATACTTCACGTTGAAGTAGCTCATGACGCCGGAGAGCGTGATCGTGTCGTCCTTCGCGACAACAGATCCGGACTTGCCGGATCCCAAAAAGGGGATGGTCGGGCGCAGTGTGAACGACAACGTTCCCGCCTTCGATGCACTCAAGCGGATCGCCATCACCTTGTCGGGGTAGCTGGTGAAGTATTCTCTCGAGTACTCCACACCGTCCTGCTGATACCTCACATGCGAGACGCCTTCGCTAAGGTTTAGTTCCCGCTCGTAGTTGCTGACGTTGTTGTGGCCGAAATCGAGAAAGACCTCGGCAAAGTTGTTCAGGCCTCCGTGGCGAAGGCCTCGGCCTTCCGTCGAGTCGTACAGGCTGTTTTCGGTGATCTGGATTCGTTCGCTTGCCGTGCCACCAAACACGTTGGCACCCATGTAGCCATTGCCCATCGGGATTGAACGATCGACCCAGCCAGCATTGCTGTCCGGGGCAGGAGCGTCGTACCAGAGCCGCAGATCCTTGCCAGGCCCCTCTGCGATCAACCCAGAGGAGGACTCCACAGCGGAAAGCTCCGGGGCGAACGCGATGCCCGTCCAGGCCAGCGTGAATACGGCAAAGGCGGCTGTCATTGACTTGCGTACAAACATCATTTCTCCAGAAAACTCATTCTGACTCGGTGTCCAAAGTGTCATACTAACAACGTCCTGAATCATGGTGCAGAACCCTGGCCTTGGTATTTGCGTGACTAGGCCGTCTGTTGGTCCAGACACTTCTGGCTTGTTCGTTCCTCTGGTTTTCACAGGAGTGAAGATGACTGCGCAATAGGCAGTGAAGCTGTCTTTCACGAACTGCTCTCAGCGCCGTCTAGAATGACCTTGTGGCGATCACACGATTGGCTGCGGAGTGTGACGTCGTCGGTCCTCAGCTCGAAGTAGCGTGGCATCATGTAATGTCCGTCCGCGACGAGGATAGTTCCCCCAGGCCGGATGTCACTTGCAGCCTGGAAGAGTTGGTCGACCGTCGACACCCGAATCACCTGCCCTTCAGGCGGTGGGAGCTTGGGAGCCGAGGGCAGCCAGGAGAAATCGGGCGGGGCTGCATCAACTGGAGCGACGAGGAACAGTAAAGCAGGAACGAGTGCGGCTAGGGCAGGGCGTTCTAGATTCAACATGGTAATTCTCTCTGTGGCTGATGAACTTCGCCCACGGTAACAAACGAGAGGTGAGTCAGGATCAAGAATTAGGCTAGGACGGACTCCCATTCCGTTATTCCGATCAACAAAGAACGGCTCATCCGACGGAAGCGCGCGGAACCCAGGCTCGAGGTTTTTTGGAGGTATGGCTCCGGTGTCCAATGATCTCTTAGAAAAGAGTCCCCGACGGACGGTCGTCGGCCGGGAACCGGTAGCACCCTTGGCGCACCGTCGACCGGGATATCCCTTGTCAAGTTGCACCTCTGCAGAGCTCGACTCCGTTTCTCCCGGCAACTGCACGGTAACAAGTGAAAATAGCTCCTGCCAGCAATGATTGGACACCGGAGAGATGCCTCGAAAACCTCCTGCGCACGCTTCCGCCGGATGAGCCCAAAGAACGGACTGGAAGTCCGTTCGACAAATTCGCGGCGACCCCGAGAATAACGAGTTGACGCGCTACTGGCCTGCAAATTCCGATCGCGTGCGAATGGCAGGCAGGATGGCGACCCCACGTCAGGCCGGATGCTTACGCCACGTTTCTATGTGCCGATTCGATGGAAAGAGAGCGATCACGGAACATCACGAGTACGGTGAGTGTTTTCGGGTAAAACCAGACTCGCCTTTCGACTAGGATAGACTGGGAATAGCTAACCGTACTCGATGTGAGATGCTCGTCGCCGCGGCTAACACCGTGATCTACAATGGCCAATTTGAGTTTTTCAACCACACTTCCGCTGATCGCTTCACCTGCGTTCGTACCATCCGTCCGTTCGCAGCATTCCTCGCGATGACGATTGTGCTTGGAGGATTCGGAAGCGAAGCCAGCACGCAAGAGATTGGTGAGCTTTCGATTCCCACGCTCGTCAACGAAGCGGCTGGAACTGCGGAGCCAGAAAAGGAGTTGGAGGAGGCATTGCGAGAGCTTGACTACCAGTTCGATCGTTGCTTTGCGTGGTGGGGCGAAGTTTACGACCCCGAAAGCGGTGGCTTCTTCTATTCCATCAGCAGCAAACGCAATCCACACTACGGCCCGTTTATCGAAGCGACGGCCAAGGCGATCCATGTCCTCGAGTGGACGGGCATGATGCAGCAGACTTCGCCAAAGTTCCGAGCGGGTGTGATTCGTTATTTCCAGAGTCGCCAAAACATGGAAACCGGCTTCTTTCGTGATCCCGACTACCAAAACACAATCGTCCTCTACAACACCGCCAATCTGCTGAATATTATCCAGTGCAACGGCGAGACCTTCAACCTGGAATTGCGAATCAAGATCGTACAGCGAAGCACGGAGATTCTGAGCACGATGCATGCCCAAAATGGCGGTTTTGTGACTCAGATCGGGAAAGCATCGCCGAGCCAGAATGGGATTCGTCTGGCGGATGACGTGCTTGAATCCAATACAAACGCAACAGGCTTAGCGCACAAGGCTCGCAACCTACTGATTCAATTGGCAACTGGCAAAGACGAATCTTACCTCTATCGGTACAGTGACGACTTTTTAAAGGCGTTGCCGAAATAGAAATAGATGGGTTAAAGCCGTGCTTTGTCGTATCGAGAAACGCCAAGTCTTTCGGCGATACCGTGGATGCCGAAGCTCTTGGTGAGTTTCGTTACCGTACGAAGCAAATTAGCGAAGGCCAATCATGTTCGCGTTCTCCCATTGCCCACCGTCGTTGCTTGCCCAAATCGTATCCGGCGATCACAAAGGCACTGTCGAGTCGATCGAAGCTCGTGCGTCAAGCGAGGAAGCACTTGATGATGCCGGCATCGACATGCCATATCCGACCAACGTGATGTTGTTCCACTATCAAACCCAGCAGACCGGTGGCGGATGTCTTGGCGGTTGTGCAACTTCAGGTCGTCAAACTTCGCTTTCAGTTGTTTCGTGATAGCCGTTATAGCACCGCCTCGATGCATCGCCGGTTCGCGGCACTTGTCTTTCACGCGGTTTTCAATGTCAACTTCGAGACTCCTGTCATCCATGCGAGCGTAGCTACTCATTAACAGGGTTTTCAGCAGCTCTGCGGTGGTTTCGTCTTCGATCGTCGGCGAGGAAGCATCGGCTCCGAGCTGCGCGCAACAACGCCGCGATGACGAAGAGTTGCGTGTGGGGCGCTCGGTTGAATGTGATTGGTTTGTTCATAATAAATTGGTAGGCAATCGGCGTGCCAAGTGGCATCCGCAGCTTGCGTCTTTATTGCAAACGGCCGTTTCGGCACAGAGATTGCACCTTTGAAATTGACCCTTGACTTCCTTCTCGCCGATTCGCTGACGATGCCAAATTCTGCCCCACCCAAACGATGCGTGATTGCTGACGATGTTCGTGCTTCGCGTGAGATCGTTGGCAAATGGCGTCGCGCGTGCGGGTTTGAGTGCCGAGTCGCGGAGAACGGCCAGGTCGCCTGGGAACTGATTAAAGAGCAGCCATCGGACCTGCTGGTGACCGACCTTGAGATGCCGGAACTGTGCGGACTTGAACTGCTAGAAAAGACTCGCCAAGCCGGCGATGAAAGCATCCGAAAAATGCCCGTTTTGGTGATGACAAGTCTTCACGATGGCCAGACGCTAAACATTGTCCAGCGGGCCTGCCACCCGACCGACTCGCGCGCAAAGATTGTGTCCCTTACGACAGCGGGAAAACGAAAGCTTCGTAAGCTGTGGAAGTGTCGTCAAACCATTCGCGACGATATGCAGGGGTGCATGACGCCTGATCAAGCGGATACACTGATTCCCCTGCATCAAAACATCGCTTCCACGCTCAATCAGGAAAAATTTCTTATTTTAGGGTCCATCCCTCACAAAAAGCCATTGCATGTCGCTACGTCCCAGTAGCGATAACCTATAATCACGTTTAATCAAAACTCTCGATGATGAAGATCTCAGTTCTCTATCAGTCAAACACAAAGAACACTCAGCGCATGGCGGAGTTGGTTGCTGGGGATGCGCAGCAACTTGACGATGCCGCAGTCCGGCTACCTAGCATTGACGAGGCCGACCACGCCGATCTGGATTGGTGCGACGGACTTGCACTCGGCTCACTGACCAACTACGACTGCGTCAGCTGGCAGATGAAACAATGGTGGGACCAGCAGCCGATTGAGAATTGGGGACAGCGAGACGGCAAAATTGGCTGTGCCTTTTCTTCTGCGGGGGCTTGGGGTGGCGGCCAAGAGTGGACGGCAAGTATGATTCATGGACGCAAAGAGGCGCATCCACTACAGCAGACTTATGAACGATTCAAAGATTTTGGCAAATAGCTCCAGCGTGATCACACAACCAACCGTTAATTTTTTCAACGACTCCTACTCGAAAGTCTCTCAATGTCTTCGTCCAACAAACTAAATCGACGTCACTTTTTGCAGGCCACATCCGCTGCTGCGGCGACCGGCGTTTTCGTAGGTTCCAGCAGTCTGTCTCGTGGCCAAGATTCACCGAATGAACGCCCCGTTTTCGCCACCATTGGGCTTCGGAACCAGGGGTGGACGATCACGGACAAATCGACCAAGTTTGCGGACTTCGCCGCCTTTGCCGACGTCGACGCCAATGTGCTTGGAGCGATCAATGAAAAGCTCGAAAAGAAAACCGGCAAGAAGGCCGACGGGTACAAAGACTACCGCGAGGTTCTCGATCGCGACGACATTGACGCGGTCATGATTGCGGCGCCAGATCATTGGCACACAAAGATCTCGGTCGAAGCGATGCTTGCCGGCAAGGACGTTTACTGCGAAAAACCGCTAACCTTGACAATCGACGAAGGCAAGTTGATCGAGAAAATTGTCAAGCAAACCGGACGTGTCTTCCAGGTCGGAACGATGCAGCGAACCGAATGCGATCATCGCTTCCTCAAAGCGATCGCGTTGATCCGAAACGGCCGGATTGGCGAGATCAAAAAGGTCACTTGTGGAATCAATGGTGCCACAGGCTCGCCGGTGATCCCGGCGATTGATGTTCCCGAAGGACTCGATTGGGATAGGTGGCTCGGCCCAGCGCCCAAAGTGCCATACCGTGCCTTGCCGGAGATGCGGAAAGGTTACGGTGGCGGTGTGCCGCTTTTTACCAATTGTCATTACGCATGGCGTAACTGGTATGAGTATTCCGGTGGTCAAATGAACGACTGGGGTGCCCACCATGTTGATATTGCGACCTGGGCTTTAGGTGCAAGCGATACCGGCCCGAGCAAGATCACACCCGTGAGCTATTCGCTACCGGTGAAATATGAGAATGGCTATCCGACCGTCAGCGATCAATACAATTCGCCAACCAATTTCGAGATCCACGTCAACATGCCCGGTGACATTCCGTTGATCATTACCAGCGAGGGCGACAATGGCATCTTGTTCGAAGGAACCAAGGGGCGCTTCTTTGTCAATCGCGGCAAGTTGACGGGCAAACCGGTCGAGGAGTTGGAAAGCAATCCTTTGCCTGAAGACGCAGTGGAAGAAGTCTACGGCGGCCCAGTCAGCGAGAATCACACTGCCAACTTCATCGCTGCGATGGGTGCTCGTAAGCAACCAATCTCCGATGTTTGGTCCCACAACCGGATGCTCGAGACGTGCCACTTGGCGAACATCTCGATCCGCCTGGGACGCGAACTGAATTGGGACCCAACCAAACGTGAGATCATCGGAGACGAACAAGCTAACGCATTTCTCTCACGCGTGAATCGCAAAGGCTACGAGACACGCATGTAGCTGAGATCGCTTATGCCTGTGCCATTCAGTTCCGTGCATGCATCAGTCTGACACGACGTCCACGAATCGGTGCGGTTTCGACACTGATTATGGGCTCCGCGTATTTGAGGATGTAAGGGAAAAAAATGGCGATCGTGGTAGGTCTGTTCACAGACTCCGACAACGTCCAGCTTGGGGCCAACACGCACGGAGTTCCAGGGCTGGTAAGCCGAATCCCAGCAATGGAAGTTGTCGTGGTGAACCCCCATGGCCATGAAGGAGCGAGCCCGGCATGGGAACATCATCATCCGCATTAGCCCGAATGAGTGAGGTTAAAACCAGCACTGCGGCGATGGCCAATCGCCTGCTCGGCTGACATGGAAATTTGATTGGTAATCGAGGATGTCTACTCATTCTCGTTCACTTTCGTTGGTGATTGAGACTTGATCTCCTCCCATTGGAAGCACGCACCGCCCTTGCGATCCGGTCGTGGTCCACTTGCAGAAACTTCCACCGAAGCTGGTTCTTTGGGAGATGTATTCAAATAGCGATGGTTGACGAGCGACATCAACATCGTGTCACCTCGCATCAGGTTGATCCACTGGAAGGTCTCTGCATCACGGGGCTTTGCATCCGCCAGATCCTTCAAAACCACACCGTCAGAGGATGCAGAAACGTATCGGTCTTTCGTTGCCTTTAACGCAACGCGTCCCAACCCCAGATCGACGACTTGGAACCGAAAACGGTCCTGGTTCGCATCCGCTGAATCCGCAGCGATGTTGACCAGCGAAGTGCCCTGAGAGTCCGCCGCCAAAAAACTGCCGTCGGCCCCGCTGGTTAAGGTGACGGTTTTTCCGAGCGGAATCGTGCGTTCGATACCCCGCGCACGCGGTTCTTGCACCGAGTAATTATCAAAGTCGGCGTAGCCACCAGGCTCGCCTGACGTGTTGAAATTGAACAGAGCCGGGCGTACTCCTTGGAAAGTCCGCAATTGAAATATCATGGTAAACGGCTCTCCTAAAAGAGTGAATTCCTTGCCGTCAGCACTCCAGCTAAACACGGCCTGATCGTTATCGAAATTGCAATGTACGCGGAGCCAAAGATGACTTGGCGGATCGACCGAAAACTCGGTCGCCTGCCCTTCTGGAGCAGCGGGATCGGCGCGGCGCCCACCGCGACGAGTATTCGATTCAAACTTTTGCAACCTCATTCCGTCGGCGGTTTTTACGACGCCAACCCAAGCATACGGAGAACTCAGCAGTGCCAATCCGGCCGTGTCCCCGTCGACGAGGCCCGATGTATCGAGTTCCACCGTCATGATTGACTCGGGTCCGGGCGGCCGTTGGCAAAGGCTGTTGCGGGCTGAATAGAAATCCGACGCGGGGAGCGAATGCAGGCGCAGCACGCCCGGCCTCTCGGTGATCGACCATTTGCTGTCATCGGGCACATGATTCCATTGCCAGTGCGGATTCAACTTATCGCCTTGGAAGTCATCATCGTGAATGAATGTGGGTTTCGGTTCTTGAAGGTAGCCCGTGTCGGGTTTGACCCAGGTGTTAGGGGCCTTTCGCAAATTGCCGGGCAGTCCAATCAACGGAAATCCGTCGCTCCAAGTGACTGGCACCAACGAGACCATGCGTCCAGCGCTACCATGGTCGGACATGATGATGCTCCACCACTGGCCCGAAGGTGTGTCGACAATGCCGCCCTGATGAAGCCACAAACCTCGATCACTGGGTTGAGCGTGATCAGGAGCCGCAGCGGTCACGCCGAGCGCTTCGCCTTGCACCATGCGTTCCACCTTCCAAGGCCCATCAATGGAATCCGCAACCGCAACCATTTGATCGACTGGACCGCCGGGAATCGCGGAGACATCGACATACTTGCCGTTGATCTTGTAGAGGTGGTGACCTTCGCCCATCTGGCCAACCAGTTCGTGGCGGACTTCGGGAACAAACGCTCTTAGGTCCGGTGTCAATTCTTCGATCGGGTAGGGGCTGTGCGCACCAGAGATGATGTAGACTTTGCCGTCATCATCAAACAGTACCGACATGTCGTGCCGACTTGGAAGTTGGTTGCGTTCCCACGGGCCTTCGATCGACTTGGAGCGAAAGACTTGCAGGCCTAAGCCATTGATGTTGGTGAAAACATAGAATGTGCCGTTGTGGTATCGCAGGCAGGGCGCCCAGATGCCACGACCATAAATGTCCCCATCTTCGAGCCGGAAGGCTGGGCCGAAGTCAAGCCGATCGAGACAGTAGCCGACGAGTTCCCAATTGACGAGATCCTTCGAGTGCATCAACTGGACGCCAGGGTTCATGTGCATCGTCGTGCCGGCTAGGTAATAGTCCTCGCCAACGCGTATGACATCAGGATCCTCAAATTCCTCGTAGAACAATGGGTTTGAGTAAGTGCCGTTTCCGTTGTCGGCAGTCCACGCTCGAAGTGCTGCCGATGTCTGATCAATCTTCGTCTCGCTCTGCCGCAACAGGCTGTATATGGCATCGAAGACCGGTTTAGGTTGCCGGTCACGATCAAATAGTAGGGGATAGTTCGTTCGATTCCAGGGAAAGTCGTTCAGCCAGCTTTGGCCATCATGAAGATTCCAAAACGAAACTCGTACGATCATATCTTGATACTCGTCGAATAGCTTGAACAGCTCAATGTACTGCTGAATCTGTTGCTGCTCGACCTCCGACGGCAAACCATCGCGGTACGGATCATACTTCGACAATTCCTCGCGATACTTACCCTCCTCGGCCCACCAACGCCCGCGAGTCACAACGTCAATATCGAGCTCAGACACGACGACTTTCATCCCCAGCTTCCTCAGTTCATCGAACGTCTCACGTAGCTGCGGCAATGATTCGTCGCCGAGTTCAAAGTGTCCCTGCATACCATAGGCGTCGACAGGAACGTTTTGCTCTTTGAGTTTCGTCAGCAACTCGATCATCTTTTCTCGCTTCCCGGCTTTGTGGCAGTTGTAATCGTTGTAGATCAGCATCGCCGTTGGGTCATTCGCGTGAGCAGTACGAAAAGCTGTGGCAATGAACTCAAGGTCCGTGGTGCGAGAGTAAATCGAATCTCGAAGTAAGCCGTCGCTCCCGTCGCTGAGCGCTTCGTTGACGACGTCCCACATCGTTGCGGTGTCCGCATAACGCTGGACCACCGTCGCGACGTGATTCTCGATTCGTTTCAATAGTGTCTCGCGTGACACCGGCTGCCCGTTCTCCTCCATCATCCAAGCATCGGTGCGATCGTCTTTGGCCCAGACGAGGCAATGCCCGACCACTTCCAACTGGTTCTGTTTCGCAAACTCGACAAATCGGTCTGGTGCATCAAACCGCCATTGGTTTTCAGCGGGATGAATGCTTTGCGCCTTCATGCAGTTTTCGGGCGTGATGATTTCAAACTGCTCACGAATCAGCGCCGCATCCGCCGGATTCTGTAGCACCCGGTGGCTAACTCCGACACCGATTTTGTAGCGGTTTCCAATCACCTGTTTGAGTGAACGTGCGTTCGGCGAAGATTCGGGGACACTGGTTTGAGCAAACGCTGCGACGGCACTTAAAATGATGCCAAGCAGGTTGGCGATGCTGAACAGATAGCGAGACATGTTGTACCTGAAAGATAATGTTGCACTCCAAGACCTTAATCGCTTGCAAGCGGTCGTCTGACAGCATACGCTAATTGGTGCGTGTACGCACTATATTTACCCAAAGATTTTCATGACGGACAAAAGCAAACTTCCCCTCGCTCTACGTTCGGCCTATTTTGCGCTTCACCGGCGGACAGAGGCGGCATTTGTTCAGTATGGCGTCACGGCGGATCAGTTCGTATTGCTTGCCACGCTTTCACGAGGTGACGCTTTGACCCAACGCGAACTGGCTCGTCGAATGCCGTCGGACCCAAGCACAGTGCGGGCCATGCTGGTGCTACTGGAAAAGAAAGGACTCGTTCGTCGCGAACGGCATCCGACGGATTCTCGCGCTCGGACGGCGGCACTGACCGCGAAGGGGAAGCGAAAATTTCAGCAGCTATGGAAAGCGGGCGAATCGATTCGCGCAGAGATGTTTGAATCGTTTGATGCAGATGAGGGCAAAACACTTCTCCGACTGTTGAACCAAGTTACTGAGTCACTCAATACGGAATCCGTTCCAACTCCATAAAGACAGATCATGCAAAAACTCCCCAAGGCAATGTCAAAGTATTCTTTTTGTCTGCCCCATCGAGCAGCGATCACTTTCCTCTCGTTGGCGGCCCTGATCGTGCTGACGGACGTCCAATGGGCTTCATCCCAAGAGCCGAATTCTCAGCAACGGGCTGCCGGTCGTCGCGGTGGATTCGGCAGCCCAATCGAACTTGGGCCGGATGACGTTGCTGCTTATGACGCCCCGCCGCAAGGATTCAAAAACGAGCGTGACGACGTGCCTCATGGCAAGTTGGAAATGATCGAGTACATATCGAAGACCGTCGGCACAACTCGCAACATGCAGGTCTACACGCCCCCAGCTTACACGGCGGACAAGAAGTATCCGGTGCTCTATTTGCTGCACGGCATCGGTGGTGACGAGACCGAGTGGCAACGATTTGCATCGCCCAATGTGATCCTCGACAACCTCATAGCCGAGGGCAAAGCCGTGCCAATGATCGTGGTGATGCCAAACGGCCGAGCACAGGAGAACGATCGGGCCGAGGGAAACGTGATGGCAAGTGCTGCTGCCTTCGCCGTTTTTGAGCGTGACTTGTTGGACGATGTGATTCCAGCGATCGAATCCAAGTATTCAGTCGATACCCGACGTGAAATGCGTGCAATCGCCGGGCTTTCGATGGGTGGCGGTCAGTCGTTTAATTTTGGACTCGGTAATCTCGACACCTTCGCTTGGGTCGGGCCTTTCTCTGCAGCGCCCAACACGAAGCCAGTCGAGGCATTGATTCCGAACGTTGACGATGCCAAGACCAAGCTGAAACTGCTGTGGATTTCCTGTGGAAACAAAGATGGACTGATCCGTATCAGTCAGAACATCCATCAGTTCTTGAAGAAGAACGAAATCGATCATGTCTGGCATGTCGACGGTCATGGCCACGATCCGCAGCACTGGAGCAGCAGTTTGTACTGGTTCGCACAAAGTGTTTTCCAGGACAATAAGCCCACCCAAGTTAAACAAGAAGCTGCAACAATTCCCTCTAAAGCAACCGACACTCTGAAAACGGTGTTCAAAGACGACTTTTTAGTTGGTACCGCAGTGAATCGGTCCATCACAACAGGGCGAGGGTTTCGACGCACGCCCGAGGAAGTTCAAAGCGATATCGAACTCGTCAAAAAACACTTCAACCAGATCGTATCGGAAAACGATATGAAATGGCAGATGATTCATCCGCGACCGGGGGCCAATGGTTACGACTTTGAAGTCGCCGATGCATTGGTGGATTTTGCAGCTCGCAACGACATGATGGTAGCTGGCCATACGCTTGTCTGGCATTCGCAAACGCCTAACTGGGTTTTCGAAGGAACAGAGGTGCCGGCCGATGTGCTCGATCGTGTTAACGACCCTAGCATTCGGGACAGCGGGCAGCGTGGATTTGGCCGCTTTCGCGGTTTCGACCTCAACGGCCCACGTGCGTCGAGGGAAGAGTTGCTGGACCGAATGCGTGAACACATTCACACAGTCGTTGGCCGCTACAAGGGAAAAATCAAGGTTTGGGATGTCGTCAACGAAGCGATCTCCGACAACGGTCCAGATATCTTGCGCCGATCGCCGTGGTCAGTGATTATTGGTCCGGACTTCATCGCGAAGGCGTTTGAGTACGCTCACGAAGCGGACGCGGATGCGATTCTCCGCTACAACGACTATGGCTTGGAGAATCCGGAAAAGCGGCGAAAACTGATCGAGTTGATCAAGTCACTTCAGGAAAAGAATGTTCCCGTTATGGCGATTGGCTCGCAGACGCATTGCAACGTTTCGATCTCCTTTGGAACCATGGATAACGCCTTGACCGAAATGAAATCACTCGGACTTCCCATCCACATTACCGAACTCGATGTCAATTCTGCCGTCGCAGGCCAACGCGGCTTCGGTGCTGACATTAACTCCAATGCACAATCCACCGAAGGCGGTTTGGTAAGCGATGCCGACAAACAATTGGCGGATGCCTATGCGGGGCTGTTCCGAGCCTGTGTGAAGCACCGAGACGTGATCGAGATCGTCACTTTCTGGGGACCGAATGACGCGCTCTCTTGGCGATCGCGAGGGCGACCACTTTTGTTCGATGGGGCCAATCAACCCAAACCTGCCTTTCACGCGGTGCTACAAGTTGCAACCGAAAAATAGTCCATCGCTCACGCGATCCTTTGCACGACACCCTTACTCCATGTCCGAGTTCGCCTTGTTGAACACCAAGACAGACTGGCTTCCATAGGGCTGAACGAAAGGGAACAACGTCCACATGAACCGTTATACGCAATTCATTTCGTTTTTCACGCTGACTGCATTGGCTGTTCATTTCTTTGCAGCCGAGGGTGGATTCAACCCGATCTTTCGCGATGCCTTCACGGCCGATCCAGCGACCATGGTTGTTGGCGATACCACCTATGTCTACGTTGGTCACGACGACGCAAAAGAGGGTCAGTTCTTCACCGTGCCTGACTGGATGTGCTACTCGTCGAAGGACATGAAAAACTGAACCTCGTATGGCCCTATCGGTCCTTTCAAGGACGCCGTCACCTACTCGGGCGACGATGCCGTTCGAACCTTCGATATCCTGTTGGGCGATCAAGTTCGTCGCCACCCAATGGTTGGCCGGTGGGATCTATGATGTGCGTTTTGTGCATCCGGAAGTGAAGTAGAAGAGCGAGGTCACTCTCTTCGCAATGGCGGAAGGACTGGCTCGTGCTGCCAACACCATCCAACTCAGATAGTTTCAGTCATAATCAATCAAAGGAAAGCAATAATGAAAAATCGTGTTTATTCATGGCCTGTCTTGCTAATGTTGTCCTGTGGCTTAGTCCTCGCATCCACGGCAACGCAAAGCGTACATGCACAGATAGCTGAAGCCGAAACAGTCGGCGCGGATGCGTCCAAACTGCCCATCGCCACACCTCTGAAGTGGCAATCTTCCGGCGCAATCGTCAGTCCGATCTCCGATGAATCGCACGCGATTGTATCGGTAAAAGATCCGACGGTCGTTCACTACGACGGACTGTGGCACATCTACGCAACCGCCTATTCGACGTCCGCCAGGACCTGGAGCATGGTGTATTTGAATTTCAAGGACTGGTCCGAAGCGGCCAACGCCAAGTTGACATACATTGACGTAAACCCGAGCTTGAAAGGGTACCATTGTGCCCCTCATCTCGTCTATTTCACTCCTCACAAGAAATGGTACTTGATCTTTCAGTCACAGCAGCCCCAGTACTGCACGACCAACGACATCTCCAAGCCGGAGACTTGGACCGCACCACAAAACTTCTTTGACAAAATGCCTGAGAGCACACCGAGGCTTCCGATCGATTACCACGTGATCTGCGACGACACGCACGCCTATCTGTTCTTCACCGGCGACGACGGTCGCTTCTATCGCAGCCGAACCAAAATTGACGACTTTCCCAAGGGCTTCAGCGATCCTGAGATTGCGATCAAGGAAAATCGAAACGACCTTTTCGAAGGTAGCATGACCTACAAGATCAAGGGAACCGATACCTATCTCACGATAATCGAGGCCATGAGTCCGGCACGGTACTACCGCGCCTGGGTCTCCGACGATCTCAACGGCCAGTGGACTCCGCTCGCAGACGCGGACTCATGGGAAACGCCTTTCGCAGGGATCAACAACGTCACGTTCGAGGACGGTGCCGAGCCATGGACAAGGGACATTAGCCACGGAGAACTGCTTCGCGACAACTATGACCAGACGCCGACGATCGACCTCGAAAACCTGCGGTTCCTATATCAGGGACGCGATCCGCAAAGTGGCGGGCGTTACGAGCTCTTACCCTATCGGCTGGGGCTCTTGACGTTGGACCGAACGGACGAATAGATACCCACACGCCTCGCAGCACTGGCGAAGTCGTCAATCCATTTGCAGTGACCTTTATCACGCTGGACTGAGGTAAGAGACCGCCGTTGGGTGAGTCTGTAGGCAACGCAACGCGGCGAATGTCCTGTCCTTTCACTCGCTCGATGTCATACAACTCGGCAAGTCGTTCGTTGACCATCACAAAGTCAGCATCAACAATCGTTTTCGCGGGCAAGTTCTCGCGAAGCATTTCGGTGAATGTCGCGTTGGTTTCAGCCACGGACGAATCGACGACAAGGTTGTCCGAAGAAGACTCGGGGAATAAGTCACGATCTGGTGACGTGTCGTGAATCTTGCGAAGGTCCATCCACTGGCCCGTGAAGCCGCTCACGAATCGCTTTGATCGGGGATCACCGAGCAACTCGGAAGCCGATGTAGTCGCAGTCACCCGGGCCGACGCCGGCGCTGCTGGATGGTAGATACCACTGCCGATAGGAGCATTGGATGCTGGAACCGGGACCGTCGTCCCAGCAGCCGCCGCGGACGAAGTGGAATCCCTTGTGTTCGAAGGGATTGGGGTTTCCGGGATACGACTTGGCATCGTCAGCCGTCCACTCATAGGCGTTGCCGACCATGTCCATGCATCCGTAGGGGCTGGCTCCCGCTGGATAACTACCCACCGGCCCGCGTCGTGTCCGACGCGGATTCGTAGTCAGAATGAAAGCTGAATGCAGTACAACGCTATTCCTTTGGACTCGGCGGTGCGGGTACCGGCAGCGCGTCGGGCACGCTGGGCGGCGTATCGGCTTCACGGACCGAGAGATCGGCGTAAACGACCCGGTATGCCTTTGCATCCTTGGGGCGGTACCAGAAGATAGGCGTGTCGGCCGCGCCCAGCGCAACGCCATTGCCCGCGTAGTGCGCGTCGGCTTCCGGCGGCAACTGGACGCGAAACATCAAACCTGGCTGAAGCTTTGCCTGGGTTTCCGCGAGTTCCTGCTTCCCACCCGGCTTCTGCATCCTATCGGAAGTAAACTCCCTATAGATGAGCTGTGTAAGCGTCCATTGGTCCACGGACGTTGGAAAAAACCCGCCGCTCAATCTGCTGTATTCGCGAAACGTCTCGATCAAGTCCTGTTCTTTCGTGGTGGAGCCATCAATCCCAGCAGTCGGTGCGTTCGATAACTATCTGCCGCCAATTGCACCAGACGATCGTCTTGCGCAAGAAGTCGACGCAGCTCGGCGGCGTCCGCTTCTTCGAGTTCACCTTCCAGGTGGTAGTTCCACAATTCGATAAAGCGTTCGTCTGAACTCATGACGATTCTCCTTCGATTGCCATTCGATTCTCGAGGGGGTGCAAACCGGCGACGCCGCGTAGAAACTGGTGCAAATCGCTCCGTCTCGTTCAATCGAGTCAATGTGTGGGGTGTCCACACGCACGCCTCGGCCCCAAACATGAGCTTGTTCGTAGCTCAATTGTTGCCGGTAACAACCAAGCGTCCGAAAGTTGTGCTCGTCCGTTTGTAGGATTGGCAGGTTGGGTGGTTTCACTTCCTCAGCCGCGAAGGTCCGGCCGGAAAGTGCGAGGCAAGTTAGACATGCCCACGTTAGAAAAATTTGTTTACTCATTTCAGCCTGTTTGTTGCTTCCAGTGTGATTTGTTGGCCCTGTAGGCCTTCCGATTCGGCGGTCAGCCTTATGTTACCGGGCTCTTCTTTTCTCGAACGAACAACCACAAGACAGCCTCGACAAAGATCTCTTTCAGCTGTTCGTAAACGGCGAGGTGATTGCCGAAGATAAAGCGAACGGACCTATCGCAAAAGAAGCGTCGCATATGATTGGCTGCAACAATCACCGCACAAAAAACTTCTTCAGCGGCCGTCCAGCGCTTGCTGAAACATCACTTCATAGAGCGTCAACTGAATATCAAGGATTTGGTCGAATGTCACATCACACATTTTTTCTCCCACAATCCCATGCGGGCATTCGTGGGTAAACGCCATGGCCCCGCTGATGTGGTACAGAGCGCTAGTCAAATTGAATGGCGGCGGAACCTTGCCGCTCTCGGACTCGGGCTCAAACACGCCCCCGTGCGGCAGATCACGCAGTGAGAGTAAGGCGTTGTGTCGTTGGGCAAGTGATCGCACTCGCTCCTGCACCTCCATGGGAACATAGGCTGGACGCAACACGGTTGGCGCAGCACCGTGGCTATGGAGCGAGACGGCGACGTCGGGGCCCTCTTTCATGGCGACTTTCAGGATGGCCGGCGCTTCAGGCCCCATGGGGGCGAAAAATTCGTCGTGCATGGGGTTGATGCCGTCGTTGTTGAAATAACAGCCCAGCCAACCGATCTCTGGACCGACTCGCGGATGCCGTCGTTTCGAAACGGGCCAGATTGCGATCGTGTCGTCGCTCGACGTACCCTGGCCCCAGAATTGGAACTCGTCCAACGTCATGCCCCGGCATGATCGCGGTTCAAAACGAGCGATCCCATCCGGGTTTCCGGCTGGCACGATCAGCACCCGGCAGCGTTGGCCTAGCTGTTGAAGCGAAGTCTGGTCCTTCCCACGCAAATCCCGCCCGGTCTCCATTACCTGAATCAGGTTGACCAATCCCGTCAGCCCCTCAACTTCGTGGCCGTGTACGGGTCCTACGAAGTACACGACCGGTTTCTCTCGTGCGTCCTTGTCCATGTAGGCTGCTGGCTCCTTGCCACCGATCGCCGAATTGAAGTTTGCCTGATGCGGAAGATCCTCTCGCTCGCCAAAAGCGATTAAGTGCAACGGATGTCCGCCGGGCGACGTGGCGATGGTCGTTGCCGTACCGTGTTGAAGCCGCTGCCAACGATCCGCCAAATCATCGACGGTGCTGATCCAGAAATCGGGTAGGTTCTGGTTGGGGATTTTTGCCTTCGCTTCCTCATAGGTGAGCGTCTGGGCCGAGACGGTTGAAGACAGAAGGAACAAGACAGAGGGTAGCAGGGCCGCCACCCATTGCATAACAGGTTTCTCATCGGTGCCGCTGTAGAGCGTGCGAGTGGTGCATTTCATGTGATGTGTATCCTATTGGTTGTGTCATCATCGACTGCGATGCTTGACGTAACGAGTAACACCCTCGGATTCTTAATACTTCGCGTCTTCGGTGTATTCATAGGGGCCCAATCCGACGTCTTTGGGGCCATCGTTTAGCGGCCAGCCCGATTCCGGTTCATCGCAAAGGTTGTCGCGAACGGCTTCGTACATGCCGAATCCGAATTCACGGCAGGGCTCGGCATAAGAACCCTCGCCCCATTCGTTCCGGTCCAACCCTGATTGTCACCGTCCGTATTGAAAGTCCAATGCTTGACCGTCTCGGGATGTTGGGCCAATGCGATTCTGGCTGATCCGAAGTTCATCAGAAGGTCTATTACCAACAGGCATACGACTGAAAACAATCTCATGACAACTCCTACATTATCAGCTACGTGAATCACAGTTCCTGAGCTGGACAAGTGTAGCCGATTGGATTCGATTTCGGGCAACGTCTTCGGTGACCCCGCCATGTATTACGAAGGATGGGGCAGTGGCACGCCTGGTTACGATCGAGAGCAGCCCTACATCCCCGGTGGACGTTCTCAAGCAGGACTGGCAAGCGTCTCCGTCGAACGATTCCTCCGCTGGTGTGGACACCCTTGAAACTTCGGCTCTCTCACGGAATGGGTGGGTAGCTGTTTCTCCCGTGACCACAAGACGTCATCATTGCGCTGCACCGTGGCATTCAGCGGCCGGTACGGTTTCTCGTCCGGCATGAGGTAAGGAAAGAACCTATCCGAAAAGGGGTCTGAAATTCCAAACATAAAGGGCTCATCCGGCGGAAGCGTGCGCAGGAGGTTTTCGAGGCATCTCTCCGGTGTCCCATCATTGCTGGCAGGAGCTATTTTTCACTTGCTATCGTGCAGTTTCCGGGAGAAACGGAGTGGAGCTCTGCAGAGGTGCAACTTGACAAGGGATATCCCGGTCGACGGTGCGCCAAGGGTGCTACCGGTTCCCGGCGGACGACCGTCCGTCGGGGACTCTTTTCTAGAGCCTTTCAAAAATTGACATGGGATGTAGGGCCGGTTCCTACCGGCCGAATCGAGGCAGTCCGGTGGGAACCGGACCTACGTGTTTTATGGAAATGCTCTAACAGATCATTGGACACCGGAGCCATACCTCCAAAAAACCTCGAGTCTGGGTTCCGCGCGCTTCCGTCGGATGAGCCACATAAATGACCCTCTACCGCCTTTGATTTGTCCATGCCGATCAAGATCAAACAAGACGACCTCTCGTTGTCGTATATTGGAAGGACTTTCGACGGTTACAATACACGGCGGAACTTTTGACGAGTTCCGCGACGCTTTTAAACATTGCTACTCGGATGCATTTGATGAAGACTCTTTCTCAGGCCACGCGTTTGCTGCTGATCTGCTTCTTTCCCCTGGCTTTCACTGGCGTTCACGCTGGCGCGGACGATCAACCGCACGACGATGGAAAACTGCGGATCATCGTGTTTGGGGCACATCCGGATGATGCGGAGTACCGGGCGGGAGGTTGCGGTGTAAAGTGGGCCAAGTTGGGACACCACGTCAAGTTAGTGTCCGTGACCAATGGTGACATCGGGCACTGGTCCATGTCCGGTGGGGCGCTCGCCCAACGACGGACCGCCGAAGTGAAAGCCGCCGCCAAGATCTTGGGGACCACGTCCGAAGTACTCGATATTCATGATGGCGAACTGATGCCGACACTGGAAAATCGCAAAACGATTACCCGGCTGATTCGCCAGTGGAAGGCGGATATCGTGATCGCCCATCGCCCTTGGGATTACCATCCCGACCATCGCTACGTTGGCGTGCTCGTTCAAGACGCCTCGTTCATGGTCGCTGTCCCCTACTTCTGCCCGGATGTTCCGGCACTTCCGAAGAATCCTGTCTTTCTTTACTCTAGCGACCGCTTCAAAAAACCGTACCCGTTCCAAGCCGATATTGCCGTCTCGATCGACGATGTGTTCGAGACCAAGGTCAAGGCGATCACGCAACTGGAGTCGCAAGTGTTCGACGGTGGCGCGTTGGCCAATGCGGAAAGTGCGGCCAAAGCTCCACCAGCCAGCCGTCCTGAGCTGCGATTAGAAAAGATCCGTCAGGTATGGGACCGTCGAGCTGGTGCAGAGGCAAACAACTACCGCCAAGCATTGATCAAATGGTACGGCAAAGAAAAGGGCGCGGAAGTCAAATACGCGGAAGCATTCGAGATCTGCGAATACGGTACTCAACCAAGCGATGAGGATATCCGTCGATTGTTTCCGTTCTTCGATACCCAGGACTCCGATGACCAATCCGCTGATCAGTAGGACGCATCCAGGAACCACTCCAATTGAAAAGGTGTCCGCTGTTGACAAGTTTAACTGATCGGTAACGGAAATCGTCAAGACTTTGGACCGACTTGACTTTGCCACGTAAGAACGACTTTCATCGTGAAGTTTTTGCGGCGGAAGCCAAGTTTGCCTGCGTCCCAAGGCCGCCCGCAGATTCCGTTCTTCATTTCAAAGAATCGGCAACCTTCCCAGAAAAACCATTCCTCGCATCGTCCTTCGCTTTGCCATCCAGGCCGAGCCGGACGATGACCATGTCCCACTCGGGGACCACAAAGCAATTATTGTTGTTGTGGCCGGAGCCGCCGTTGACGATCACGCCGTCCACGGTGGCGTAGTCGCCCCAATCCCAGTTCTTGATGCCGATCGGGGCACCCGGGCATCCCGTCTTCCAAGGGCTGACACAGAGCGATCTAAGATGGTGGAATTCGCTCGATGGCCGCGTCTCCGATGATGCTTACGCCCGACCCGCAGCCAGGTACAGCCTTGGATGCATGCCGCGGACTTGCTCCAATTCCTTGCGGAAGGGCGTCAAGCGATACTGTTCGAAGGCACGCGATCCGAGCATCGTCGGCTGCCAACAATGAAGCCTGCGCGAGCACGGCGAGCAATAAGGCCAACCGCCAAGACAACATGAAGTGTTTTCGGTTCATGATTGCTTCTCCAAACACAAAACCCAATCTTCATCCGTTGGTCGTCTTGCTGCCCGCAGGACAGTAGATCAGGTATTCGACGCCGGGATTGGCAAGGCAGTATTTAGACGAGGACAGTTCAGTGTGCGGAGTCATGGCGGCCAGATCCACGCGGCGGGACCAATCCAACGCGTGGCCCATCGCTTGCCGAATCGGATCACATTGCCGATTGTCATACCCGTGAGTCAATACGGCGCCGTCATACGGGTCCATGAAGATCGGGTTTAGGCCCCGCAAGAAGCCACAGGTGATCGGTGTCGCTAACGATCACCTTCCGGCCATCACCCACGGGCGGGTCGTCGCGATAGCCCCCCTGATGTGAAGATCCGGGGCACAGTCAACACAGCGGCCCAGTTGGTGAACATCGCCACATGGATACCCGCCTTGCCTGATCCCGGATAGAACCCGACAAGATACCATCCAATGACCAGCAGGCCGAACAGACCACCGCCAAGATAGAACCACAGATCATTCTTTATGTTCCGGCCAATCCCGTAAGCGATCAGCGAGATCACTGCATACGTCGCCAGCGCAAGAAAAAAGTTGACGATCTTGCCGCGGAAGCAACTTGACCTCGGAAGGCATCAGTTCTGTTCCCGCATCCGCATTCTCATGGGATGCCTTTCTCGCTGTGTTATCGAAGCCCAGGAAGAGCAGGTAGGTGTTGCTGAGTCCAACTCCTCAGAGTGTAGCCGAATCCCTATCGTTTCAACATCCATGACATCGTATCATGACCCAACCTGTGCCCGTGGTGAGACTTCATTAGAATGACCTCTTCCGCTCACTGACCTATCTGTATCCCCGAGCGGTACGCGATCCCACCCACCAGAAGTCCTCACACCATGAGGCATGCGACCATCCCAATCATTTGCTGCCACCGAGCAAGCAACGATTCTTGCCTGCCTCCCCCTGCCAAAGAGCCCCCAATGACGCCATCCCGCCAACTGGTTCGTGTTTCGATTGTTTGCCTAGTGATTGCTATACTTGAGGCGACTGCATTTTCTGCACCGCCTCTGTCGGATTCTCGGCGGCAAGTGATTGTCCAGGCTGCAGCAGAACGATGCGACGTTTTTTGGGATCGGATTGCCCAGTTCGAACCCGACGACCGAGAAAGTTGCCGGAGACTGTTTAGTACCGCGTTGGCATTTTGTGAAGCAAGGGTACATCCAGAGCGTCTTGATCGACTGTTCGATCTGGCAACACAAATGCAGGACCGGGATCCGGCAAGCCCGGGCTACGGGAATCTGCGTTGGTACTGGGGTGACGAAACGGTAACCGATCGAAATGCAGTCGAGTTCTGCATGGAGGATGCCTGTTTGATTTGGCGGCGACACCGCGATTGGATTCCTCAGCCAGCCCGGGAGAAACTACAGTTACTGATTGAGCTTGGGGCCCAGGGATGTCAACGGCATCGCGTGCCGACAAGCTATACGAATATTGCATTGTTGAACGCATCGAATCTGATCCAACTAGGGGAACTACTGGCGACTGCTGCCGTGGCAGACGATGGCTACCGTCGACTTGAGGCAATGGTGATGTGGACTTGGCAATTCGGTACACACGAGTACTGTAGCCCGACCTACTATGATCCCGACCTGAGCGGATTGATGTGGATTGAAACTTACGCGGAACGATCATCGGGCCGACTTCAAGCAGCTGCGCTGACCGATTTGCTTTGGACCGACATTGCCGCGAATTGGTATGCCGCCGCCGCACGTATCGCCGGCCCTCAAAGCCGAAGCTATGACTACTTGCATGGACTAGGCGGACTGCAACGGACTCTATGGGTCAACGGTTGGATTGACGAGAAAATGCCTAGCCCGGATTCGTTGTTGCATTCCGTCTTGGCGCAGAGATCGCCCGCAGCCCGTCTGCTGCAAATGAGTCTCGACCGATACCCGAGAACGGTTAGGCAAAGTTGGGGCGAATCGTTGTCTCAGTCACGCACGCATCAAATGTATCGTGACATTACTCTGGGGACTTCCGGTGCCTGTTACGGGAAACAAGATCTGCCGATGACGATCGATTTACCTGGCTCGCCAGAGCAAACGCACTGCTACTTTATTGCAGATGGACGCGAAGATCCCTATGGAAAGAAAAAGTATTCGGCTGGTTCGGCGGGACACATGAAGGCCCTGCACTTGACGCCTCTGTGGGCTGGGGCACAACGCGGCAACGACGCGATTGGAGTGGCGGTTTATCGCAAGCAAGATTTGCCGGCCTCGTTGGTCACCAATCTTCAAAGTCACTTTGTTTTGCGACGACAACCCGACGCGATCTACGTTGATGGCCAAACGGTGGACCTAACCCAAACGGAATCGGGTAAGTCCCCCAACGTATCCATTCGGCCAGCACAGGGTGGTACGCCGCTGGTGTTGCGATATGGCACCGCGTGCCTTGGTATCCGGGTCGTCTACTGCCGAACCCAATCGAATCGGCAATGCGAGATCAATCTTGTCGACGATGGCCGCCAATACGGCGCAATGCGATTGACGGTCGAACACCAAGACGATACGCAAAGCATCGAGCCAGCTGTCGCGTTTTGGGTGCGGATCGGTAGTGAACTCGACGAGCAGCAATTCCAGACATGGCGGAGGGCGTTTGAACAAGCTGAGCCGGTATCAGTCAATACATTGGGGAGTGACATCAACGTTGCCGTGCCAGGTTTGGATGGGCTTGTCTCGGTCAAGATTCGCTCGCCGCAAAACACTCCTGTGGTACGTTTGATTCCGCGGCCGTCCGTTGCCGTTCTCGAACTTGACGCTGAGGATGTGGGTGCTCCGCTGCTTGAAAAACTAGAGTGTGTCAAGCAGTTCCGCGCACGAATGGATGCACTCGAGCCGATCGAAGTGCCAGAACACGCGGGTGTCTTGTGGGAAGCGGAATCAGGAATGCGGATGTCTGGGGCCTGCGAGCAATCCGATCCACTCGCGTCGGGGCAACGATTCCTTATCCAGCCGGAGCTAGGGTCAGGTGCCAATATATCGGGCACATCAACATGGCTGTTGAACGTCGCTCGAGAAGACGACTACCGTCTTTGGGGGCGAGTGCTTTCTCCGACCAAAGAAAATGATTCCTTCTTCCTCAGCATCTATGATGAAGCAGGGCAGGACATCGTCGCTACGGCAGCCTGGCACACAGGGCAAGCAAGCGATTGGCAATGGCGTGTGGTGATGCTGGAGAAATCGAAAACGCCAGCGGTCCTTCATTTGAAACGTGGGATCTATCGCCTCGTGATTGCCTCACGCGAACCCGGAACGGGGCTGGATCAACTGTTTCTTTCCAGCAGCAAGGATGAAGATCCTTCACGATTGCCCAAGTGATAGCAGTCGACGTACTCCCCACCCACTGAATATTGCACCGATGACCGACCACGACAAACTCAATCAGACCACGAACCGCTTGATGGCAAAACAATATTTGATCGCAGCCGCCGCCGTGCTACTCTGCGCGACGACAGGCTGTGTCATCCTCGCCAAACGCGGCGAGTTCAAAGGTAAGAATGATTCGCTGTTCACAGCCAAGTTGAAACAAAATGTCACACTCAACGGGAACGGGGCGACGTTTCGCATGTGGAAAGGCGACTATCACACCGACGCGTACGCCAAGGCTGAGTGGCGGCACTGTCTGAGCATTCTCAGTTGCAACAATGTGAAAGTCACCGATCTCACACTCGCCGACACACCGGCTATGCCTCGTCGGTGTGGGCCGTCCCATTTCCTTCATTCGAACCAGCGGCGACTTCTATTTTTGGGTGCCGGGCAGTGTGGCGGAATTCGGTGACAAGATCTTTGGTGCCGGCGGCGAACGCGTCAGCGCTGCTGTCTTCGATCCTTCGCCTCACTCTCAGGATGACACAGGCATCGTTCCGTCCTGGGGGTTCCGGATTTATTCCCTCATGAACAACCCTAATCCCCGTTCCAATGGCTATCTCATGCTGTCGCTGCGGTGGAGCATGACGCAACAGCCTCTGCACGCTGATCCGGTGGATCTCCGCGCCGCTCCCGTCTATAACCTTCGACTGCTGACCGATGGCATCACGGTGCAGAAGGATGTGCCGCCGCAGGTGTCCCTGCCGCCGCTCAAGCAGCGGAACCAATCATCGCTCGCCACCGGAGACACCCCGTGAGTTCTGACGCCTCCAAATCGCATACGGTTCTGACGCCCGAACCGGCCGCAGCGCCGACACGACTCGCGTCGCTCGATGCCTACCGAGGCGCGATCATGCTGCTGATGGCCAGTGGCGGTTTGGGGCTAGCTGAGATCGCAAAGGAGTTTCCCGACAGCTCCGTTTGGCAGCTTCTCGGACATCAAACCGACCACGTGCAGTGGGCAGGCTGTGTTCTCTGGGACCTGATTCAGCCGGCCTTTATGTTTATGGTTGGGATTGCCCTGCCTTGGTCGCTGTCCAGTCGAAGTGCCCGTGGCCAGAGCTACAAAATCATGTTGGCACACGCCCTTTGGCGGTCGCTGCTCCTGGTCCTCTTGGCCGTGTTTCTCTCGTCCGCCTGGAGCAAACAGACCGATTGGGTCTTCACCAATGTCCTGGCTCAGATCGGACTGGGGTATCCGCTGCTGTTCCTACTGGCGTTCACCAAATCGCGTACCACCTGGATCGCTGCCTTTTCGATTTTGATAGTCTACTGGCTAGTGTTTGCTCTTTATCCGCTGCCGCCGGCCGGCTTTGATTGGCAGGCTGTGGGGGTTCCTGCGGAGTGGTCGTGGCTCACCGGCTTCGCCGCCCATTGGGAGAAGAATGCCAACTTCGCTTCCAACTTTGACACTTGGTTCCTCAACCTCTTTCCACGCGACGAAGCTTTTACCTTTAATCGTGGCGGCTACACGACGCTTAATTTTGTCCCCTCGTTGGCTACGATGACCTTCGGCCTGCTCGCAGGTCGCCTACTGCGTAGCGACCTGCCCCTGACCGGCAAACTAATGCGGCTCGTCCTCGCAGGCTTGCTCGGCATCGCCTTGGGGCTGGTGCTCGACCTGACCGGGATCTGTCCGATTGTCAAACGCATCTGGACCCCTGCGTGGACACTCTACAGCACGGGGTTCGTGGCGATGATGCTCGCGGTCTTTGTGGCCCTCGTCGATGGATTGGGATTCAAACGCCTCGCCTTCCCGCTGATCATCGTTGGCCTCAACCCCATCACCCTCTACTGTTTGTTTCAACTGAGCACTTCCTTCATCCGCACTCAACTTCAGATTCACTTGGGCCAGGACATTTTCACAATCTTCGGCGACTTGTGGATTCCCATGATGAAGCGAGCCAGCGTCCTATTAGTTCTCTGGCTGATCATCTTGTGGATGTATCGCCGCAAAGTCTTTCTGCGTCTTTGATGGAAGGACCTATCCTCGCAAGTTCCAAGCCGCCTTGAAATTTGGCTGAGCCAAGAACCGTCGCTCTACTGGGATACGCGTGTTAAAGCGACTTCCGCGACGTGGCGTCCGAGGTTTTGCGCTGTTTGTACACCGAACTCGTCTTCTGTGATGTCATCGCCTCCGTTGTTCCAAAGCGTTCCGCCAAAGTGGCCGGTGGGGCGTCCATCGCCGACAACCAACATTTCATGGGCCATCAATGACGCTTGGACGGATTGGATCACAAGCTCTTGACCGCCGTTGCGGTTGCCGCCAACGGCGATAACACCAGCAACCTTGCCCGACAATGCAAACGTTTTGCGGAACACACCGCAACGTTCGATGAAAACTTTGCACAACGATGACATGTTGGCATAATAAACCGGCGTACCGATGATGACTGCGGCAAGATTCGGGTCGGATAGTTTTTCCGCAATGGCGGGAAAATCGTCGCGTTCACCTTCCGAAAGCGGAATGCCCGCTGCGACTTCGGCTGGCAATTTTAATCCTGCCAACTCAATCAATTCGACTTCGATGCGATCAGGCGCAACGACCTTTGCCGCATCGAGGCAAAGTTGAAGAGATTGTGCGGTCGTCTTCCCCGCACGGAAACTACAAGCCACGCCGATGATCTTCAGCTTTGGTGCCGACTCGGTTGTGCCACCGGAGTCGCTGGAACTGTCAGCACTCGAGGTCGCTGCGACGGCTACCGCGTCGTCGGCTGAGGACGGCGAGACGTGTAGCAGCGATGCGGAAACGAAAACAAACGTCGCGAGAAGTAGATCGTTTGCGAAATGGCGTCGATTGAAATTGGTTTTCATGGCGGGAATCCGGGGGAATGGGGAGAGTTTAATCGGTCTGGTTGCACGTTCCCTTTTCTACACGAGAGTGCTAGCAGCGGATTTTAGTTGAATGAATGCTACAATTGTAGGTAGCAGGAGTTGCTTTCTTGAGAACTGCCACTTCGGTTCTTACTTCAGCCGGATTAGCCCGATCCATGCTTTGGCAGCTTTGACTGCGTTAACGGAGAAGGAAACGAAAGTCCGGCGCCGGCCAGAGATGATATCATCAACGCTCGAGGGAAACACCGTGTGCTGTCTCACCAAAGCTACGACCCACAGGCTAATAAATTGCATATGAACCAAACTACGATTGATCGCCGAAGAATGCTGGCGGGTACTGCAGCACTCTTGGGTGCCGCGCATACCAAGATCGCGGCTGGCCAAAGCACTGTCGACACAAGCCCCGGTCACGTTGCGGAACCTGAACGCCAAACACCCGTCACACGAAAGTGCGATGTCTTGGTTTGTGGTGGCGGCCCTGCGGGCGTCAGCGCCGCAATCGCCGCTGCCCGAACCGGCGCGTCGGTTCAAATCCTAGAATGCCATGGGTGCCTGGGAGGCGTATGGACAAGCGGCATGCTTTCCAATGTTATTGATGCCGATAAACCAGGATTCAATGCGGAGTTAATTCGACGACTCGACGAGGCAAATGCACAATACGGCCCGATCGGAATCCGTCCGGCGACTTGGCTTTCGTACATGTATGATGTGGAAACGATGAAATGGGTCTTGGAGTCTCTCGTCGCAGAGCTCAACATCGGAGTTCAGTTACATACTCGTGTGGTCTCGGTGAAACTTGACGAGTCAAAACGCATCCGCGGAGTTTTTACGGAATCAAAGTCCGGGCGAGAAGCCTGGCTTGCTGACGTTGTCATCGATGCCACCGGTGATGGTGACGTGGGTGCGTTGGCAGGATGTCGGTTTCAGATTGGCGATGGTGCTACGGACGACGACTGCCCATGTCAACCGATGTCGTTGATGGGAGTGATTTCAGCTGAGCCTGAATTGCTACACAAGTACACACGTGCAGGGAGCAGCGATGGGAAACACAAGGATCGCTTCCGAGCTGAAATCGAGCGAGGTGGTTACAAACCCAGCTACACCAAGCCAACGATCTTCCACATGGGTGGCTCGATAGCCAGCGTGATGATGAATCATGAGTATGGTGTGCGTCCCGATGATGCTGCCGCCATCACGCAAGCAACGCTGCGAGCCCGAAATGAACTCAATAGGATCGTCCGGGGTCTGCAAACTCTTCCGGAATGGAAGAACCTCCGTTTGGTCGCGACTGGCGAACAGATCGGCGTGCGTGATGGACGACGGATCACTGGACGCGATCAGGTGACAGTAGACGATGTTATCACCGGGCATCAGCGCGCCGAAAGTGTCTGCACTTCTGGATTTTGCGTCGATATTCATGCGATCAAAAAGAGCGACGGCGGCTATGGGAATCGTGGTATCAAAGCAAAACCGTTTGATATTCCGATGGGCGCGTTAATCGCAGCCGATGTCGACAATCTGATGATGGCAGGCAGATGTATCAGCGGTGATTTCATCGCCCACTCAAGCTACCGCGTGACCGGCAATGCGGTCGCAATGGGCGAATATGCCGGTGTCGCAGCCGCGATCGCGAGCCGAGACAAAGTCGCTCCCCACAACGTTGCGTATGAGAAGGTGGACAACGAGCTTCAAGCGATTCGCGAGAAGAACAGGCCTTCAAGCTGAGGATGAGAATTCGAATGCATCAAAGTTGAGTCCGTTTTTCAGGGCTTGCGTTGGCTGGACCTGTCTTATGGGGTCCAGCCTTGGACTGATGGCGCTCCCTAACACGGCCTGTCCAACGATTGGTTTGGGTACATTCCGCCGAAACGCATTTCGATTCCAGTTCCAACCGCCGTCGGTGCTATTAGCCAGATGCTGCCCATCGCCCCAGGCCGTAAACAGTGCGACGATTGGAGGAGGTTCGCCGTCCTGCAATCCCGACGTGTTATGCTTATCGATAACAGCGCCCCCCGAAAAGGCCTGAAATCCATCGCGTGGTCTTAGGGCATCCCCTTGTTCGCTCCAATGCAACAGATTCTCACTGGTCGCATGTCCCCATGCCTTGCGCCCCATATCCCAATGCTGGAAGAACATGGGGTAGACGCCGTTGTAAAAGAACAAGCCATTCGGATCGTTGATGTAGCCTTCTTGCGCCGAAAAGTGAAACCGAGGGCGGTACGCGCCAATCGGACTCGATTGGCGAATGGCCCAGCCGTGGTCTTCCCAATGCACTCCGTCCGTGGACGTTGCTACGCCAAAGCCTTCGCCGGGCCCATGCTCGGTGATCAGGTAATACAGATAAAACGTCCCCTCGTACTCGTAAGCCCACGTGTCCCATTGAGCCTGAACATGGTCGGACTTGAAGACCATGCCCTGAGCGGTAAATGAGTTCAAGCAGGCAAACGAACAGCACGCAACAAGAAGAGTGAGGATTCGGAAGTGCATGCGAGTTCGCTTTGATTGGGGTCGGTGTCTAGTTGAGAACCGTCAATGTACCAGCGGCGTCTCTTCGTACTCTGTGGCAATCGCCGCCGGAGACCTGGGAATGAAATCCACTTGCCCTGGATTATCGCCAATCCGCAACTCTGCGCGTGGGTGGACATCGTTAAGAGTATTCCCACAGCCTTCTATTTGGAGAGCGGAGGAACTCACATCGACTTGCACCGTTGGCATCTCGCTAGCACATGTTGACGCCACTGCGAGACCGACCAGAAGGGCCGCAACAAGGTGTCTTGGTATCTTTATTCCGACTCTTCCACCTTCTCGAACGCCGGCCAAGCCAGCGATTCATAGGTGGGGATGTTGATCTTCCGCTGCCAGCTTACCAGATCGTTCCTCAACTCCATCAGCTTGCCGGGATTGGATTCCGCAAGGTTCACGGATTCCGACGGATCCTGAACCAGTTGATACAGTTCAAACTTTCGCTGGAGTCCTGCGGGCGTGGGATAACGCTCAACCATCTTCCAATCTCCCTTGCGAATCGCCGCGCTTGGTCCGAAGATCGGGTCGGTCCGATAGGAGGGGTAATGAAACGTCTCGCCATATCGCAGCCAATGGAGTGATCGGGAAGCCAACTTGGCGGATGGATCGCGGAGCAATCCTGACAAATCCCGGCCGTCCATCTCGCGGTTCTGGCGAGGATCGCCTGCGGCGCCAGTCACGCTGAGCAAGGTCGGATACAGGTCATGCCCCACCACGGGTTCCGCACAGGCTGCACCGGCGCGGGTAACGCCAGGCCACCGAATGAACAGCGGCACGCGAATGCCGCCCTCATAGAGCGAAGTCTTGCCGGACCGCAGGGGGTGATTCGATGTGATGCCCTGACGCACCTCGCCACCATTGTCACTGTAGAAAATCACGAGCGTCTTGTCAGCCAGGCCGTTGTCCTCGAGAGCCTGAAGCACGCTACCGACGCTGTCGTCGAGGTGCTCCACCAGCCCTGCGTAATGTGGATTCGTGTGATGGGCGCCGTCGTCGATAAGCTCGCGGTATTTTTCCACCTTGTCCTTCTGCGCTTGGATTGGTGTATGCACGGCATAGTACCAGAGATTCAGAAAAAACGGTCGGTCGGCATCTTTCTGTCGCTTCAGAAACTTCACAGCCTCCTCACCCAGGCAGCTCGTGAGATGATCACCGGGCTGGCGATCCTCCAGGTCAGGAACAGCGCTTCGTTCAGCCAGTCTTCCGCTCTTGTTTGGATCTCGAAACGGAAAGAAGAAACTGCCGGGACAGCAGAATTCGTTGGAGGCAATGACTTCCTCGAATCCCTGTTCGGCCGGACCGCTGGTTCCCTTGTTACCGACATGCCATTTGCCGATGTGACAGGTCGCATAGCCTGCATCACGCAGTGCCTCGGCCAATGTGTACTCTTCACTTGCAAGAAACTCGCCTCCGCCGTCCATGCGACGAATACCGCCGTGGCCAACAATGCCAAGGGTTGCGGGGTTCTTGCCACTCAGCAATGCCGCACGGGTTGGGGAACAGGTCGGTGCGTTATACGCCTGAGTAAAGGCGACGCTCTCCGACGCCAACCGATCGATGTGCGGCGTCTGGTGCAGATCGCTTCCGGTGACACCCAGGTCGTGGTATCCCAGGTCGTCTGCCAGGATAAACAGGACGTTCGGTCGATCAACAGCATGAGAGTTGTGGTCGACAATCAAGAGGGCCGCGAACAGCCCAAGGCATACGTTTTTCAATTGAAATTCTCTATTCTTCATCATGTTCAATGTGGCTCCGATCGAGCCAGGTAGGCTTCCAGCTCATCAGTCTTCGGTCACGAGGTCTTCCGATCGTTCCCAATGGTTGTGAGCTGAACACGATCATACGCAACGGTCAACCATTGCATCTGTTTTCGACCGGAAACTTTCACGACCGAAAGATCATTCTCTTACAATTCTCTGGTCATGTCTCTGGTAAAAAAAATTTTCCGGTCGTCTCACATCCCTTCCAAGTCGACTTCCTTGCCGATGACGCCCCAGTGCTGCATGATCCAGAGGCCGTTGCTGCCCCTGTAGCCATACTTCTTTTCTGTGTCGCGAGAGAATTCGCTCAGTGCTCTGATCGGCTTCTCTCGATCCGTCTTGTTGGCTTCCAGTATCGCAGCCGTCTTTTCGACCTGAGTCAGCCCGTCACGCAGGAATTGAATTCGCAGCCGAGTCCGTTCGTCGTTGGCCTTCGACTCGGCATCGTCCAGGATCGCTCGCCCGCCGCCGAATCTGGATTGAGCAAAATCCGCACCGTCGCCTCAGGCAGACTAGCCGCATCTTCGGCACTGACCAGCGCAATGTCCGCGCCGCTCGTTTGGCGGATCGTTTGGCGAAAATCATCAATCGCAATTCGCTGCAGATCGTTTAGCGAGGGAGGGCCTACGATGACGCAATTCGACACGCCATCCTTTACCAGTATCAACTCGCTCGAAAAAGCGGTGGAGGACGAGAGCAGAAGTAGCCCAAGAACTTGTGTTCGTAACTCGCAGGCGTTCATCGCAATATCTCCGAAGTTCTCGGTCACCGACGGCGGCGTTGTGCCGCCAAGCGGAGACCCACACGACTACATGAGCGTCGGCCCGTATTGGTGGCCTGATCCCAACAAGGACGACGGTTTGCCCTACATCCGTCGCGACGCACGCGTGCTCCAAGAAGCCACTACAAAACGGATCGCTCGGCAGATCGAACCCGACGGCCGTCAGCCGCACGAGTTAGCCCGCACCAAATCGTTCAGCTACAGCGTGATGAATCTCCGTGGCATGTTCACCCTGGCCTCCCTGGCCGAGCGCATCGACGTGGACCTTTGGAACTACGAGAGCGAAGAGGGGCGTTCCATCCGAAAGGCAATCGACTATCGTGCCCGTTTCGTCGGCAATCAGGGTGCCTGGCAACATGAACAGATCGGCGGCGTTAAGCCTTCGAGCCTCTATCCTTTGCTCCGCTGGGCGTCACGTTCCTACAAGGAACCCCAGTACGAAGCGGCGATTCGCGAAATCGAGGGCTTTGACCCTGCAGACGCCCGAACCGAATTGCTCTTTCCGGCATCCTGAATCTTGGACGATGGGGAAGGCATCGATTCAGCAGACCTGAGACGGAGCATTGGTTGGATTGACGATGGTTAGACAATCACGCACGATTCCTGGTAAGCAGATCATTGGCATCTTCCTGGGCGAAGGTCTGTTTTTTCGGATCCCAGTCGAGCGTTTGATCGCCATGCTGTGCGTGACGACGGATGGCGATGTTGCCGATATGGCATAGCGACGCCGTGCTATGTCCGACTTCAACATAGGCGCGAGGTTCATCGCCTGTGCGAACACAGTCCAAGAAGTTTCGCATGTGACGCGTCAATACGTCATCGGTACCGCTGGGCTTTTCGGGTAAGCCATCGAGTAAATTTGGTGACGATGCGGTCGTTCCGCGGTAACCAGTCTGCAGCCAACCGTCTTCGCCCTCAAAACGAGTTTGAACCTGCTCCGGCCCCGACTGGCATATCAACTCAACACCGTCCTCGTAGACGCATCGAAATTTGGTTTCGGTCGCGGTGTTGAAGAGGCTGCCTTCGGGCAGGAACTTGGCCTCCAACGCTTGAATGGAAACGGGGCCATCCAAATCACGCCCGAGTCCCCACTGGGCCATGTCGTTGCTATGGGCGCCAAAGTTGGTGATTTGACCACCAGAGTAATCGTAGTTGAATCGAAAACGGTACAAACATCGGTCGTGGTGATAGGGGACCTTGGGAGCATTGCCGAGCCACGTTTGGTAGTCAAATCCGTCCGGCACCGGCTCGGCTTTCCAGCCCGGTCCGGGACCAACTTTGTTGTTATATCCGACCGTGGTAACGACACGACGGATCGGGCCGATCTTGCCGGCCTTCGCCGCCTCACAAATGAACTGGCTGACCGGGTTGGACCGTTCGTGGCTGCCGGTTTGAAGGACCACACCATGCTCACGAACCGCCGCCACCATGGCCTGACCGTCGGCGATGGTCAAAGATTGTGGTTTCTCGCAATAGATTGCTTTGCCGGCTGCCGCCGCAGTCACGGCCATCGGGCGGTGCCAGTGATCGGGAACGACCAGCCATACTGCGTCGATATCATCACGAGCGATGACCTCACGCCAATCCTCGGTGGCGGTACACGTGTTATAGTTTCCTTTGCCACGGTGTCGTGTGTAGTAGTCGTTGACAAAATCGCGGGCCGGTTCGCGTCCGTAGAAATGATCCTCTTCCTTGTAGCCGTAGCTGCCGCGATTGACGTCGCAAACCATCGCCACGTTGCCGAGATCGGCAGCGAGAAAACGTTTTAGCAAGCCCATTCCTTGGTTGCCGACTCCGATGAAAGCGACATTGAGACGATCGTTGACGGATCCGGCACGTGCTGCGGAAGAAGTTCCCAGAATCGTCAGTGCGGTTGCGGAGGCCATCATCTGGCGGCGAGAAATTTGATTCATGATCTAGCTTGAAATTAGAGTGATGGGGCGGTGAAGTGGGACATCGAACTCGTCAACCCACTTCTGATCTTCGGGAGGATTCACATTGCTGGCCCATTGCTCATGAAGCATCGTCAAACGCTTCACAAGATCGGGATGCTTCGCTGCAAGGTTGTGTTCTTCGGACGGGTCGGCATCTAAGTTAACCAGAAACGTTCGGGGTAAGCTGTTGTCCCACTTTTTTTTCCCGTGTCCGGTTAAACCGAGCGTACCGTTGTGGATCAACTTCCACGGGCCTTGTCGGACCGACCAACTCGATTGCCCAGTTTTTTTTGGCATTTCAGGGCAGAAAGAGTAGGTTCCGCGTCATTCTATCTCGAAGTCCAAAAAAGAAACCCCGGAAAAACACGCTCGTTCGACCGGGGCCCAGCGAGAAACTCTTCCCGCCCTGCCCCAGTTATCCCTCGGCAGGTTGCTCCGCAGCAGAGCTGACTGGGCAATCCTAAGTATAACGGAGAACTGACATCCAATGCGCCCTATCCTCCATCGGCTGTGACCGCGAGGCCGACGTTGCCTGGGCCAGCTTTTCGCCCGACGGACGGATGACCGGTCGTACCACGATTTTTCGCCAATACGGACGTCGCAACGCATCGTGCGACGAGCCCAAAGACATCATCATGGTTGGCGCTCAAAGCATCGCCTTCGATCAACCCGCAACCGTCCACTTCATGGCATGGGATCCCGACTGGAACTCCGATCGTATTCGGGTGATTTGTGATCAGATGGTCGACTCGCTTCAATCGAGACGTCCTAGCGATTTTTTCGTATCGAGTGAATGAATCGCGACGGCGCAAGGTTTTTTTCGCATCAGAAGACACGTTACATACTGCGAATGGTACGATTACCACATGAATCGACAACTTTGATTACCACCTTTTTTCTTGGAGTACGGCGATGCGTAGCTGCTTCCGTTCCATGTCTGCGGGAATCATTTCGGCCGCATTACTCAGTTTCGGATTGCCTTTCGCAACGGCTATTGAACAAGATTTCTCGCCACAACCCTCCGAGCAGCAATTGCCGTATTCCATGCGTTCTGCCATGGAAGAATTGCCGAAAAGTACCGTCGGCCAGCAGGATGCCGACTTGATCGGAACCGACAATCGCGTCTTGCAGGCTGCGAGATCACATCACCGCTCGTTATGCGTATTGGTTGAAGCTTGAACTGGAGAAAAATGGCCACACGACGGTTCGCGATCTCTCGGTGCACAACACCTTCGTGGTGTCGCCACTGTCGTTGCCCGGAAAATTGAAGCGGGGTGAGAACCCTATCACGTTCGTGGGCGGACAACCGACATGACACTTGCAATTGATGACGCAGAGCCTCGCAAGTTTCGGACCTACGGCTTGATCGGATTCAACGACTGGACCAGTCCTCGGTACGCCTACACCAAGATGTTCGCTCACTACGGTGAGCAATTCGGACACTGGTCCTGGTATCGCGTCGCCGACGTTCAACTCAAGGCGGGTTCAAGTCGACTGACGCTCGGTGCGAAACAGGGGGCAAGCATTGATGCAGCGATGCTGCTACCCGTCGATGCGGCTGTCGATCGGTCAGCGATGAACCTGCTGCAAAACTGGAATTATGGTCCTTGGTACGATTCGCTGGATCGCTAAACGTGAGGCTTATGAGTTTGATGTCGATTCCGTCTTTTTGTTCGATCCCTTTCTGCATTTGTATTGTCGCCGTCTCACTATTAATAGAGGCAACGCGATGCGAGCACGAGGCACAAGCCGGCGGCACACATCCGCTGCACCACATCAACACCGCTTTTGAAAATGCATCTCCGTTGTGGTGGGAGGTGGATGCCGAAGGTGTTGTTCATGTTCATCTGGTCTACGATCAGGAGCGTCAATCGCCGAACCGTGCAAACGGACACTGGAATTTCCGTATCGATGCGGAACCGGGAGCGGATCTGACGCTCATGCTGGGCCCGTTCGCCAATATCTATAACGGCAAGCTCGGCACAGCCGCTGGCGAACCGAAAACAACATTCGTTTCGGACGACGGACAACAGTGGCGAGCAGTCAAAATGGAATACGTCGAGCCGGATCATCGTCGGTTGAAAATCCGTATGAACGGCCCGTCGCTCTATGTCGCTCGCCTGCAACCTTACCGTATCTCTGACTTGGAAAAACTGAAAGCCGATCTTGACGGGAAGACGCTGGTCGAGATTTCCCCGATCGGTAACACGGTCCAGGGACGCGAGCTAGAAATGATCCGTGTGGGATCGAGCGAGGCTCCGCACCGCGTGTTGATTCGAGCTCGCGCTCACCCCTGGGAACCCGGTGGAAACTGGGTGATCGAGGGGCTCGTTCGTCGCTTGTTACGTGATGACGACACAGCGAGGCAATACCTGGCGACCTTCTGTCTGTACGTGATGCCGATGGCCAATAAGGATGGCGTTGCCCATGGACGCACACGCTTCAACATGAACGGCAAGGATCTCAATCGTGACTGGTTGCAACCGGCCGATCCAGAGCTTGTTCCGGAAAACGCGGCTCTCGAAAGATGGCTCGAGGCAATGATTGATCGGGGACAGCGGCCAGACCTGGCCATTGATTTCCACAATGATGCCTGGGGGAAGCTGCACTTTCCCCGGTCCGAGACAAACGATGCTCGAACAGCCAATTTCCTGGATCGCCTGAGGCGTTTCGAAGAGGTTTTGCGAACGCACTCGTTTTTCACCGAGGGAAGTTCGACAGGCATCTCGCCGACCTTTGCTGGTGGGTTACAGCAACGATACGCAGTTCCCGCGTGCATTCACGAGCTCAATGCGGACTGGATAGCGGGGCTGGATGATGATCCAACGGCCGCCAATTGGAAGAAATATGGAGAGCAACTCGGTGCGGTGTTCTATCAGTACTTTCAGCAGTAGCCGGCATGGGGCTGTATCTCGCTGGCGGTGGAGGCCTGGATTATCAGCCATCGGTCGAGACATGGCCGCTGTCAGTGGCCGATATTGTCTACTTTCGTCCAACTTGGAATAAACTAGAAGAAGATGGCCACGGCAAAGGGTTTGAGGCCTACTTCGAACCGATATTTGATTTTTGGGTCCGCCGGCGAGGCAAACGTGTGGCCTTTCGCGTGATGTCAGCCAGTACCCATGCCCGTTCCGCTTATGCAACACCGAAATGGGTGTTCGACAAGGGGGCGGCGTCCGTTGAGCATCTGAATCTCTACGGCCAAACACAAACCGATCCTGTTTTCTGGGACGAGAAATACCTCGATGAGTACTGCCAGTTCGTTCGGCGACTCGGCGGTTTCCTCGATGGACGAAAGGGATTGGAATACGTCGACATCGGCGGCATCGGCGAATGGGGAGAAATGCATCTAGGGCTGCACATGCCGGGGCGTTGGACGCAAGAGCAAATGGACAAAGCACAGTTCACTCGAGATCGGTACATTGCCGCCTACCGACGCGCAATTGACGCTCATGCGAGTGCGTTTCCACAAACACGAATGTGATGAGTCCGACCGGTTGGGAATCAGCGCCCGCCGACGTGAAGGCATTGTTCGAGGATGCGGCTCGGCGGGTGGGATACCGTTTCGTTTTGACTCAGATTCGAGTTCCTGAGCAGATCAATCTACGTTCGGGCACGTGTTCTCGGCTGTTGTTGGAGCACACGTGGAAGAACACTGGCGTTGCTCCGTGTCACGACAGCTTCACGCTCGATCTACAGGAGGCTCCTTGATTGTTTGGATTCGTCTACGCAACTACGGTTGGTGTCATCGTTGATGCGTGCCTATTCGGACCGGCCGCATTACGACCTCTTCAGCGCTGGCCTAGCGAAGGGGTGGGCCGGCCGGTTCGCCGGTTTCTTTCGCGATCGGATACTTGGGACGCCATGTCAAATGGTCCTGCATCAGCCACTGGTGCATGCTTTGGGCGAGGCGGGAGACAACTTCCGGTTGCTGGTCGGCAATGTTGCGAGATTCACGAATGTCTGTCGTTAGGTTGTACAGTTCCCAGCCGTCCGTCTCGTAAGAATAGATCAGCTTGAACTGAGATTTGCCGAGTTTTTCAATGGCCGTGACGCACGGTTGGGCGCGACGATCCAAGTAACCGGGGAACAAGTAGAAGATCGGTTTTCGTGGCGAGTCGTCGTTCGGATTGACGAGCACATCGGCGAATGAGAATCCATCCAGCGGATGTACTTCCGGCGAGGGATGCCACGTTCCGCCCGCCAATTGGAGGTAGGTTGGGTAGTAATCGACGCTGTGCACAAGGTGATCCGTAACGGTATTGGCGGGAATCCTGCCAGGCCACCGAGCGATAAGCGGAACTCGAATGCCGCCTTCGGTGAACATGCCCTTGACTCCGCGGAGCGGCAGATTGTCTTTATGAGTTCCGCCATTATCGGACGTGAACAGGACGAGCGTGTGATCCACAATACTATCACTTTTGTCTCCGTCGCCATTGGGATCTTCAATCGCGCTGAGGAGACGCCCCAGAATCAAATCCACGCTCTTCACGAAACCGACGAACGGGTCTCCATCGGAACCCTCTTGAAGGTCGGGGCGTGATCGAACCGGGCCATGGACTGCGTAGGGATGCACTTGCAGGTAGAACGGTTTGTCGGCCGCGGCGAAGCTGGCGACCGTTTCTTCCATAGCATCGGCCAGCGCGTCGCTAACATGCTTCGGGGTTCCGGCGAGGGATAACGGGAAACCGTAGCGTTCCAGGTATTCGGTGGCGTAGGGCTCGGCAAATCGGTCGAAATCGCCTCGCCCCAACCCTCGAAATCCCCACAGGTTTTCGTCGGTCTGCGTCGCAAAACAAACTGGCTGATGACCTTGGGTAAAACCGCCAACGTTCATGTCGAACCCCACGTTCTCCGGCAGTGTTTCTTCCCCACGATGACCGCCGACATGGTACTTGCCAATGTGCGCGGTGGCGTAGCCGTTTTCTCTCAGAGCTTCTGCAACCGTGACCGCTTCAGCAGCAACGTCTTCTGATTGTTCTGGACCAACAAAACGAGCCTTTTCCTTCGAAGGACCGCCTCCACCGAAGCGGTTCAGACTGCCGACGACATACACGTTGTTGTGGATTCGCGTCGGATACTGACCGGACAACATCGCGGCTCGTGTTGGCGCGCAATTCGGTTGTGCGTAAGCATTCGTGAAGCAAAGCCCCTCGTTTGCCAGTCGCGCGAGGTTCGGCGTGACGTACATGTCGGGATGCGTACCGAACGTGGCCTGCGGAACGCCAATCTGGTTCCAGCCTAGATCATCCACCATCACGGTGATGATGTTTGGCTTGCGCTCCAGATCATCGAGACTCCTCGGTTCGAACACCGGGTTTTCGTGCCTCACCCATTCCAACGGAGCCTCGTTGGGTGGCAATCCTGCTGGTCCTTCGCTGGTAATTCCCTGCGAACCGATCAGCCGAAAAAGTAGATCGCTACCAACGCCATTTCCAACAGCCCACTTGCCCTTCGTGCTGTCGTTTCGCCGAATCAGACAACCGCCCTCGTAGCCGCGACTCAGGTGAAATCGAAGATTCGACTTCACCGTGCTTAGCACCATCGCGTAGTTTCCGGCCGACAAGCTTAACGGAGGATCAAGATGTACAACGACTGAATCCCCTGCTTGCATTCCTTCCGAAAGATCTCCAGTCTGCGAATGCAACGCCTCGCCAAACGGTTCGCCCCCTTCGAGTGCGAACACCTGGACTGTCAGATCCGCAGCCGATGCCACGTCGGCTGCACCTAGGATCAGTCCGCCGACGGATCCTGGCTTGGTAAGTTCGAACGTCTGTCCCTTCGAATTCCCCTTTGCGACAAGCGTGTTGCCGTCACGCCCGTGCGAAACCGACAACGCTTCGGTATCGTCTGCAATCGCGAAATCTGCGGCGTGCGAGTTGCTCGCCACGAGTGCGAATCCAAGAGCAGAGAAAAAAATGGAACGCCAATCAGTCTTTCTCATCAAGAGCCTCTACATCAGTTATCGACGAAATTGATTCTATTTAAAGGAGATTCTAACGACCGCCAAACGACCAGTCGGGTGACGGTGTGTAGGCGTCCTTTAGGAAGGTTTCGAGTTGGGTCACGACCTCGGGATGCTGGGCGGCGATGTTGCTTGTCTCGCCGATATCCTTTGTCAAATCATAGAGCTCCAGGGTCGAGTTCGGATTCTTGCCGACGTTGTTGCGAACGCCCTTCCATTTGCCCCAGCGAACGGCCAGTTTGCCGCCGCGCTCATAGAACGCCCAGTACAGATACTCGTGCTTCTTCTGACGGTCCATCTGGCCGAGCAGCGCCGGCAGGTAGCTGATTCCGTCGATACCGGCCGGTGCTTCGGTTCCAGCGATTTCCAGGCAGGTTGGCAAGACGTCCCACATCGCCACTGGCAGATCCGTCTTTGTGCCGGGCTTGATCGTACCGGGCCAGCGGGCGACGAACGGTACGCGGATGCCGCCCTCATAAAGATCGCGTTTGTGCCCCTTCAACGGGCCATTGGAGTCGAAGAACTTCGGGTCGTGACCTCCTTCCATGTGCGGACCGTTATCACTAGTGAACGAGACGATGGTGTTGTTGTCGATGCCGAGTTCCTCGAGCAGCGCCAGCAACTGGCCCACATGCCGGTCCATGCGCGTCACCATGCCCGCAAACGCTGCGACGGGATTCGTCACATTCGGCCCACTGTATTTGCCAATCTTATCGTCGAACTGCGGCCACTTCTCACGCCAAGGCAAATGGTCGTCTTCTGGAACGTGCATGGCCGCATGTGGAATGGTAAAGGGGACATAGGCGAAGAACGGTTTTTCCTTGTTGTCACGCACGAATTGCAACAGCTGGTCAGAGATCAGGTCAGCCGAATAGGTCTTGCTGT
Source organism: Novipirellula artificiosorum (assembly GCF_007860135.1). NCBI lineage: Bacteria > Pseudomonadati > Planctomycetota > Planctomycetia > Pirellulales > Pirellulaceae > Novipirellula > Novipirellula artificiosorum. The sequence continues at coordinate 92,020 of NZ_SJPV01000018.1, forward strand.
CAAGCGGAACTTTCTTGTCATTGTGCCATAGATGAGTCGGGTAGAACGTGTGCGCCTGGCGCTGACAGTTGTAACCGTAGAACGTGTCGAAGTGCTCGACCGGATCGCTGGCGGAGCCGGGTGCGCCGAGGCCCCACTTACCGAACATCCCCGTGGTGTAGCCTGCCTTCTTGATCAGCCTCGGCAACGTCACAATGTCGATGGGCATCGGCGCCTGGCCTTCGGGCTGTACCTCGCGATTCCCGCGGACAAAGGCGTGACCGGTATGCAGTCCGGACATCAGCACGCAACGAGTCGGCGCGCAGACGGTGGAGCCAGCGTAGTAGTCTGTGAAGGTGATGCCCTCCGCCGCCAGCCGATCAATGTTCGGTGTCTTGAACTTCGTCTGGCCGAAGCACGACAGGTCACCATAGCCCAGGTCGTCAGCCATGATATAGATGATGTTCGGGCGATTGTCCGCGGCCCACGATGTGGTTCCCAGCATCGAGAACATCACTGCGAAAATGAACTTGTGCATCATAGTCTTTCCTTTGCTCGCCTCATGTTGATTTGTGCGAGGCCCTTTCCCCACACCTGGAAATCGATCGGCCATGCGACCACCGGAGAATCGCTAACGAGATTGTAGCGAATAGGCGTCTCGTTCGCCCGCGGCAAAACCTCCCAAAACCTGCAAGAGACACGAAGCCTTCGATTTCGGGCTTTACGCGGACTTGCCTTGCTCATGGTGCTGCTCGCAGTATTGGGAATAGCAGGACGGCCGTCGAATCGGTGTTTCGCAAATTGGACACAGGCAAAGGCTGCAATCTAAAAATAAGTTGGAATAGGAGCCGCTGCATTGGCAACGGCAGGCATCCGCAACCGGTGTCGTAGTAGCGATGGGCAAAGTGGCCGGCTACAATTTGGTGGTGGTTCTCATTCCCCTGTACTTCTCATTCCCCTGTACGAGGAGAGTTCGATGGAAACGCCCATGAAGAAGCGCCGAGAGTTCATTAAGACCGTTGGTGTTCTGGGCGCTGCGTCGACCTTGCCAAGCACGACGCCGGCAGGCGTAGCGGCAGAGGGCGAAACCGTGGCAAGTTCGGCGAAGCTTGCCATCGATGGAGGATCACCCGTTCGCAAGACGGGACTTCGCCATCACCCCTACGGTCCACAGTTCTTCGACGACGTGGAAAAGCAAGAGCTTCTCGACGTGCTCGAATCGAAGTCTCCCTTTCGTTGGCAGGCGGAGGACTCGAAGGTTCTACAGTTTGAGAAGGCCTACGCGGCCCATGTCGGTATGAAGCACGCGCTCGGGGTCACCTCGGGAACGACGGCACTATATACCGCCATGGCGGCATTGGAGATCGGGCCCGGCGACGAGGTCATCCTGCCCGCGTGGACGTGGTACGCCGATTACGATGCCATCGTCCTTGCGGGCGCGCTGCCGGTGTTTGCCGAGATCGACGAATCGTTTAACATCGATCCTGCGGATATTGAATCGAAAATCACGAAGCGGACCAAGGCGATTATCGTGGTCCACCTGCAAGGTACTCCGGCGGACATGAGTCCGATTCTAGAGATCGCGGAAAAGCACAACCTTCGCATCTTGGAGGATTGCGCCCAATGCTTGGGAGGTCGCTTCAAAGGAAAGTATGTTGGGACGATGGGCAACATCGCGATCAACAGCTTCCAACTCAGCAAGAGCATCACCGCTGGTGAGGGCGGAGCGGTGCTCACCAACGACTCAACGCTTTTTGAGCGCGCGATCCGATTCCACGACGCCGGGTCGCTACGCGACGTCTACGCGGATTCGATGGGAGGCGGCTTGCTGGTGGCTTTCGCTGCCTGCAACTTCCGCATGAGCGAGTTCACCGGCGCGGTCCTCAAGGGCCAATTGCAGAAGCTGGAAAAGATTTGCGGCGGCCTGCGCCGAAACGCCCGCAAGGTCCGCGAGGGCATCGCCGACCTGCCGGGCATCAAGCTGCGAAAGACGGCGGACCAGGCTGGAGATCTGGGGGTGACGGTCTTCCTGGATCATGGCACCGAAGCGCGGCGAGATTATTTCCTGAGAGCGTTGCGGGCCGAGGGAATCGCAGCTGCGGGACCAGGCGGCTCCGTCATCTTGCCGGTCGTCGAGCGGATTGCGAAGAAAACCACGGTCCATCCACTGTGGCCTTCGTTCAACAGCACCGAGGGCAAGGCGATTCGGTACGGAAGCGAGTGCTGTCCACGGACGATCGACATCTTGGGACGCCATGGCGGGGTGATCATGGATCCCAACTTCAGCGAGGATGACATCAACGATATCGTTCGGGCGATTCGCAAAGTCTACATGGCGATGGGTGCAGCATGACCAATCGAAAGATTTCGCGGCGGCGGTTGCTGGGGCACGGTCTGGGTGCTGCCACGGCAGGAATCACGCTGCCGGTGTTGACGTCATGCCGCGAGGAGCCAACGAACGTGACCGGCAGCGCGTTCCGTGTTGCCGCCAGAACGCAAAATAGCGTCGCTCCGATGGACCAGATCGGCGTTGGGATCATCGGCTGCGGACGTCGCAGCGGGCAACTGGTCATCGGCAAAGGGGGGCAGGGCTCGCTGCCCGCTCATGCGAGGATCGTGGCCGTGGCCGACTTCAACCGCAAACGCGCCGAGGAGTGGGCCAGGAATTATCGCTGCAAGGCGTTTCACGACTACCGTGAACTGCTGGACCAAAAAGAGGTGGAGGTCGTTATCTACGCCACGCCAGAACACTGGCACTACTTGCCATGCATTCACGCCTGTCAGGCTGGCAAGGACATGTACGGCGAACAGCCTTTGAGCCATACGATCCGCGAGGGTCGGATGATGGTCGAGGCGGTGCGCAAGTACCAACGAGTATTTCAAACCGGCGAACAGCAGCGGTCTCATCCCGCGACTCGCAAAGCGGTGGAACTCATTCGCAACGGCCGGATCGGTAAGATCCAATCGATCATCGGTTACAATTATCCCAGCGCCTACGAGTGCGACTTTCCCGCGCAGCCGATTCCCGAATGGCTCGACTGGGACCGATGGTGCGGGCCGAACGAAGTGGTGCCCTATCACACCGATCTTTATCTGTCGCGTGTCCCCTATGAACGTGAGCCTCCTTACTACACGTACCCTGCAGAAAAATACGCCGTCGGTCCAGGCTGGATGTCGTTCCGGCCCTATTCGGGCGGCGAGCTACCCAACTGGGGCTGTCACGGTTTGAGCATGGTCCATTGGGCATTGGACATGGACGATAGCGGTCCGGTCGAGATCTGGGTCGATCCCGCTGAGAAGTTGGAAACGATGGTCTACCACACGCCAGAGAAAGTCGATCGTGGCGATGCCGCCTGCTCCAGGACGAACCTCCATTACCGATATGCCAATGGTGTGGTGCTGTCGTTGACCAGCAGAGATCCGAGGCTTGGAGGAGGGGCAACGTTTATTGGCGATCAGGGAACGATCACGATCTTCCGTGAGGGCTACGAGTGTGACCCAGCGGGCCTTGACAAAGAACCGTTGCCGCCCGATGCAATCCGTGTCTACGAAAGCGACAACCACATGGAGAACTTTTTCGATTGCGTCGTCTCTCGCCAGGACCCGATCATGAAGATCGAGAGCGGTCACAGTGTCGCTACCTTGTGCCATCTGGGAAACATTGCCCGCCGACTGGGCCGTCGACTGAAGTGGGATCCGGAAAAGGAAATGTTCCCCGGCGACGACGAGGCGAACCAGTTGACCGACGTTCCGAAACGCATAGGCTATGAACTGCCCAGCGAAGTTTAGGATTCAACGATGGGAAGTTGTTTATGAAATGGCGAATGGTTGCTGCGGCCGCATGCATGGTCGTTCTGAATATCGATTCGGCTGAAGAGACGCTGGCTGCAAAGACAGCGACCAGCGATGTGACATTCGAAAGCAAGGAGTCGGTCGACACGCCGATCGAGTACGTTCCGTTGGATGCGCCGGCTGGCATGTCACAAGCCGTGATTGTTAAACAGATTCCGCTGGTCCACACGCGGCAGCTCTTTCCGCTCGACCGCGCCGGAGAGCTGGTCGGTAAAGGCAAAGTCGACGAGCAAATTCAACAGGTTCTCGACAACTTGGAGGCTGTATTAAAAGATTCCGCCTCCGGCATGGACCAACTGGTTCGCGTGAATGTATACGCTCTCTCTACGGCAATCCTCACCCGCTTTCAACAACAATTGGGTAAGCGGCTCGATCCGTCCGTCCGCCCGGCAATCACCTCGATCCTGACGCCGCTTGCACCCACCGGAGCGTTGGTGGCCATCGATGTGGTCGCCGGATCCGCCGAGAATGGCAAAACGGTCAACCGGAAGCGCTGCCAGGCGGTGGCCGGCGAGGAGGGTCGCGCCGATGCGGCCGTATTGCCGGCGGGAAGCATCGCCTACCTTTCCGGCCAGCCGGACGCGGGCGGTTTGACCGAGTCGGCCACCACGAGGTCGATGTCCAAACTGATCGCGACTCTCGAACACTTGAAGCTCTCGCCCCAGCATGTGGTTCAGGTAAAAGTGTTTTTGAAACCGATGACCTCGGCCGAGGCGGTGCAAGCCGAATTGAGCACGTTCTTCCCCGATCAGATGACCCCGCCGGTGGTCTTCGTGGAATGGCTCGCTTCGATGCCGGTGGAGATCGAGATGATCGCCCAGTTGCCCTCGCCAAGCAAGTCAGCCCAAAGCGAGAGACCTTCCGCGTCTTCGGTCGAGTACTTTACTCCGCCTGAGGTTCGCCCCTCGCATACCTTTAGCAAAGTGGCCCTGATGCGGGCCGACAAGCAAATCTATCTATCCGGTCTGTACGCGCACCAACCGAGCCGGGGTGAACCTCAGGCAGTCGATCTCTTCGATCGACTGCAGCTGGTTCTCGCTAAGACCGGTAGCGACATGCGCCATCTGGTCAAGGCTACATACTATGTCAGCGACGACGACGCGGCTCGCTGGATTGACAGGACGCGTCCTCGGCTGTTCGACCCCACTCGCCCGCCTGCTGCATCGAAGGTAATGATCCATGGAGTTGGCCTACCGCAGCGCACCATGGCGGTGGATATGATCGCAGTCGCCCAAGAGAAGTAACGTTATGTCCTCGATCGCCGACTTGTTCGCCGACTTGTTCTGAGCAACTCAATACCCTGGAAGGAAGAGCGATGCAACGAATCTCTCTATGCATGTTGGTGGTCGCGATTGGGGGGATGAACGCAAGGATCCAAGCCGATGATCTGTTGATTGGCGTGGCCGCCGTGGATGTCACCCCAACCGAGCCTGCGAGATTGAACGGGTATGGCAATCGTCGCCAGCCGGCACAGGGCGTCGCTCAGCGGCTGTGGGTCAAGGCACTGGCAATCCGTGGCAAGGAAGGTCCGCCCGCCATCTTGATCACAGTGGACAACTTGGGCGTGCCCGCGACAATGACGGAAGAGGTCGCACGAAGGCTGGAGCAGAAGATCAAGCTGCCCAAAAAACGGCTCGTGATCGCCGCTTCGCACACTCACACTGCACCCTGCTTAACCGGGGTGGCGTCTTGTCTGTTTGGCGAGGCCATTCCGGATGACCACCAAGCAGTCATTGATCGTTACACCAAACGTCTGACGGACCAGATCGAACAGGTGGCGATCGATGCCCACGCCAATCTGGAGCCAGGTACACTGGCCTGGGGGCAGGGATCCGTCGGTTTCGCGGCCAACCGTCGTGTCTTAAAGGACGGCACGTGGGCTGGATTTGGGGTCAACCCAATGGGTCCCGTCCAGCATGTCTCGCCCGTAATGAAGGCGGCGACAACCGGCGGCGAAGTGAAGGCGGTTGTGGTCAACTACGCGTGCCATTGCACGACCCTCGGTGGCGATTCGAACCAAGTGTGCGGCGACTGGGCCGGTTATGCACAAGAGGCAATCGAGCGGGAGTTTCCCGGAGCGGTCGGAATGGTCACGATTGGATGCGGTGCTGATGCGAATCCCGAACCGCGCGGGGAACTGGCGATGGCGCGCGCTCACGGCGAAACGCTGGCAGCTGAGGTTAAGAGGGTGCTGCAAGCTGAACTGGTTCCATTGGAAACCGTTCCTGTGTGCCAGGCCACCTTGATCGATCTGCCCTTCGCACCTCCACCGAGTCGACAAGAATTGTTGGAACGTGCCAGCCAGCTCGGAGCAACAGGCTATCACGCCCGCGTTCAACTCGAGCGGCTGGATGCCGGAGAGGACTTGCCCGCTTCAATTCCCTATCCAGTCCAGACCTGGCTATTCGGAGACGAATTGGCGATGGTCTTTCTGGCCGGGGAGGTGGTGGTGGACTACGACCTGCGTCTACGCTGGGAACTTGACGGCAAGAGGCTATGGATCACGGCTTATGCCAACGATGCACCGTGCTACATCGCTTCGCGCCGACTGCTTGATGAAGGTGGTTACGAGGTCGATCGTTCGATGCAATATTACAACCAGCCGGGCCGACTGGCACCCGAAGCTGAAGAGCGGATCCTTCGCGCCGTGCATGACCAGTTGCCTGAAGCGTACGACCCACCGGAGAGCTAAATCCTCTGTGGCATCCTCGACGTGCTCCAATCGCTCGGCAAATTGCACGCCTCGAAATTCACGGTTTGCAGATCATGGACCTTCGCCTGATGTTGTCGGTCACAGCAAGAACGATGTGGGCGGTCTGTTCCTCTCGCAGATCCCAGAGCGTCTGCGCCAAAGTATTGACACCTCCCCAGGCCAGCACCCAGACGGGCCGTTCATCCGCTTTCTTCAGCTCATCCGCAATCAGCCGAGAACCGTCTGTTGTGGCCCCTTGCCCCACGCCATCCATTCCAATGTGGCGATTCTGACCACTTCGGATGATGGACTTCAGGTAGGCCGGTTTCGGGTACCCTTCGGCATGCACCAGCAGATTGGGGCGGATTTGCGAATAGGCGTCAATCATCCGCTCGAATACGCGAGTGTCTCCGCGATGGATCCCAAACTGTGAATTTGCGCCGATCAACCCAACGAGATCCAACTCATTCGAATAGAGCAGCAAACGAACAAACGATTCCTGGTCATCCGGCTCGGTCCCGCCAATGTCAGACATGACGACGACGCGGGGTTTGTCCTCGCCCGTCACTCGCCCAAAAAGTGCAGCCGTTAGCAACATCAGAACGGAAATGATTCTCAAGGTATTCGGCATCGCATTCGTTCCTTTCCGTGCTGGATCCTTGCTGAATCGGCTAAAGCCTATGACTCCAACGTGCGCAGTCTGTTGACTCAATCGATGTAAGCCGATTGCATACAAAGAGTTACGGGAATAGGTTGGGACGGATGAATAATCCGGGCTAGCGTGGGAGCCACGTGTGTCACTCGTTTGCGCGTCGGGCTTGTACTACGTCAGTAGAATCAAAGCGATCAATCAATGGAACCGTCGAACTAGAAAACAAGCTCCCAAGCACCACTCTCCAAACCCAAGAACTTCGCCATCGCTTCCACTTCTGCCTCTGCTTGCAATCGAAACGCCTTCGCGCGAGGTCGCTTGCCCACGTATCCGAAATCTATTTCCAAACGCTTGTCTACCACATTCGCATTTGCCCAACCGATGACGTCCTCTCGCCAAAGAACCGGCATTGCATAATAGCCACGTTCGCGTTTCCCCGCTGGCACATACGCCTCGAAACGATAAGTCCAACCCCAAGTCTGCGCGAATCGCTCTCGATCACGCACCAAAGGATCAAAGGGAGCCAAAATACGAACTCGCTCTGGAACCTCCGCCGACAGCCAATTCTCTCTAATCCAAAGGTAAGTGACACCCTCCACTTCGACCTCCGCCAGTTTCCCTGCCTCGACCAAGGATTCGATAGCCGCCAGTCGATCCGCCCGGCATGGCAACAGGTGATTTTGGCACCGCAACTCCGAAAGGAGGAAACCCTTTGTCGTCGGGCCAAACACAAAGGCAGTTGTCAGAACAAGAAGACAATATCGCTCCATTGGAGCTTCTGATTTCCCACTTGAATCCCCAGGAACCTGATAGACACGAATTCCCTTTTCCCGACGACTCACCCGCAGGTATCCATGATGATGAAGGCTCTCTAGAACCCGCTTCGTTTGTTGAGACTTACCGCCCCAATAGTTCTTTACCGACTTCCGACCAAATCTCTCTATCAATCCACGTGGATGAACCTCGCCCAATTCAGCCACCGCGTCGAGCACCTCACGCTCGAGTTTTCTTAATTTGCGTTTTGGACGCCAACGAAGGTTTCGCCAAACCTTGGGCGTCATAAACCCATAAGCAAAAAGGTATCCTTCCTCCGCTTCTAGGTCTTGGAATGACTCCTCCAATTCGCCCGCGACGTACCCGGCAACACGTTGCCGCAGCATCAAATCCTGAGCCCTCGCTGGCGATCGGATTGGGTCAGCCTGCACGAACTGCATCCCTTGCAACGCATCGGATAAGCGTAAGAAATTGGGAAAGGAACCAGAAACGATGCGACGCTTGAATTCCCTTGGTTGCAGCTTCTCAACAGTCGCCATTTCCTACTCTTTCTGATCGGGCGTGTCTCGTCAACGAACTGTCGTGCGGCGGAGAACTGGGGTCAGGCTTTGGCGAGGAGTGACAAGAAGCTTGCCGAGATCGTCAGTAAGAATGAAGTGGTTACCGACCGGGAATTTGTTGCGATGTATTGCGAATGTGTCGTGGGGCTTGAGCGGTTTTGGGCGATCGTCCAGAATCATCCGCGGCTGGCGCCGTTGGCAAAAGGTGTATCGGCCTCTGGCCTATGTTCACGACAATCGCTTCCGTAGTCCGTGGTGGATGGCACAGCATGGCATCGCGTCGTTCCGACGGCAACGCGTCATGCTAACGGATGTAGTAAGCCTTGAGGATCAATTGCCGTCTCGGATCGCATCCATCCTTGCTTGTTCACTATCCTGTTCCATCTCCAGATAATCGTTTGCGGTCACGTTTTCTGGACGTTCATTTACCGTGGGTTCATCACCGGAGCCACAGCCTTGCAGCGTTACTAAACCAATAAATAACAATGAGGTGAACATGATCGTTTTCATGATATCAACAAACCTGTTTCAAGGATCGGAAGCGGGCGTTCGTCGCAACGAACGAATAGAGTAATTGAGTTAATAACACGCTGCTGAGCGAACTCAGCAGCGTCATGATTGGACGAAACCTACAGTTCTTCGATCGAACGAGTTTCCTTTGCGGAGACACTACCGAGCGCGCCCCACAGTCCGTATGGGCTTTCGGAACCCGCCAGTGGCCCCCCCGTAACGCCGACGGGGCGTGAATTCAGGTTTCCGGTATCGATACTGTTGGTAACGAACTTCACCGCTCCGTCTCCCATCAGCACGTGGCATCCACCTTGATGACGACTGGCCATCGTGCGGCTCGGCGAGTGACCGGGCATTCCGATGAAAAAAGCCCCCTGCGGCGACGGAACTCGATTTCGAAGACAGGGAAACGCTTTTGAACTCAGGTGTCACCCTAGCAAGCGTGCCAACGTGGTCGCCAAGCCTCTTAACGCCTCGTCGTTTTCAAGGCAAATGGTGAGTTGAGGTCGGCCTTGTTCGTCGCGATCGACACATTGGCCCAGCCGCTCCGTCAATTTGGTGACCGTTTCTTCGGCAGGCGGCTTGGCATCGTTGCCGCTCATCAATTCGCCCGCCAAAGACAACGCGGCGGTCATCAATTGTCCGCTAGCCTGCGACACCGATTGGCGTTTTTGTGACAATGCCAACGCCTCGGCTTCCGCTTCAACACGACGTTTTTGACTTTCGTCGACCGGTGCCGCGAGCGGTTTTGGCAGGATCACTTCCAACCGTCGCCTCAAATCTTCCATGCCGCTCTGCATCGCCACTTCGCTGACTTCACTATCAAAGTTGATCGAGGCGTCCGCTAAGTCCTGCTTCGACGCCAGCGTCGTCAGCAAACCTTCCTCGATCGTGTCGCCCGTCGTGACGAGCTTATAGACGTGCACGGGGTTCTTCTGCCCCATCCGGTAGGCTCGTGCGATTCTCTGTTCAAGGATTGCCGGATTCCAAGGCAAGTCGACGTTGATGACCGTGTTGGCCGCTTGCAGGTTCAATCCCGTCGAACCCGCATTGGTCATATTGATGATTCGGCAGGCTGGATCGTTTTGAAAACGCGACACCAACTCTGCTCGTTTCTTTTGCGGCACCTGACCATCGAGCCGAACGTAATCGCAGCCGATTGCATCAAGCTTTTGTTCAACGCGATTGAGCATTCGCCGCCATTCGCTAAACAGCACGATTTTACGTGAGGGGTCCTCCAATAGTCCTTCCAGGAGTTCGCCTAGTCGCTCCAATTTGCTGCTGTACTCGGCGGCATCTTGATCCAATAAATAGGTGCTATCGCAAGACATGCGAGCCATCAACAAACACTTCTGCATCCTCAGTCGATCCATCTCCGTCATGAATTTCTTCGCGGCAATCTGAGCGACGACGCGAACGTTTGCGTCGTGCACTTCCTTTTGCTCTGCCGTGATTTCGCAGCGAATGATCTCGTCGGTTCGCTCGGGCAATTGCTTGGCGACTTCCGTCCTCGTTCGCCGTAGCAGAATGGGCTGCATTTTTTCGCGCAAAACATCCAATTGCCGATACCCAAGCGTCTTGCCCCGATCGTCAACCACATGATGTGAGTTGAAAAACTGATACGCCGGGCCGAGCAATTCTTCATCCACAAATCGCGTTACGGTGAACAGCTCGCCAAGTCGATTTTCCAGCGGTGTGCCGGACAACACCAAACGAAAAGGGCTTTCGAGTTGGCGAATCACGTTGCTGGTCTTTGATTCCCAATTCTTGATCCGTTGTCCTTCGTCTAAGATGATCAAATCCCAAGGCACATTTTCGATCGCCGATAAGTCGCGTAGTACTTGTTCGTAGTTGCAGATCGTAAAGAAGTTGTCGCCTTGATATTGTTTGATCCGTTCTTCTCCGTTGCCCAATACGATTTTTGAGGACCGTCCGCTAAAGCGAGCAATTTCGCTTCGCCATTGACTTTTCAGCGATGCGGGGCAAACGACCAGCACGCGTGAAATGTCGGCAAGCTCAGAGAGCAACTGCGCCACTCCGATACCCTGGATCGTTTTCCCCAATCCCATGTCGTCCGCCAGGATCGCTCGACCCGCCCCTGTGGCAAACGCAATCCCATCAAGCTGATACGGTAACAACTCCGCGTTGAGCAATTCCGTTCGAAGTGGGTGATTGTCAACATCCTCACGAATTTTGTCACACTCTTGACGCACACGTGTTTGTGTCAACTGACGCTGGATGAACGCTTCGGCATCGGGAAAAACCGTTACATCGTACCCCGACCCTTCAAGAGCCTGCAGCCGATTCATCGCGTCGACGGCGTCGGTGATCGAATGCTGCGCCGCATCGCCAACCAACTCTTCCATGTTGGCATCCGTCTTGAAGGGCAAATTGAATCGCAAGCCGCGCGGCGTCGCCCCATCGAATGACCCGTAGTCTAAACGCAACGACAATCGTTTGCGTCGATAGGGGGATCGAAGTTTCGCAGCCGAAAACCGCGTTTTGACTTTTGTTTGAACGTTCAAAATATGCTTGCACGTACCCAGCCGATTGGTGCGAAAATCAGGACAACTGCAATACGATTCACCTTCGGCCAAGCTGCGCAGTGCCACGCGGTAACTGCGTCCCGATCGCTCGCTGGTCACGACGTAGTCCGTCCAGGGCCGATCGGTGTCCATCGAGCGCACCCGCATGGTTTCTTCGGCAGCACGTTTTTGCCGATCTGCCATCGCCCTTTGCCGCAGTTCCTCGATCGTTAAGTTTTCTAGCGGTACCGATTCATCCGGTGGCATCGCAAGTCCGAGCACGGACTTCGCTTCCAGCAAGTAGTCCAGGGCCGCCCCGAGGTGTTCGCAGGGCACCTCGCATTGGTTGCAGTTGAGGTGCAACTGCTTGTCTCGCCCCGAATTCAGCGTCATCGTCGCGACGGCTAGCCCCGATTCCAATTCCTCATCAAGAACGCGAACGCGGAACAGATCGCCGCCTAAATAAACGTCTCGATCCGACTGCACTTCAAAGGCCTGCGCACCGCCGCGAAGCAACGCTGGTCCTTGGTCGCCTAACAGTCTGACCGCTTGGTGATAAGTCAGCGTCCCCAGCCGCTGGTGAAAAACATTGACTTTCGCCCCCTTCTTGGCACGAGATTGCTTTACATCACTCGATTTCTTGGTGCCAGTCGCCATGCTTCCATTCTCCGCGCGAGGTTTGTTGATGACCGAATTAGAACAAAAGACGGGGGGCGGGAAAAGCAGAGAATAGGCATGAAGCGGCAGAAAGCACCTTCGAGACCCACTTTCCCGTACAATCAACCCAACCACACATTCTTGTTGAAGATCCAACGCAACAACACACTGCGGGACTGCTCACGATGGGACTACCTGGACCAGCCGAACTACTCGTCATCGCCGGAATCCTGCTTGTTTTGGTCGGGATTCCCATTGCGATTCTTGTTGTCATCCTTCGACTTTCAAAACGCAACGACGGTCGTTAAATCCGAAACCGCAAATGACAGCTGTCGCAGATCCCCAGCGTCCAGCCCGGGCTTCATAGCGGACAGCTAACAAGCGAGCGATCGCTAGCGTTTGCATCGATGCAAACGCTCATCGATCCTCGTTCGTAAGAGGATAGCATCAGGGGCTCAAGGAATGGCTGCCAGGTCAGCTACTCAACGCATCGGTCACCATCTGTTTCGCCTCGGTTTGTATCCGTACCAGATGCTCCACCCCCAGAAAACTCTCTGCATAGATTTTGTAGATGTCCTCGGTTCCAGACGGTCGCGCGGCAAACCAACCGTTCTGCGTGACAACTTTCAGCCCGCCGATGGCAGCCTTGTTACCAGGAGCTTCGGTAAGCCGCGCTTCGATTGTATCACCCGCCAATTCTTTGGAACGAACCGATTCAGGATTCAATGCCTTCAAGGCATTTTTCTGTGCGGGGGTCGCTGGGGCATCGATGCGGGCGTAAACAGGATTGCCGAACTTTTCGACGAGCGTCTGATAATGCTGCCCCGGATCCTTGCCGGTTTTGGCCAGAATCTCAGCAGCCAGTAGATCCAAGATGATTCCATCCTTGTCGGTGGTCCAAGTGGTTCCATCCATTCGCAAAAAGGACGCCCCCGCGCTTTCTTCGCCTCCGAAGCCCAATGAGCCGTCCATCAGTCCGTCGACGAACCACTTGAATCCAACCGGCACTTCGCAGAGTGTTCGACCAAGATTCGCAGCAACACGATCGATCATAGAACTCGAAACCAGCGTCTTGCCAACCGCCACATTGGCACTCCAGTGAGGACGGTTTTGAAACAGATACCCGATGGCGACGGCCAGGTAATGATTCGGATTCATCAACCCAACCGACGGCGTCACAATGCCGTGACGGTCGTAGTCCGGGTCATTTCCAAAGGCGATATCAAAACGGTCTTTCAGGTCAATCAACCCGGCCATCGCAGAGGGCGATGAACAATCCATCCGGATCTTTCCATCTTTGTCGACCCGCATGAAGGAGAACGTCGGATCAACACGCCGATTGACGATCTCAATGTTTAGCCCGTATCGCTCGGCGATCGGTTCCCAATAGGCGATACCGGCACCGCCCATGGGATCCACACCAATCCTGAGCTTTGCCGCTTGAATGGCATTCATATCGACGACGTATTGCAGGTCTTCGACGTAGGGCGTGATGTAATCATATTCCTGTACAACATCAGACGCCAACGCATCCGCAAATCCCCAGCGTTTGACATCCGCCATGTGATTGCTGAGAATTTCGTTCGCGCGATTCTGGATTCCGGTGGTCGTTGCTGCGCCGGCAGGTCCGCCATGGGTTGCATTGTATTTGAATCCGCCATCCGATGGCGGATTGTGTGACGGTGTAATCACAACACCGTCGGCCAAGCCATCGCTGCGACCTCGGTTATGCCTTAGGATCGCATGCGAAATAACGGGCGTGGGAGTAAAACCACGTCCCGCATCGATCATCGTGGTGACCCCGTTGGCGGAAAAGACTTCCAAAGCCGAAACGAATGCCGGTTCTGACAAAGCATGTGTATCCATACCGAGATAGAGCGGGCCGGTGATTCCCTGTGACACTCGATACTCACAAATTGCCTGAGCGATCGCGAGGATGTGATCTTCATTGAACCGCCCCGTTGTCGAAGTGCCACGGTGCCCCGAAGTGCCGAACTCGACGGCTTGAGCTGGATTCTTTGGATCGGGTTTCAGGGTGTAATAAGACGAAATCAGCCGTGGAATGTTCTCGAGTAGTTCGTCGGGAACCGGCTGTCCCGCGAGTTTGTGCAGTGTCATGATCGGGTCTCGTTCATTGAAGTGGTTCGGAAAGATGCTCGGAAGGCTCTTGAGGGAAGACAGAGCAATTGCGGCGTTTCCTAGAGATTATAGCAAGTGTCGCAGCAAGGGCACGACGGCTTGCAGCGTTCGCATCTGGAATCGACGCTGCAGTGATGCGTCACCGATGACTTCGGGGAATAGAGACCCATCTTGTACGGAACGAGCATGCTCAAGCCGCTGGTTCATCAGTGGCTTGAGCATGCTCGCGACACGCGAATCCGAGACGAACACACATAGTTCATGATTGAACCGTTCACCACGAGAATCAAAGTTTGAACTACCAAATAGAACATCGCGTTGATCAACGACAACCGTTTTCACATGCAGATGTCCCTGTCCGATGTACTCAAACAGATTGACTTTCATGTCCAACAGTTTCTTTTTGTCGCGTTGGTATCCTGCATACACCAACACTTGATCCGTAGACTGCAACGAGTTGGTGAGCAGCGTTACCTTCACGCCGCGATCGGTCGCACGTCGGATTGCGTCTAACGTCTCGGGTGTAAAGATTGGATAGGGAGATTCGATGTCGATCGATGAATCGGCCGAGTCGATCATGGCACACAGCAGCCGCTGAAGTTTCCGATTCGATGGTTGCCCTGTCGCGTCGCGAACCAAACAGGCCGAAACCTCCGTGAGCGAAGTGGTTGGGCAGCCGCACGAATCACAGGCGGCGGAGGAACCATCGCAACCGATTCGGTTCATGGATACTTGCATCGCCTGTAGGTACGTCGCGCTGCGTTCCGCTTCCGAGGTGATCCAAGGGACAACTCCCATCTTTAGGTCCCTTTTTTGATCACTCCCAATGGTGTTGGCCTCGGTGGCACACCGCACTTCCGGTGATCTCCATAATTGGTCAAAGTAGTCCGTAGCCGAATTGCAAATCTCGCCTGCCATCATAAAGTCGCAGTCGATAAAGTTCGTTTCCTCACGTCCGAAATGAGTGTCACGCAGATTCCGGCTTCCAATCACCATCGCTTTTCGGTCGACGAGAAACAGCTTGTCATGCAATCGACGATTCCACCAAAGAGGATGTGCATGAAAAGGCGGGTGAAAGACGCGGATTTCTACACCGTCCTCCACTAAACGTTTGACAAATCCGGATGGCAAACGCAAGTTCAGCCCATCAATCAGCACGCGCACACGCACGCCTCGGGTCGAAGCTTGACGCAGTAAAGCGAGTAATCCGACGGGCACATCACTGCCGTCTACGGCAAATGAAATGACGTTAATTTCATGCTCGGCATTCTCGGCCAAGGTGACTCGGGCCCGCAGAGCGGCTTGGTCTTCACTGAGTATCGAAAAGTGGTTTGCGTGAGTGTCGTTGTGACTATTGAATGCAAGAACAACGAACCAACCTATCGCTGCCCAACTCACGAAGGGCACAGGTCGTTCGACGAAAGCTCGCAAACGTAATACAGTGAAAACGCTCCGCACCTGGTACAACCCTTCTTGCCAACGAACACAATCATCCCACGGAATGCTCATCGACCAGAATGCCGTATCAAGCGAACCAGGGCCGTATCCATTCGGGTTACGCAGGATCGGCGGATAATTTGGCTTCGTCTTTCAAGCCAGAGACTTTTGGCTCCAAAGGACTTCCCAGGATCGCCCCCCGGGCCTCAGCGTTGGAGTCCAGGCTTTAGCCGCACAAGCGCGCACGGAGCCCCAACCGCAGTCGCCTGAAGGCTACGACTCCAACGCAAGTTGGAGTTCAGGCTTCAGCCGCACAAGCGCACCAAACGAGCCATCGAAGATACAAGACTACGGCCGTTAATCGGGTAAAGCCCGCACCCTTCACCCCCAAGGCCCTTGCTGCGGGCCATCCATGGGTAGAGCGGTGCTGCAAAAAAAATCGGTGAGTCACGTAAACAAAGCAATCGAAAGAAGCATGCGATGTAAAACGAGCTTGTCACATCACCTCCAGCACGACTCGGCGGTAATCGGACATGCCGATTTCTGGGTTCTTATCCAGTACTTCCAGAATGACATGAATCTCCTTACCACCCGCGTCGGTGGGTAGGGACAATTCCGTTTTCTCGTGGTTAGGATGCGTGATGAGGATGCTGCCATCGTAGGTACCAGCCTCTTTGTAAACCCACCATCGAAAAGTCAACGCATCACCATCAGGGTCGGATGAGTCCGATGCGTCGAGGGAAAGTGTCTGCCCTGGCGATACTTGAAGATGGAGAATGTCGTCTGCCTTGTCGCCATTCACAGTGGCGATGGGATTGTGGTTTGCTTCGTCAAACGCTTTGACGCACCAGTCCATACGGCCACGAAAATCGTTAAACATTGCTCTTCGGAAACGCCATACCGGCACCATGGAGTTGTCAAATGTCTCGCTGTGGACGGGGTCAGTCCATTCTTCTTGCTCCGAGTCGGCCTCAAACATATAGAAATCACCGTAGCTTTGTTCGTCTGCTTTTTCCGGTGCATGCCGTGACCAGACGTTCTTGTGCTTGGACCGAGAGAAACGTCCGCTCCAACCGCCCCAGCAGAGGTGCTCTGGATCGGATAACCCGTGGTTCGCTAGGCCGGTCCATGGAATCGTCCCTCCTCCTTCGATGAAATGCCAATCCTTGAAAATGCGATCGGGAAACAGCCTTCCCAGCTCTCCGTGGTTTGCTTGGATATGTTCGTGAGACCATTCTCCTTGACCCTCGGCTGTCCGTGGATACGGTTCCCATGTATAAGGACCTTCAACGTTCGTCCCAGTGCCGGGCCCGCCGTAGCAATAGGTCTGTCGATTGCTTCGATGCCAGGCAATCTCAGGATACTTGTTGGCGATCCAAGCACCCGAGTTGTCTTGAGCGCCGTTTTCGAACACGACCAGCTTCTTGCACAACACATCCATTTGCGTTGGCGAGCGGGTCTTATCCAGATCCACCAGAGCTTGAGCCAGCGTGTTGGTGCCGGCATTTCCCACCAGATAAAGCTTGCGAGGATCGTTCTTGAGAATGGCCGCCTCGACCAATTTTGAAGCATCGGTTGATTTTCCTTCGGCCACGGCTGCAATGCCATATTCAGCGGTGCCGGCTTTGACAATGCTTCGCAGGTAAATCGGGTCGGGCCATCCCGCGGCGTGTTTCTCGAGATTTCCGACCACCTTTGCGTAGCCGTCAATCAGCTTATGAAACAATTCAGGATGGACATGGCCCTTGAAACCGTCCCTGCCGTCATGCAGGTACTTGCCCGAACAGGCGACAAGTCCTTCCAGGTCAAACATGTTGCTGTACATCAACATGTGCATCATCTGCTGCTCTTCGTCAGGCTCGTTTCCCATGTCTGCCATGATGATGAGCCGCGTCTTTTCCACAGCAAAGGTCAGCTGTACAGGCATGAGGATGCAGAAAACACAAAGGATCAGTTTTCGATTCATTCGTTCCCTTTCACTTGGATAGGCCCTTCGCACTCGGAACCGTGTTTCGATTTGTTGAACGTTTCGGACTTGCTTCTTCAGCTTCAACCGACCGAGCTTCCTTCTTTACATCTTCCAAGATCTTCCACCAATCCAGGTAATGTGTGCGAGAGAACAACTGTGAGTTGTATTGGCCGGTAGCGGACCGCGCGTATGCCTCCCAGTCGCTGATTGCCTGGTTGAAATGCTTGACGGCGCGCTGATGATTGGCGCGTCGTTCTGGATCAGCACGATAGACGGCTAATTCAGCGGCTCCGCGGATTTTGCTTGCGTAATACCGTCCCAACAAAGCCATCGCTTCCAAATCACTGAGTGTCGATAAGAACTCCTTCTGACTCGGGACGCTCTGTTCGCGCAAGGCTGCCACACCCCGCAAAGTCCGAGTAGCAGATTGATCCAAACAGTCAGCTACCTCCAGTGGCGTAATTCCATCGAACGGTTTGCCGGCGAGCACAGCGTCGGCAAACTCATGAACGGACAGGATCCCGGAACCCTCCAAGGGGCCGAATCTGAAGAACGAATGATCGACGGTCAGGAAGCCTCCGCTTGAAATGCATCCCTCGGGGGAAAACATCGAATCGTTGATGCGGAAAAAGAAACGGTTGACTTGCGGGATAATTTGCGAGGACGATTTCCAGGTGTCGTAGAGCAATCTCGAGTCCGCTTCTGGGAAGCGATCGCTCAGCCGTTGCTCGAAGAACTCACGCGTCAGGGTCAGGTCGTAGCCCAGCCGACCGAACATCATGAATCGATACCAGTGCTTATCCACCTCCAATTGGCCAGAAAGATCCGCGTCTTTGTGGACGAACTCACGCCCCTGCACGAACCCGTCCGGCCCCAAAAAGTAGCCGGCTTCGGATCGCATCAGGTCGCGTGGCACATTGGCCATGAATTCACGCACGTAATCCGGGTCGCCCCACCGCAACACGAACAGATCGTCATTGCGAAGATTCAACCAACAGGGCACCTTGATTGACTCAAGACCATCACGGTATTCGAAGTCCATGTAAGGTGACGTTGTTGTGGAATGCACACGAGCCCTGGCATACTTGTGGTCCGTGTGAAATGGCCCTGCGTCATAGTCTTTGAAAGCCTCCAGAATGCTGTCGGCGTTGGACAGCAGGCTACGAAAGATAAATCGGATTGAACGATCCGGATGTTTCTTGTGATAATCCATGATTCCCAGCCCAAAGGTTCGCCACAACCATTTCTCACGTTCACCCCCTCGAATATCGAAATGCTCTCCGGCAGCCACACCAATGCCGTCAACCTGAGGATACGTTTCTAGAAATCGGGTCGTGCAATAGCGAATGTAGTCAATGGTCTTCTCGTTCTTTCCGCTGTCCGTAATGCCGTATTTATTTTCGGCGCCGAACGTATAGATGTTCCAATGGAAGACATCGATTTCGATGCCATGATCTTCGGCGTAGGTGAACACCTTTTGCCAAAACGCGATTTTCTCGTCCAACGAAATTTGTTTGACGACCTTCGTATTGGCGGGATCGAAGAGATCCAGTTTATCCCAGTGGCGGTCGCCTTTTTCGTCAACAGGTTTTCTCAGAACATGCACATCGTCATAGTTCGCCTCGGGATACTCCGGCAGCTTGACGAGCCCCGGATAGGGATGGGTGGTCCAGAGTGTCAGCACGTTGTACCGGTTGCGGACCATGCTATTGAGAAACTCGTGCCAAAACTCCCACTCCCACATCACGGGAATGTTTTCATGGGCGGAGGTTCCTGTGTCGTCGTAGCTTGGAGCTCGCGCGTCGAGCGGAATATTGAACTTCAATCCACGGCGCAGAATGTAGGGTTTGCGAGCCTTGTCCTGCACTGCGTCAAGTCCGCCGCCCAGGCTGATCTGCTCGGCCAGTTCCAACGCACCATACATCGCCCCGACCGAATCTCCCGCAACGATACGGATGCCTCGTGATCCCTCTCGTTGGATGCGAAAAGACTGGGGCCCCATTCCCGGTTCAAATTGTGAAATCACAATTCCTAGATCCGCATTCTCGCCAACGACTTGGTTCCCCGTCGCCTCCAAAGAACGCTCAAGATCTCGAACTCCAAAGGCGTGCATGGGATTGGCAGCGTCATACGTGATTGCCACCGTTTGACCTGCGTAAACGACGACATCGATGGACAAAAGCGGCACAAGAAACGCAAAGAGGATCCCTACCGTAATGTTTTTCATTTTCATAGCCCAGCCATCTCCAACCAAAACATTTGATCGGCAACGTGCCGATCAAAGTTAGCTCAAGTCATTTCGCTAGCGGGACATTCTATACGAAGCAGCCCCAGCGATTCACTCCCTGCCCAGTTTTTGTTTGACCGACGTGAATTGTTCGAGAGGTTTCGGTCACGGCGAACGAAACGGCACACCCAAGAAATGGAATAAAAACGCGTTTGTATCGACGGCTTCTTCGATCCGCTGCGATAATCCTGTGTCGCCGCCATGCCCCGAATTTGCACTGGTCCTCAACAGCACGGGAGGACTGGAAGGTGATGCCGATTGAAGTCGCGCCGTCATTTTTCGCGACTGCATCGGGTCGACTCGAGGATCGTTCGCGCCGGTAAAGAAGATCGTGGCAGGGTACTTCGTGCCGTCGGTCACATTGTGATACGGCGAGTAAGCTCGCATCGCCATGAATTGATCTCTCTTTTTAACGGTGCCAAACTCAGGAATATTGAACGATCCGTTCGGGGACAATTCGACCCGAAGCATATCGTAGATGCCGACATGCGAGACCACACACTTCATCAACTCGGGATGCTGGGTCATCGTGGCCCCCATTAACAAACCGCCGTTCGAGCCGCCCTTGATCGCCAACTGATCCGACGTCGTATACCCCTGATCAATCAGAAACCGCGCTGCAGCGTAGAAGTCATCAAATACGTTTTGCTTGTTGGTCAAGTTTCCCGCCAGATGCCAATCTTCTCCGTACTCACCACCACCACGAAGGTTGGCGACCGCATAGGTAACGCCTTGTTCCAAAAGTGATTTATTTGCGGCACTGAAGCGAGGGGTCAGGTTGATGGCATACCCGCCATAACCGTACAGCACCAGCGGGCCAGCTTCGTTAACAGAATCGGGGCGTAGAATGTTAATCGGAATTTGGGTTCCATCCTTGGAGGTTGCAAACTCGCGAGTCACATGAACGTCGCTAAAATCGACCGGTGAGCGACTCGAAAGCTTGGTTCTCTGGGTCTCGCCGCTCGCCGCTTGGTAGTGAAACCAGAGCGTCGGTTCGATGTAAGAATGGTTGTGGAACACGATGTCATCGTCGGTCAACGGTTCGATACCACCTACGCTGGAAATCGGCAGCTGCTGAGGCTTTTCCAACGGTGTCCCGTCAAGGTCGAAGACTCGGATTTCCGAGGGACCGCCAAGCTGATAGGTCACATAGATGCGATTGGCTGTTGCTACCAGACTAGGCGGTGAATGGTAGAAACTGGTGACGATGGTATCCTGAGCTTCTGGGATCAATTGCTGTGTGCTGCGTGTTGGCAGCGTCACGTCACGGAGGCGAACAATCTTCCCGCGTGGAGCTTCATCGCGAGTGATTGCCAGGATCGTTCCTGACGGCTCGAAGGTTGCCTGGACCAGCTTGTCGCCGAAATGACTGAATGCAAACCATCGCCCATCGGTCATTCGAACGTGATGGGAAAACTCGCCGCCGTCACCATTCTGAACGTTACAGAGCACCATGCCCGAGGGGGCGTGCACTTCGACTTCGATCTCGGCAATCCGTGGAAAGTCTTTGCCGAGTTCAAATCGATCTTGGGCGCTGTCGGTGCCCAGTTGATGAAAATACAGCTGCTGGTAAAAATCCAAATCCGGCTCGGGCCTCTCACCCTGTCGCGGGTGACGTGTGTAATAGAATCCTTTGTTGTCGGGCGCCCAGGCGAGGTCACCACCCGCAGTACCGGTGTTCACACGTGGCACGCGTTCAAACACTTTCTTGGCGGTGGTTGTGTCATACACGGACACGTCACCCACTTCGCTGCCTCCCGCCGAGATCGAGATCGCGACGAGCCTCCCGTCTGGGGAGGGTTCGAACCAATCCATCGAAGTTGTCCCCTCCGTATCGACCCCATTTGGATCAAATAGGACGCGGCAACTCTCAGGTGAGTCAAGCGAATCGAATGTGACCAGATAGGGTTGCTCTTTGGGAGGGTGGTTCTTCACGGCAAAGTACTTTCCGCCAACGTAGCGAACTTCACGGTAGGAAATCAGCTGGGCCGACATGATCTCGGTGACTCGTTTGCGAATCGCGTCGACATTCGGCAACCCATCAAGAACCTTCCGAGTATATGCATTCTGGCTCTCACTCCAGCGTTTGACTTCCGCATCATCCCAATCTTCGAGCCAACGATAAGGATCTTGAACTTCGATGCCATGGTACGAGTCCACCGTTGGTGAAGTCCGCGTTGCCGGAGGCTGTGCCAACGTGGAGGAACTGGCCGCCACGACGATGGATAGCAAAAAGAGGTAACGCGTGATCATGTTGGATTCCGTTTGATACGAAACAGGGCGTTTGACGCGGCCGAAGGTCGAAGTGGTCTTTGCACTGCTAAGCCTACCAATAAATCGCGTGATCGTGAATGAAAGGCAAAAGGATGTCGCACTGATACGGTTATCCCATTGCTGGTTGCTCCGCAGCAGAGCCAGCCTCCTTCTCGCTCGATGGTCTCTTCGTTTTTCGTGTTCCGGGGTTCTGTTAACGCGACCGTCGGCTAATCGCTGTTCCAACAACGACGATGGACGTCGACATCCCCGAAACCGCACCAAGGTGGCTTCGGCCAAAAAAACGTGGCCAAGTTACTGCAGATAAGATGCTGAACATGCCTTGCATGAACCCCATTCCCAATACGACAAAAACAACGGAGGTCTTCGTTCCCAAGAACGACAGACTCAGTGAGAACACCAAGACGCCAAGGCGAGTGACAACATCAAGGCGGAACCGGCGGAAACCCATCGCCCTCCGAAACGGTCGTACCAACGACCCGCACGCGTAATCAGCATCGCACTGGCAATGGCTCTGAGTCGGCCACTACGAAAGGTGGGAAAAGCGAATATCCGCAAGTTATAAATCGAACGTCCCAAAGGATCGCAGACGGTAGCCGAATGACCCGTAAAAAAAGACAGGTTCAATTGGATTGAACCTGTCTTGGTGCTAATACATCGCCCGGTCCGGTCAACTCAAGCCTTCTTTTCTTTGTTCGCTTTGCGTTTTTCCTTGGGACTTAGCTTTGCTTTTTTCTGCTTCTCTTTTTTGCCCTTGTCTTTGCTTCCGCCCTTGTCACCCATCCTGTCTTCTCCAAAATCGAGGGAGTTGAAATTTGAACGAATAGCTTCGGGGGTGTTACCCCACTTCAACGTTCTCGGCACACGGCCCTTTGGGGCCACGCGCTTCGGTGAATGTCACTCGCTGACCTTCCCGGAGTTGGTCGTAGCTGACGCCCTCAAGGCTGGACGAATGAAAGAACAAGTCCTTATCGCTGCCAACGTCAATGAATCCAAAACCTTTGTCAGTAAGTCGCTTAATCGTGCCTTCAGCCATTCTCAAATCCTAAAAAGTGTTTCGCAGCATTCGTCTAAATCGAATTATCCAACACGAATCGCTGCGCGCTCATTCTAACAGCAAAACCACAACGTTGATGGAGGCAGCGGCGATTTGCAGCACATTCTTGCCGCTTTCTCCCTATTGGGCCCTTCATTGCTTTGCCTCGAGAACCAAAATTCCGCGGCATGGAGGACGTTTCCAGCGTCTGAGATCGCCCGCAAATTTTTTTGCGAAGCAGTGATTTCAAGGTCCATGCGACTCGTGACCGCCCTGAGCATCGATCGGGGAGTGGAAGTGGGCATTTCAAGCAATCAACCTCGGACCTCCGCTGCCACGGCTGGATCGCAGTTTGCCCGTCAAAAGGTTCATTTGAGTGTTTTGTATCCACGAAGCGATCCCTCAATCCGCCACGGAGGAACCAACAACGGGTAAACTGTTGCCAAGACCGTCACGCCCTCGGCCTGCGGATCCTGGGAACTGATCCTTTTAACCGACCTTCAACAAAATACCGTCACAATGAGATTTCGGATGTCTTTTCCTCTGCCCGCATGCCGGGCCCATGGAAACACATCGGGCGGATGACGATGAATCCGAGAGGGTTGCGAACAATGGGCAGATTAGGGTCCAACTTGACAACCGAGTTCCGACCGGACGGCAGCATCCTGCTGATGACCAAGGGTGGCGACATTGCCATTTCAAATCGTGGGATCCTCGGGCCTTACCAATTGGTGTCGATCGATAACTACACTCGCAATAGCGGTGTATGCGGAAGATCCAGTGGTATGGAGAAGCAGGCACCAGTATCACTGCATTTACAATCATGCCCAGGATCGAAAGAGCGGGCACATGCGATCGCTCGACGGAGTTCATTGGAAGAATGAAGAGGGACTGCCCTACGATGCATCCTCCACCTATTACACCGACGGTACAAAGAACGAGTGGTACAAGTTCGAGCGGCCCAAGGTGCTGCAGGACGAAATCGGACGGGCGACGCATCTGTCACTGGCGCTGCTTGATACCGCAAAGGGTAGCGACAAGGGGAACGACCTTCACCGTTCCAAAAATATGATTCTGCCTCTTGTTGTCGAGCGATGTGTCACGATTCTCGATGAGCATCCGATCACCGCGAAGACCAAAACCATTGCGGTTAGGATCGAAGCCGAAGCCGATTTTCATCCTCAGAAGGAGATCGACTTGGCTTCGCTACGCTTCGGATCGGATTCCTTCGTAAACAAGGGTCGCGGCTGTCGCGCAATTCGTTCCCATCTGGATGGAGAGAATCTGATCGTGCATTTTGAAGGTCAGAACGGACTCAATCGTTTCGATTTTGATTTCAAACTGCTGGGTCAGACGAAAGAGGGTGATTTGGTCATCGGCTATGCTCTGCTTCCCGGAAAATCCCCAACCGCTGCTTCTCTGTTTGCCCTGCCAGTCCAAGTGAAGGAATTGGACGCAGTCAAGACGCTCGAAGGAGTGATCGAAAATATCGGGCTGGAAGATTCTGAACCTGCGCAGGCGGTCGTCATGGAACACAGCCAAGCGGGTTGGAAGACATTGAAGCGATTTCCGTTGCCGGCGATCAAGCCTTACGAAAACAACACCCTTTCCATGATACTCGATCATCCCGATGCGGATGATTGTGAATATGAGATACGGATTGCGGGTCAGCAGACGTGTGAAGGGTTCTGGCGCAAGGTGGATGACACGGATCCGTCGGTTGAATTTACTGGAAACTGGGGCTCGTGCGCTGATCCCGGTCCGCAATACTACATGAACAACGAACGGATCACCGAGACGGTTGGGGACTCCGTCCAGTTTGCCTTTTTCGGCTCAAAGGCGAGAGCCTATGGAACGCTAGCGGATGCCTTCGCCTTTGAATCGATCACCCATCCGATCCAGGATTGACGAGCGAGCGTTGGAATACTCAACTGACCCACGGTTCTTCACCCATGGCGACTTAGAACGGGGTTTCTTTCTTCATCGTGCGTCGGCCGGGGACAAAAGCGGTTGGCCCAATTTGCAGCAGCAGTGAACAGAATGTATAAACGATTGCCTGTTCGAGCTGATTTCTTCGAGCCATTGAGCCAACCCATGGGGTTATGCTGTTAGCGTTAACGCCCACAGTCCGGCCTGCTTCCTCTTCCAACGAACCAAGCGATCCACGCACCACCAACCCGCTTTTCGAGATTAACCATGCGACGATCCCTACTCTCTTTTGCCGTTGCCCTTGCTGTTTTGACAACGACCGTCAGAGCCGATAACTGGGCTCATTGGCGTGGTCCAACGGGCAACAGCGTTTCACCCACCGCCCATCCACCGACCGAGTGGTCGGCAACGAAAAACGTGAAGTGGAAGGTGCTAATCCCAGGCCGCGGCACGGGTTCGCCGGTGATTTGGGAAGATCAAGTGTTTGTCGTGAGTGCGGTGCGATCCGATGGTCAGACAGAACCGCAGGGTGCGGCGCCGCCAAGTGGTCCAAACGCCGGGGGACGTGGGGGTCCAGGCGGCGGTAGACCTGGCGGTGGTAGACCTGGCGGTGGTAGACCAGGCGGTGGTAGAGGATTTGGAGGAGGAAGGCCTGGTGGAGAAGGTGGTGGCGAAACGCTCCCGAAGCTGCAATTCAAAATCTATTGCTTTGATCGCCAATCTGGTGCATTGCGTTGGGAGCAAACGGCGATCGAAGCCACGCCACACCAGCAAGTCCATCAAACCAACAGTTTCGCTTCCGCATCCCCCTGCACTGACGGTCAGCACGTCTATGCCCACTTCGGCTCACGTGGTTTGTACTGCTACACGATGACAGGCGACTTGGTTTGGAAACGCGACGACTTTGGAAAGATGGAGACACGAAGTGGATTTGGTGAAGGAAGCTCGCCGACGATCGCCGGCGACAAGATCTTGGTGCCATGGGATCATGAAGGCGAATCGTTCCTTTATGGGCTCGACAAAGCGACCGGCAAGACGATTTGGAAGACACCGCGCGACGAGCCGACGTGTTGGGCCACTCCGCTCGTTGTCGACGTGGACGGCAAGCCGCAAGTTGTCATGAATGGACAAACGTGTGCTCGGGCTTACGACTTGGCAAGTGGGCAGGAATTATGGCGCTGCGGCGGACAAACCGCCCGGCCCTGTTCTTCCGCGGTCGCCGGTGGCGGACTTGTTTTCGTCGGCAGCGGTTTTCAAGGTAATTTCCTCGGCGCCTTTCGACTGACAGGATCAGGCGACATCGAAGACACCGATGCGGTCGCTTGGACCACCGAGCGTGACTGTCCCGACGTGGCGTCTCCGATGCTGTCCGGCGGTCGACTGTATTATCATAAAGGCAAAGGGGGCCAGTTGACATGCGTGGATTCCGCGACCGGCAAACCTTTTTACAGTGCCGCCAGGATTGATGACATCCGTAGCACCTACGCGTCACCAGTTGCAGCCGGCGGACATGTCTATTTGACCGGACGAAGTGGCACCACCGTGGTGATCAAGGATGCGGAAAGCCTTGAGATCGTCGCAACGAATTCGGTCGGTGAAGGGGTCGATGCGACACCGGCACCTGTGGACAACGAGTTGTTCATTCGCGGGGAACAGCATTTGTTCTGCATCACCGAGTAGGGCCGGTTCCTACCGGCCAAATCGAGGCAGTCCGGTGGGAACCGGACCTAAGTGTTTTATGGAAATGCACGAGCCGCCGGTATTTCATGGTCCTAACCGGCGGCTAACGCCTTGCCGCTCATAGAGTGACGCTGTCCAGCTAGGCCTTTTTTTTCCATGAATCTTATCCCGTTGTGACAAGCATCAAATAAACATGAAAGCTCCACTCCTCTTGCTTGCTGCGGTCGCCCTTGGGATACCGCTGAACTCCCTATGCCTTGGACAGAATCTTGCTGACACGAATCAGCTTCAGAAATGGCTGAAGCAATTCCCCGCCGCGGACACCAATGGCGACGGAAAGCTTTCAAGCGATGAAGCCATTGCCTATCGCAATGAGTTTCTTGCCAGCGGGCCCGCGAATCGTTGGGCCAAAACCGGGGCAGTCAAGCGAGAGTTCGGGGTCGATCCTGGCTGGGATTCAAGGACCTTTCCCGAACAAGCGGTCTGCCACAAGACTCCCGCAGAAATCAGACAGATCTTTGCAGAGGTCAGCTCGGGGAAACAGCCCGCGGTCGTCTCTTACGAGAAACCGGCCGACGGTGCTTTGCGGATCGTCGGGACCGGTCACAGCTTCATGATGCCGGGTTACAAGACGCTTCCCGTTATCTGCAAGGGAGCCGGAATGACTCAGCCACTTTACACGCATGTCGGCGGGGGCATGACGGGGAGTGCACGCTACAAGTGGGAGCAAGAGAACGGAATTTTTCAATTCGATGGCAAGCCCGTGCCGAAGTTGCTCGCCTCGATCGCCAATGCACCGTGGGATGCGATGATGTTTGGGCCCTACTTCAACGACCGTCCAGCCTATTACTCGTGCTGGTTCGACTTTTGTCTGAAGTACAACCCTGAGATGAAGTTCTATTTATCGGATGCCTGGCCTCAGCTCGAACAGCTTGGAACGAAGCCAGCGTCCGAAGCATTTTTTACCGCAGAGGTCTTGGACCGCATGGGAGCCGAGAGAAGATCGATGTACCGTCAGACTCTCGATCCGCTGCTCAATGCGTACCCAGGTAAGGTTTTTGTGCTTCCAACGTCGGACGCGATGGTATTGGCTGCGAAGCATTTTCTTCGTGGTGAATTGCCTGGAATCGAGGGACTGCACCGCGCGATCGGGAAAAAGGAGCGTTCGCTTTGGAAGGACCAACTTGGTCACCTCGGTCCCGGCCTTGAACGCCTCGAAGGGTACGTGTTCTACGCCACCCTCTACGGGCAATCCCCTGAACGAATTGAAAAGGTGATTGAGTTTGGCGGCGACGCAAGCTTCCCAAATCAGGAACTCGACCGCATGTTCCGTAAGATCGCATGGCAGGCTGTCGCCGAGCATCCCTTTTCGGGCGTGAGCGACAAGGATGGCGACGGTGTCAAGGATTCATCCAGGTAGTCTTCGGTCACGCCGTCGAGTTGTCCTCTCACAGTTGTGGGTATTCCCATTTCTTTTTTCCTTTGCCATAGGAATTCAGAAATGCTTCGGCCTTCCGGATGCTCCGGCCGTCGGGAGTCTCATAGCCCAAAAGGTCCACGCCGACCTTATCGCCCAATTTGGCGAGTCGCATGAAGGCACTCAGATTCATCTTGCTGTAAGTGAAGCTCTTCGTGCGAGCCAGTTCGTGCGGTTGACGTCCATCGGGTTCGATCTGTGTTGCAATGCGTTTTGTCTTGACGGATTCGAGCAGTTCACGGGCCTCATCGTTCTTACCCAGGAACAGTAGGATCGTTGCAACCTGGACATCATACCAAGTTCCGTGATTATTCAATCGAGTGCCTTCCTGTTTGCCCTTCTCGCTGAATTGCAACCAGTGCAGATAATCTTCCATCCATTTCACGACTTCTCGATAGGTGGGTTCAGGGATCATTTCGTTGGCCCACATCAGGTGAATCGGAATCAATAGCTGTTCGATTTTGAGCCATTCGATAATTCCGAAGCAACGCCCGTCATAAAGACCGGGAACGCCTTGACCATACTCCAGATGCGGATTCATTCGCGTGGTTGGATCAATGCACCAAGCCTTCAACAGCTCAATCGCAGCATCTGAATATTGGGTGTCGTCCGAATAGAAAGCCGCCATCCCAAGCGAGTTGACCCGATTGAAGAACTGTAGTGTGACATCATGATCACTATTCGCTCCTTGTGTGTCAGGATTCACACGACCGTCACGCCGTATCCAGGGCAGACCATCCTCCTTCTCGGGGTCAGGCCACCAATAAGGCGCAATGCTGTAGTAGTCTCGCTCATCCCCGCTGGGGGGCGTGATGGATTGATGGATCACCGACAATGGCTCGAGACCAAGAACGCGGTCCGCTTTCTGCATCATCGCGTCATACTCGGGCCGATTCTTCGGGTCCTGTTGCTGCCATTGTTGTTTTCGTTCGAGCAATTGCGGATAGTCGACGAGTACAAAATCCCCCGGTTCCTTGCTGCAGCTCTCGCCGGGCGGAACCATGCAAAGGCACAGCAATACGAGTAGAATCGGTGATTGCCGCGTCATGGACGGGAAACAATGGTTTACTTGTCTCCATCTCGTCATAATCATGATGGATTCCTTCGATCATCTTGATGTTGCAGGGGAAGGTTTGAGAACCGATCCGAAAAGGGGTCTGACCCTTTGTCGACCGACGTTTCGATTGCTCAAAAACTCGTTATTTTCCAATGGATTCGCTACCGATACGCTCAGACCCCTTTTCTGATAGGTTCTAAGAATCAGCAGGTGTGAACTTGGCTAGCAGGTGCGCCGTGCTCTGGTGCCACAGCATTCTACACGATTCCTGCTTGCTGACCTCAACCACCGCGTCGAGAGCAAATCCAACCTTGTGCTCTGTTCCGATTCAACTTTAGGGTTGGAGCATAGCGAAAGCAATGGATCTGGAATCAAGCGGATCGAGCTGGACAGCGAGACTTTGTGAGCGGCAAGGCGCTAGCCGCCGGTTATGCTCATGAAATACCTGCAGCTAGCTATTTGCAAATACTGACAGACGCCACAAGGAACAAATGATGACACCTCCCAATGGATTGATGATCGGCACCGGTGAATACACCACTGGTTTTGTAGGCGGAGCCGCGAGCCGGTCCGACAAGAGTGCCGGCGTCGTGGCGCTTTCCTTGTTTGACTTGCGACGGCGAGGTCGAGTTGGGGACTTGGCCATGGTTGGCACCAACGGAACCAAGTTCCCTGGCCTGAGACAGCATTTGCATGACGCGATCGAGACCACTTACCGAGACATGAATGTCGACGTTTTGACTTTTCCGGCCGATCATGTTGAGTGTGATCCCGCGGCCTATTTGGCGGCGATGGATACGTTATCGCCTGGTGATTTTGTGACCCTCTTTACACCCGATGATTTGCATTTTCCGATTGCGATCGAAGCGGTCAACCGGGGACTGCACGTGTTGATCGCCAAGCCGCTGGTCAAATTGCTTTCCGAACACCTGCAACTGATTGTCGCGGCGGAAGCCAACAACGTTGTGGTCGCGTTAGAGGTCCACAAGCGTTGGGATCCGATCTATCGTGATGCCCGTGACAGGATTCGATCGCTGGGAGAATTTAGCCATTTCATGTCGTACATGAGCCAACCCAAAACACAGTTGGGGACGTTTCGTTCGTGGGCTGGAAAGTCAAGTGACATCAGCTATTACTTGAACGCTCATCATATCGATTATCACGCCTGGTGTATCGTCCCCGATGCTTTGCCTCGTTCGGTTTACGCCACTGCGGCAACAGGAATCGCGAAGGGCTTGCAAATGGATACCGAAGACACCATTGCGCTCAACGTCGTTTGGGAGAATGTAGCGACGGGAAATCTTGGAACCGCCCATTACGTCGCGTCGTGGGTCGCCCCCCCAAGCGACGTGCATTCTCAACAACGTTTTTTTTACATGGGACACCAGGGTGAGGTCACCATTGATCAAGCTCATCGAGGATATACGCTGTCGACAGACAAGCGAGGCTACGCTTCGTCAAATCCGTTGTTCATGAAGTACACGCCCAATGCGGCAGGTGAGTTCGCGGGTCAGTCGGGCTATGGCTACTTGAGTATCGAAGCGTTTGTCGATGCGGTTTGTAACATGCGCAAAGCCGGCGCGGTGCCCAGCGATTTTTCTCAATGCTTGGCGCTGGCACAGGATACCGTATGGGTGACGGCGATTTTGGAAGGCGGAAGGCGCAGTCTCGATTCCGGCACCGTCCAGAACATTCGCTACGAGGGCAAGCGTCCGATTGGCTTCGATCAAGCAGGGCCATGAACTCAGACTCGGCGCAAAGCGACACTCGGCATCGGTGCGGTTCCTGTTAAACGCTTGACGGGAAATCGCCGAGCAGCAAGACGTGGACCGTGCTTCCGTTGGGCTTGTCAAAGCGCCGGCGTGCGCATGGTTTCTTGCCATGCTTTCGGTTTTTCCGCTACATCGCTGTCGTCCTCGTAATGCTCACGAATGCGATCCAGTTCAGCACGGACTTCGGCAATTTTATCGGCATAGGCCGGGTTGTTGTACTGATTCGTCAGTTCATCTGGGTCGTTTTCCAGGTCGTAGAACTCCCACTCTTCGCCGAATTGGTAGAACTTCATCAGCTTATGTGTTTCGGTGCGGACTCCATAGTGTCGTGGCACCATGTGCACACTTGGGTATTCGTAATAATGGTAATAGATGCTCTTTCGCCAATCGGCAGGTTGCTCTCCCTTAAGGAGCGGGACCAGCGAACGGCCCTGCATGTCGTCAGGGATCTTGGCACCTGCCACGTCGAGAAAGGTTTCGCCATAGTCCAGGTTTTGGACCATTCGTTCTGACTTCGATCCCGCTTTTGTGACGCCGGGCCATTTGACGATTAACGGCATCTTGAGCGACTCTTCATACATCCAACGTTTGTCGAACCAACCGTGGTCGCCGACATAAAAACCTTGATCCGAAGAGTAGATCACGATCGTGTTGTTATCGACCCCAATGTCCTTCAAGGTGTCCATGAGGGTGCCGACGCTTTCGTCCACGCCCTTGATGCAACGCAGGTAGTTCTTAGCGTAGCGTTGGAATTTCCAACGGACCAAATCGTCGCAGCTGAGATTCTGCGCATGGAAGTCCTTGTCTTTGGGAGCATAGGCGTCTCGCCAGACTTCAAGTTGTTCCGGTGACATGCGTTGCATGTTCATCCATGCTGATTTATCGACTCTTCCCTTGATCGATTTGCCGTCAAAATCCTTGACCAGATCGACGAAGAGATCGAAGTTCAGGTGCATATGGCGATCGATTTCAAGTTCCTGATAGCGAGCCGGTTTTTCATTGTCCCACCAGCGGTCGAAGAGCGTATTCGGTTCTGGGATCTCGATGTCGTCGTACAGGTGCAAGTGACGCGGGGCTGGCATCCAGTTGCGATGGGGGGCTTTGTGCTGGACCATCAGCATGAACGGTTTCTCTGCGTCGCGGCCTTCTTGCAGCCACTTGACGGCAAGGTCGGTGACGATGTCCGTGCAGTGGCCTTCAATCCGCATTTGACCTTCGGGCGTGATCATGTCGGGGTTGTAGTACAGCCCCTGCCCGGGTAGGACTTTCCAATCATCAAATCCCTGCGGCGTTCCCTTCAGGTGCGACTTACCATAGAGGGCCGTTGTGTAGCCGGCCTTCTGCAGAAGTTTTGGAAATGTTTGTTGGTTCCAGTCGAATGAATTGCCGTTGTTCATGAACCCGTTTTTGTGGCTGTGTTTGCCCGTCATGATGACGGCGCGGCTGGGGCCACAAATCGAATTCGTGCAAAAGCTGTTTTGGAACAGCATGCCTTGCGCTGCCAACTTGTCAATGTTCGGTGTTGGGTCAACCGATTTCAGCCATCCGTCGTACGCGCCAATGGCATGAGGCGCGTGATCATCGGAGAAAATGAACACGATGTTCGGGCGTTCGGCAGCCATGCCCGAACCGAGCAGACTGAACGTCACCAGTAGTGAAGCGAGGAATCGTTTCATGAAGAATCTCGTTGTTTCTAAATTTCTTGCGGACCAGGAGACATGCAGTTTACCTGGCTAAGGTCGAAGACCCGAGTGACTGAACGCATCAAAGTGTGGAGCGCCAATGGACGGGTCGCGTCGGTCAGTTGACCACGTTGTCGGTACCCAACAAAACATTTAACGTTCGATTGGCGACTCGCGTGATGTACTTGTTGGGCTGGTCTTTCAAGCAGGCTTTCATCTCCGGAATCAACGGTCGGGCCATTTCTCCTGCTTCGCCCAAGACAATTGCAGCTCGCAGTCGTCCCCATTCGTGCTCGCTTTGCAGCTCTTGTTGAAGGACTGGCAATGCCAACTCTGGCGACTGCAACTTCAACAAGGCACGAGCTGCTGCGATCCGAACGCAGGGGGCTTCGTCTTGAATCGCCGATTCAAGTCTTGGCTTCGCTGACGAGGCGACGTTGGATAAATTCCCGATTCCGATTGCTGCCCAATAACGGACCACGGAATCCTCATCGTCGAGAGCGGCGACGAGTTTGGGGAAGTTCTCTGTTCCACCGACCGCTAGGTTGGCGACGTTACGGATTCGCTCGATTAGTTCAGGATCGGCATTCAGGAGAATGTTGTAGCGGGCGCTGGTCGTCTTCTCGCGACGCTGGATTTCGGATTCGGGGATCAAGCCAATATCGCGGGTCTCAACCACCCAGTTCAAGTGCACCTCACGCATCCGATCAAGAACTTCCTTATAGGTTTCGTCTGCGGCCAGGTTGTGGATTTCGTGCGGGTCGGATTGGAGATCATACAGTTCCTCCGCTGGCTTGTTATTCGCCATGAACAGCGCGGCGGGCTCTGGAAGCTCACCCTCCGCATGAACACGACGCAGCTCTTTCATCGTCGCCCCTTTTTCGGGGGTGTTCATGTATTGGTAATACGGTTTGAACGGCTCGTAGTTTCGAATGTAGCGAAAACGATTGTCGCGAACGGCGCGAATGATATCGTAACGCTCGTCCATTCGATCTCGTGCGCCGTAGACGTAGTCGCGTGGTTTGGTGAGGTCTTGGCCCAGGAAAGCGCGGCCCTGGAAATATTCTGGCAGCCTGATCCCCGCGAGGTTCAAAACCGTAGGAGCAAAATCGAGACTGCTGATCAATTGATCGTCGACCGTTGTGGGTTGGCCTTGGTTGGCGAGCCGAAATGAGTCTGGAATTCGAACCACCAGCGGAATTCGCGTTCCCGAATCGTACAGCCAACGTTTAGCGCGGGGCAGGCCGACGCCGTGGTCGGACCAATACATAATGATCGTGTCTTCGTAGACACCCTGGTCTTTGAGTTCCTGAATCCGTTCACCTGCCCAGAGATCCATGGCAGTGATCAGTTCGTAGTTCCGCTTCCAGTCCTCACGGACAACCGGGGTATCGGGATAGTACGGCGGCAACGTGAGTTGGTTGGGATCCTGTCGTTGTTCGCTGGTCAGGTCCTTGGTGACTTGTTTGTACTTGGCCTCATTCTCAATTCCACTTTCATGACAACCGGTGAAATTGAAGACCGCAAAAAAAGGTTGCGTTTCGTCTTGGCGGTTCTTCCAATGTGCTTTACCGCTGGACTCATCCCAAGCATCCCGGGGCGTTTTGAACTGATAGTCCTGTTTGCTGTTGTTCGTGCAGTAATAACCCGCCTGTCGCATGTAGGTTGAAAAGGGCTTCACGAAATCAGGAAGCTCTGCGTTGCATCGCATGTGATGCGTTCCAAGCGTCGATTGGTAGATTCCCGTGATGATCGCGGAGCGACACGGAGCACAAACACCGGCCGTCGTAAAGACGTTGGAGTATCGAACCCCTTGCTTGGCTAGTCCGTCGATATTGGGTGTGATCGCATCCTTGTCGCCGTAGCATCCGAGATGGGGACTAATGTCTTCGCAGGAAAGCCAAAGGATGTTGGGACGTTTGCCGGGCGAATCCGATTCCTGTTCGTCGGCAACCAATGAATTGATCGAACAAATCGTCAATGACAATGCGAGCAGTTGTCTAAGCATTCCAATTTCCATGATGTGTTTTTCCAACGGTACAGCTTCTCAATATAGTCCAACGCGCTGACGAATGCGTTCTTCGATTTATCGCTCGACGACCAGGATCGAATACAGTTCCAACTTCGGCAAGGAAATCGTTGCCTGACCCGCGGCCCACGTGACCTCCAATGGCTTTCCTTCCGGTTGCATTGTGATCGACTTCGGAGCCTGGCTCAGACGGATGGAGACCTTCAGCGGACCGACAGGTTTGACCTCGTTGATTCCTCCGTCCGGCGGGGTGGCGTGGGGGCCGGACGTGTTCACGAGGTGAAGGGTCAGCTTGTTGCCGAGCATGCGTGGGCTGACATCGACATCCTTCGCTCCGATCACTTCAACCAATGGTTCGGGGAGCACTTGCTTGAGAGCGGTCGGAAATGCGCCGTCGACCTGATCGACCGAAACAATCGAGAAGTCGGTCCCTGCGGTCGCCTCGGGCTCGAATAGCTTCGCCGGGCCTGGCCCGATTAGCAGCAACGTGCCGCCCGATTTTGCGTACGAAGCCAGTTCGTCGCGGAAGTCGGGTTCAAGGTATTCCCAACCCGGCACAACGATCACCGGCCACTCGGACGTTTTCCCTTTGAGCTGGTGCTCGCTGAGGATTTGTACGCCGTATTGGTTTTGAAGCATCTCGGTCAGCGCGCTCCGCAATACCCGAACACCATTGGCTCCGTTCCAATGGAATAGACGCGGTGATTCGCGATAGTGGCCGGCGGTTGAGTAGAGCAGAGCCATCTGCGGTACAGCAACCGATCGGTGACAGTAGGGTTGTCGGTCACGGCAGAAACGCGCGACCTCAGCCATCACATCCATCTCGGCCGGATCGCGAACGGCTCCGTCGCGGTCCTGTTTGAAATAGGCTTGGTAACCGCCGCCGAGCGCGAGCACTTGGGCAGCTTCCTGCATGAGTTGTACAGCCGGCTTCTGCTTCCGCGTCTCGCGGCTGAACGACCAAGACATCAAATCCCACGGCACCCCCTGGTCTTCCAGACACCTGCCGGCAAAACGAGCCGAGTTCACACTGTCGTCTGGCGAGAAGTCGCCCGAAAGACCCGCGACGTCGGCCGAGACAGCTTCAGGCATGTGGTCGCTGAACGCCCAGTTGCTGATCACCTGAAAGTCCGGATGGGACGCTTTCAATTCGTCGACGTAATGTCTCACGTAGCGGCGGAAACCGTCGCGATGGAAATCCATCCACTCGTTCCAGTAGGGGGCGCCCGCCTTCCGCGGTATGACCTCGACACCGGTTTGTTCGCGAAACATGCGAGTAGCCGTCTCACCATAGTCAGCCATGGTGCCCCAACAGTCGCCGTCGACCCAGACACCGTCGACGCCATACTTACCCGCCAGCTCGCGGAGTTGAGGGATCATCAGCGTATCGACGTACGGCCCAAACACAGAGGTGGCCCGGTTGTTGGGTTTGCCGGCTCCGTCGATCGCTGCCCATTCGGGATGGTCGGCCACCGCCTTGTCGTCCCAGACTCCTGAGTAGTGCATGAATAACGCAATGCCCCGCTTGCGTGTCACGTCTCGCCAGATCTGTAGCGGATCGCCAACGAATCCGGGTGCCGGGTTGCCCACCATCGTTGGATAGCTCGAATAGCCGCGATGGCCTTTGCAGTCGATTTGAATGTAGTCGGGATTGACCTTGTCGATGACCCTTTCAACCATCTCGGGCGTGGTCCGCTCGCCTACACGGTTGCAGTCGTCGCCCGCGTGGAAGTCGAAATGGATTCCCAGGAAAGCGTCAGCTCGTTTCATCCGAGGCGGATCGGCGGCATCCACGCAGGCCGTGCCCACCAGGCAAGCAGCGATGACACCGATCACGAACCGGACGGAGGGTCGCTTCAAGCCGCCGGCCGATAGGGTGTGTTGGGCGTCAAATCCAAGGGGCGCGACCATTGCGGTGAAGCTTTGAGTCATGGTTGGGTAACCGTTGAGGGAAGGAACCAAGCCGTCGGATTTGAAACTCGGAGCTGCGGAGTACGCAGAGAGTTTGAAAGATCCGGAGGCACTGGGAAACCGGGAGGGGCAGGGAAAGTGGTTGCGTCAGGCTGGGCGAGGACGTTCGTGACCGTGGACGATTCGGTTGGGTCCTACGACCATTTTGACTTGATGGAAAATGATTTGGCAACCCGCCATGGGTTCAACCAGTCGCCATGGCGAGCGATTGCGGGTCGAGCAAGTAGGTCTTCAAATCGGCATCCACTCCCTTGACTCGTAGTAGCGACTGGGGGACGAGGCGAAACTCGCTCGCTTCCAATGCTGCGGCTACGGAGCTGGACACCACGATGGTTCCGCTTGCCGCAACGCTGCAAAGTCGCGATGCCACGTTGACGGTGCTTTCGCGGATAGAATGTAGCCGCAATCTTTTCCCCAACATTTAGCGTCCGAGAGACATCATGTGTTATTGCCCACGACTTCTCATTTCTGCACTGCTTTTAGGCTGCTCCCTTTCGTTGGACGTGCCTGCTGCCGACCGTCCAAATATGGTTGTCATCATGGTTGATGATCTTGGGTACTCGGACATCGGTTGTTTTGGCGGTGAAATTGAGACTCCCAACCTTGATGCGTTGGCAAGTGGCGGAATGCGATTTTCGCAGTTTTACAACACGGCAAAGTGCCATTCGTCCCGTGTGTCCCTGCTCACCGGACAATACTGCATTGCAGCGGGCGACACCTCATTGCAACACGCCGTCACTTCCGCGGAGGTGCTCGCCGGGGCGGGGTATTTCACTGCCATGACCGGCAAGTGGCATCTGAAGCAGGAGCCAACCGATTTCGGTTTTGACCGCTACTTCGGTCATTTGAGCGGGGCCTGCAATTTTTTTAAGGGTGACAACACCTTTCGTCTCAACGGTCAGCCGTGGAAGGTTCCCGAATCTGACTTCTACACGACGGTTGCTGACGTTGATTTTGCCTTGACGTTTCTCGGCGAAGCACGGCAAGTGTCCAAGCCGTTTTATCTTTACGTTGCATTCAATGCCCCTCATGCACCGCTCCACGCGTTGCCAAAGGATTATGCGAAATACAAGGGGCGTTATGACGCCGGCTGGGACAGCATTCGTGACGCGAGAGTTGCAAAACAAAAATCACTGGGCTTGTTGCCGCAATCGCTAAAAGCGAGTCCTCGTCCCGCACACGTTCGCGCGTGGGATCAATTGGTCCCTTGGCAACGCGACTATGAGATCAACCGCATAGTAACACTGGCTGCGATGATTGACCGTGTCGACCAGGAAGTCGGTCGACTGGTCGATGACCTTCGCAAACATGATGAACTCGACAATACCGTGATTCTGTTTGTCTCCGACAACGGCGCTTGCCCCTACGACCGTAAAGCTCCGTTGTTAAATGTTGAACCGACCAACGGCGACGTGTCGCTTGCGGATTCGACCGGTTGGGCATGGGCGCGGAACGCCCCGTTTCGCTTTTACAAACAAAACCAGTTCGAGGGCGGTATCAGCTCGCCCGGTATCGTTCATTGGCCCAAGGGTTTGAAAACGCAGCCTGGCGTCATTGTTGACACTCCCACGCATTTGATCGACGTGATGCCGACGCTGGCCGATTTAGCGGGCGCGACCCTCCCCAAGGAGTTTCTCGATCGCGAACTGCGACCGGTTTCGGGCGTTTCGCTGCGGCCCCTTTTGGACGGCGGTGACTTGGTTCGCCCCGATCCGATCCACCTCCAGTTCGCTTCCGACTATGGACTGCGCGATGGAGACTGGAAGCTCGTTAGTTTCAAAGGCCAGCAATGGGAACTCTACAATGTGGCCAATGATCGTACGGAGCTAACCAACTTGGCAGAATCCGAACCCGAGCGTCTTGAGCGGATGGTCGACAAATGGAAGGAGATGAGTCTCGATGTGTTGAAGTCCCCGCGTTTGGCCAATCCCAAGATGACGCCGGCGGAGCACCCAAGGTCCAATCGCGAGTGGACAGTCTATAGCGATACGGAGGCTGTGCCCACAAAATGGTCGGGTAAGAAGAACCAAGGTGCTGCGGCGACAAAGCCTCGAAACCCGTCCCGGGAGCTTCGCAATGGCATTCGGGCGCGCAAGAACACCGAACTGGTTGTTGGCCCGGGAAAGTTGAATTTGAAGTTCACGGGTGACGATCCTGGCATCGCGATGGACCTGCGTCGGGATAGAGAGATTTCCACGGGGCCCTACCAACTGACGTTTGAACTGGAAACCAGTTGGCAGGGTAGCGGCGAAGTCTTCTATACGATCGATGATCAGAAAGCCTTGCCCAACGGGCTGCGAGTTCGGTTCCCCGTCACCGGTAGTGAAGCATCACAAAAAGTTCGCATCCCGATCGACACTTCCGAACGCTTGCGTCAGCTGCGTCTCGACATCACCGATGGCCCCGGGGCGGCCGTCATTTCGAATCTGCAGCTGTCCAACAGCGCGGGGGAGCTCGTCCGGAACTGGACGCCAACACCGCGTCCCTGAGCCGTTTCTAGAGGATCCTATTTTTTCGCTTGATCAATCGGATCGGTACGCCGCGCGGATCGTAAAGGTCAACGACTACATCGCCATTCGCTTCCACGCGTGCCTCGCCAACCTGTTTGCCACCGCCATGAACCATGCGTTTTGCCAGCCTTTGAGGTTCAAGGGTTGTGAATGCTACGTGTACAACTTCGTGCGGCATGTTGTTCAAGGCGCAGTCGATATCCTTGGTATACAGTTCAAGTGACATGCGATTATCGACGTCACCGATATACGGAACCCGGTAATTACGAAAGTCGTTTTGGGCGACGTCGATATCTTTCGACCAAGGGATGGTCAAGTCCATAAACTGTACGAACCACAGCGCGGAAATCTTCTGGTCCTCGGTGTTGAAGGCAAAATGTTCAAACCGAATGGTGCTCTTAACTGGTTTGGGAAAGAAGGCATCCACCCGGTGAATCAGCTGCGCAGCAAATCCATTGGGATCCCGCAGATTCAGCACAAAATCACCGACCTGATTGCGGTAAATGTCTCCTACCTGCTCGGCACCATTTTTTAGCATTTTCTCGGCCACTGCCTCGATGGTCTTATGCCCCTCAAAAGCCAAGTGGTAGGAATTCAAATCAACGTCGAAATAGGTGTTCTTCAAACCAGGGATCGAGCATAATTCAATCATGAAGTTGTGATCTTTATCGGCCACGAACACGACATCGCTATCGTTCGTGGCAATGATCTCTAGCCCGACGTTGT
Organism: Novipirellula artificiosorum; assembly: GCF_007860135.1. Taxonomy (NCBI): domain Bacteria; kingdom Pseudomonadati; phylum Planctomycetota; class Planctomycetia; order Pirellulales; family Pirellulaceae; genus Novipirellula; species Novipirellula artificiosorum. The sequence goes on from NZ_SJPV01000018.1 coordinate 132,196, forward strand.
CAACATACCATTTCGCTGTCGCCTCTTTGTCGGCCACATTGATTCGTACGTGCTCGAACCGTGCTGGTGAAAGTTCCTCCTTCAAGTGCTGGGCGAATAGAAGGTTAGGCAGGATTGCAGTAAGGATTGACGCAACGGCCAAGGATTTCATACGCATACTTTTAGTCCTCAATCATAGTAAGTGCCATCGAGCAGTGAGTTCATTAAACGCCTAGTCCAAAACAGCGATCGCATCGATTTCAACCAAGGCATTTTTCGCCATTTTTGAAACTTCAACACAAGCTCTTGCAGGGGCTTGGTCCTTGAAATAGGTTCCATAAATATGATTCATGGCGGAGAAATCATCCATGGATTGAAGATACACGTTCGTTTTCACGACACTCTCGAGACTCACGCCCGCTTCTTCAAGAATCGCTTTCAGGTTTTCTAATACCTGCACGGTTTGCGCCTCAATCCCTTCAGGCACCTCTGCTGTTTCAGGGTGCATCGGTAACTGGCCGGAAGTAAAAAGCATATTTCCGGCAACAATTCCCTGATTGAAGGGCCCGATGACACCAGGGGCCCTGGTGGTATTTACAACTTCTTTGTTCATGCCTCAACCATTCACCACGTTCACTGGAGCGCCACTTAGGAATGCGTTTAGGTTATTGACCGCAGTTTCCATGAGTCGTGAGCGAGATTCTTTAGGGGCCCATGCAATGTGGGGTGTAATGATGCAGTTCTTCGCTTTTATCAGAGGGTTGTCTGCTGCGATGGGTTCTTTGGACACAACATCGACGGCTGCTCCGGCCACTTTACCGCTATTCAATGCGTCAGCCAAATCTTGTTCAACGACCAGCGGACCGCGTGAGGTATTGATGATCATCACCCCACTCTTCATTTTTGCGATGCTGCTTTTGTTGATGATCCCTTCGGTACCTTCAACTAAGGGGCAATGCAGGCTAACAATATCCGATTGTGAATACAATTCATCGAGTGAAACATACTTGCATGTTTCCGACTCGCGTGTTGGATTTGATTCACGATCGCAAGCTAGGATATCCAGACCAAAACCTTGGGCAATTTTTGCCGTGGCCTGACCAATACGTCCAAAGCCTATGATTCCCATCGTTTTGCCTGCAAGCTCAATCAAGGGGTATTTCCAGAAGCAGAAATCGGGTCCCTTTGTCCAGGTTCCTTTCTTCACCTCTTCGCTATGATCCCCTACGTGATGACACATCTCCAGCAATAACGCCATCGTGTACTGAGCTACCGCCGCGGTACCGTAGGTTGGAATGTTGGTAACCACAATCCCGCGCGCCCTGGCTGCTTGAACATCAACCACGTTGTAACCGGTCGCCAAGACACCGACGTATCTTAGCGATGGCGTGTTTTCCAAGACCTGCTTGGGAAGTGGCGTTTTATTAGTGAACACGATCTCAGCGTCACCGATCGCGTCAAGCACGGCTTCGGGTGCAAAGTTTGTGCGATCATGGATGGCACACGTCCCGTGTTGCTTGATTCCGTCCCAGCTTAAATCGCCGGGATTAAGGGTATAGCCGTCTAAAACTACGATTTTCATCTTTAGGATCGTTTCCTGATTTCAAGCCGAATGAACAAATGAGGGAATGGCGTGTTGGAGTTGCATGGTTCTGAAACACTACAATTGTGCCCAGGCGAGGTTAAGCACGCGTTTTGCATTTGCGACGACGAGATCTGGATCTTCATCGCCTACCGGTTTTACCTCAAAACTCAAGAAGCGTCGATTGTCGGGATCCAGATAGCCAATTTCCAATAGTACCTTCAGATATTCCACGAGTTCCGGTACATCGTTTTCGCCCCCCGGGTATCCAAAGCGTGGGTGTGCATCGCCATACGCTGGGTCGTTCTTATCCTGCATCATGCAATTACCCATGTGTGCGTGAATGACATAATCCTTTACAGGGATTAATGATTGGCGTGGCGTTTCATGCATAATGGGTAGGTGACTCAAATCCACCATCAAGCCGAAATTGTCGAATTCAGCGGTGACTTCCTCAGCATAGCGTTTTGCCAAGTCAACAGGACCAATCAGTGAGCACTTGTCAATATCGTAATCAAACACCTCATGGGCAATTTTCATATCTCCCCGTGTTGCGGCGTACGCGCAGATTTCCTTGGTGGACGCCACCAATGCCTGATACGCTTCTTCCTTCTTTTCTTCCGTATACCTTCCGCTCAAAAAGGCGAAGCCGACCGCTCCCATTTCATAAGCCTCGTCGATACCGTCCTTTAGATTGGCGACCGCTTCGAGACGTTTCGATTGATCCAAGTCGTTGATGTTTTGTCCGGTTGTGAGCAAGCGTGGCTGACCGCCATAGGCGACGGACAAGTGGGAGGAATCAAGTATTCGCTTCACCCTGGATCGGGTGGCTGCATCCTTGATCCAGGAAATTTCAATCGCGTCGAAATAGTCATCGACTGCGATTTTGCGAATGGTTTCTTCAAAAGGTCCTTCCCCTTTTATGGTTGAGGGATAGGCCATGAAATGGACCAGACCGACTTTGGCATACTTGTGGATGGATTCTGTTATTTTCATGGGTCTCGGTTACGCTTTCTCGGTAGGTGGTGTGTCTGATTCTGTCTTTGTTCGTTTGTTGCGTTTCGCAATATAGGTTGTTAAGAGCGGGGCCAAAATGGCTGTCGTAATGGTGGAGGCGGCTACCTGGGGAGTGGCAAGCGCTGCGGTCGCCGCCAGACTTGGATCAACCAAGGCGACAGCAGCGGGTGTTGCCACCGCATTCCCCGCTGTACTTGATGCTGCCGCGCCAGCCACACCGGTCCCTCCGGTACATTGATCTGCCACAACATTGAAGAATCCTCCAATGCCCACTGTCGCCACCCCGAGCAGGATCCCCGGTAAACCAGCGTTGAGAAGCATCTCTAGGCTGAGCCCACACCCCAGCGCAAATGCGAAGAACGGGATTAACATGGGGCCACCCTTCATCAGGAAATCACGAAGTTGACGATCGAGATTCCCTACAATCATTCCGAAAGCGATCGGCAAGACAACACCCAGAAGTGAAAGGAATGGGATCGTGGCAATGCCTGCGGTTCCTAAGGCTATCATCGTTAAGAACGGGCCGTCGTTGACTGAAATGATGGCGATGGCCCCGACTTCGGACTTGCTACCGAACTCGCCGGTGAGAGCTGCGTAGAGCCCGCCGTTGGTATTGGTCATCGATGAAATGATTGCCAGTGAGGATAGCCCCCACAGGCCGTTCTCATCGAAAAAGTGGGCTACCAGCAAACCGATCGCGACACCCACCGCCAACTTCACCGATGTAATGACTATCCCGGTTTTGATGGCCTGGGGCGCTGCTTTGATATCCATGCCGGCACCCATGCAGAACAAAAAGACGCCAATAATAGCGGTCGCACCTGTGGCGATGGCCGTCGTAAAGCCGCCTATTTGAAGCACCTGCGGGAAGAATGTATTGATCAGGGCTCCCAAGATTAAGGGGATCACCATCATCCCACCCGGGACCTTTTCAATGCTCGCTTTTATTCTCATGCGATAAGGTTATTGAGAATGGTGAATGAGATCAATCCAGAGTAGGCCAGTTGAGGTCCATTTTAAGACGGATCGGCCGCGAGGTTACGAGCGTTTTGGGTGCGGTGCCGGAATTGAAAAGTGACCGGTTTAGGAAATATTGACGAACGGCGCGTTACCTTTCCAGCCATTCCGTTATTAGCATGTAACGCGAGCATTAGGGACGACGTTGGAGCCGTATTCCCGGTCGCAATTGGAAGACCGATGACCATCGCTACCCCACCTTGTAACTCCACGCTTTGATCAACCGTATCGCGGTTGTCGTTCCAATAGGACAAACGCAATGAACAAAATGCCAGGACCGTTTCTCTGGCTGCTATTCGTTTTGGGCACCCCATTGCAAGGTCGTGCCGCGGGTTCGGTCCACTGGGATGCAAAGACCCCTCCGCTGGAGTTCGCGGCCCAGGAATTGGAAGATGCACTCGAAGAGGTTGGCCGAGAAGACATTCAGGTCGCATTGATCGTCAAGCCGGATGATTCGTCGCCCGAAGCGTTTCAAATTCGATCTCTTGGACCGGCCGAGATAGAGATTGTTGGGTCGGATGCGACGGGCGCGATGTATGGCGGGCTAGAAGTTGCAGACCTTATCCGGCTTGGTCTTCCAGTTGAGAAGCAGCAGCGAACGCCGTTCGTAAAGAAACGAGGGATCAAATTTAACAATCCGTGGGATGCTCGCACGCCTTCGTATGACGATACAGGCGATGCAGCTCAGAAAAACATTGACACGATTTGGGATTTTGAATTCTGGCAAGCTTATCTCGATGACTTGGCGCGCTACCGGTACAACGTGCTGAGCTTGTGGAGTACTCATCCCTATCCTTCCATCATCCAGCTGGAAGAGTATCCCGAGGTGGCGCTGGACGATGTCTATCGCGTCGCCGACGACATCGTGCAGCCTCACTACAAAAACAGATTGCAGGATGTGGATTTAGACAAACCGGGAACGCTGCAGCGAGTCAAGAAGATCTCCATCGAAGAGAAGATCAATCATTGGCAGCGTGTATTCCAATACGCTGAAGATCGTGGGATTGAGATCTATCTGTTTCACTGGAACGTCATGACCTTTGGCGCGACGGGAATTCACTCGGTGGAAGAATGGGGAAAGGCTATTGTCACCGGACAACCACTGAAAGGCATCACGCCGCTGCAGGTGGCGGACAGGCTGGATGAACATGCAGCGCCTGCACTCGATGCGCTTCCCGCGTTGCGGGCAGAGATGGGCGGTAATGTGGAGCTTCAGGAAACGCTGAACGATATCGAAGGCATGGCCCATCTAAAGGATGCGGTCGACGAGTCGAAGGCGTACGCCGCGATCGCTTCGTCGCAATACAAAACGCAATTGATGGCCCGGACCCACTTCATGGACTGGAACCGCATCCTTGCGGAGGTCGAAAAGGAAGTGGCAACGGTCCAACGGGAAGGCGACTTTCCGGAGGTCCGCTTTGCCAACCTGAAAGAGGGTGCACACCTTCGGCCGAAGCCGAGTTTCGGGTGCAGTTGGATGCAACCGACGGCGATGTTTCGCAGCACAGCGCGGTAACCAAGACCGATCCCATTGATCAGGTGATTCTGAAGGAAGGTGAGCGGTTGATGGACGAGGATGTCCGCGAATTCCCCCGTTTGGAATGTGAACTAAAGATTAACGAAGATGGAAGGTTGGTGCTTCAGGGTGTTCTGCCCGGCCAAAGCAGGAGCAGGATCCTGATTTGGAAGTCGGTGATGTACAAGGATCCTCAGGGGTGTCACTATGCCACGCTCGAGAATGGGCAGCTGGTGATCTATCCGCGGTACGCCTGACGATCCGGAAGCAACCCCATTTAAGTCCCGCCCGGGTCACCAACAACGATTGTCACCGCATCTCAGCCGTAACCATCAAATACACAAGGACTCAAGAAATGACAATTTGCATCCCGCGTTTATTCCAGTGCTTGCTGTTGTTAGGATTGGCGTTGCCCATTTTGGCCGCCCAAGAAACAGAAGCACAAGGCGACGCCAATCAGGTGAAAGACCAGCAGAGGCAACAGGTAATCGACAAGTTCAACCAAGTTCATGAAGTCGACCAGCAAGTTGTCTCGGAATTTAAAAGCGTCGTTCGTGATATCAAACCGAGCGTCTCTCCGGCCAAACCTCGCAAGTTGTTGGTCTATGCTGTAAGCCACGGTCCTCATCGCTTTGTCATTCCCACCGGCAAGGTCGTTCTGGAGATGCTCGGTCAAGAAACCGGCGCCTACTCAGCCGTAGTCAGCGACGATCTGGCCCATTTCGAACCGGATGCGCTGAAGCAATTCGACTCCGTCTGTTTCGCCAACACGACAGGCGAAGTATTTTACCGTCCCATCGCCCGGCACCTGTTCGACGAACTCTCGGCGGAGCAGCAGGCAGCTCAAGTGGCCAACGCCCAGCGTTTGGTCAAGAACCTGACCGAATATGTCAGAAACGGCGGCGGTTTCCTTGGCATTCACGCGGCTACTGATACGCTCAAAAAATCTCCTGCCTATGGCGAAATGATCGGCGGCTACTTCGACGGGCATCCCTGGTCAGGGAGCCAGACGGTGAGCATTCGGATTGAGCAGCCCGATCACGCACTATGCAAAGATATTTTTAAGGGTGAAGGGTTCTCGATCGCGGAAGAGATCTACCAGATGAAAGAGCCCTACTCGCGAGACGAACTGCATGTCCTTTTATCCGTTGATGTCGACCATTCCGACAAGCCGACCAAACCACTCAAGCGAGAAGACAAGGATTATCCCATCAGCTGGTTTAAGGAGTACGGGAAAGGACGCGTGTTCTATTCCTCTCTCGGGCATAACAAATCCACGTTCCACAATCCGTTGGTGATTCAACACTGGCTCGAGGGTCTGCAATACGTGTTGGGAGACAAGCCTGGTGAAGACTGACAGGCGTGACCTCCCCAACCAATATTTCCGCAGCACTTATTCAGGATCAACGAGAACCATCACCGGATTATTATCATGAACCAATTGAATTCAAACTTGTCGCGTCGGGAATGCTTGAGGCTGAGCTTGCTAAGTGCCGGGTCTCTGGCTTGGCCGCGGTGTGCTATCGGGCAGACGTCTGATGCAAATTCGAAACTGAATGTGGCTATGATTGGCGGTGGCGGAATCGCACAAACGGCTTTCGGGGATTGTCGGCGTGAAAACGTGGTAGCGATCACCGACGTAGATGATGTCTCGGGAGCACTTGGTTTCGATGCCTTCCCGAACGCGAAACGATACCGGGACTTTCGTAAGATGCTCGATACTCACGATCAAGAGCTGGATCTCGTTATCGTCAGCACGCCGGATCATACGCATTTTGTGGCGACCTACGCCGCAATCGAGCGAGGTATCGCTGTGCAAACCCAGAAACCGCTAACGCACGATCTCTGGCAGGCTCGCACCCTGCAGAAGGCGGCAAAGAAATTCGGTGTTCAAACCGTGATGGGAAACCAGGGGCACAATTTTGAAGGGCGTAACCGGCGGTCCGCCGGTTCGTTCGAGCGGCAGATGGGATTGATGTAAACAAAAAGCGGCCAACCTGCCATGATTCGGGTATCTCACTATCCGTTTCACAAAGGCAAGGAGGCCGCCACGA
>NZ_SJPV01000019.1 GCF_007860135.1 Novipirellula artificiosorum
GCTGTGTTGGTGATAGTCCAGTCCGACGTGATAGGTTATTTTCGACATTGCTCGTTGCTCCGAGTGAAATCAGGGGAAGTTAGATATCACTTGGTTTTACTCTGCAGCGAGCATTTCATCCCCATCTACGTTTAGATCAAGCGGTAGCAAAGCAATAGGCAGTCGGACGGCTAAACTCCAACGGTTACCAATGACTCGGTAGCCGTCGGGGTTGTCCCTGGTGGTCTACACAGGCGATCGTGGTGGTGCCTTCGACGATCAAAAGACCATCCCGCTCGATTCGGTAGCGGTGATAGAGCCGGACTTTGCGGAATCCGGTCAGCTCCGTCGTCATGGTCAAAACATCGTCAAAACCCGACGGAGCGTGGTATTTGACGTTGATTTCGGTCACCACCAACATGAACCCTGCCTCTTCGAGCCGCTTGTAGCTCAATCCGGCGGACCGCAGCATCTCAACCCGCCCGCGCTCGAAGTAGCTGGCGTACCTCGAATGGTGGACATGTCCCTGTCCATCGGTTTCGTGGTATTCAACGCGAAAATTGATCGTATGAGTGGCACCGTTTTGCAGAACGGGCGAATTCGTGCTTGCCTGGGTCAAGTTTGCACCCTGATGAAGAAAAATAACGAAGATTGACCAACAACGTGGCCGAAGCCTACACTGGCAGCTAGTTTTCTACCAGCATTTACGCGACAAGACGAGCGAATCATGGGCAACAGCGAAGGATCGGATTCAGGAACGGCATTCGAGACCGCTCGCGGTCGCAACTACCCGGCCTTGCGCCAGTTTACGGTCTTTTTGGAGAACCGGGTTGGCCAGCTGCTGGAAGTCGTCAAGCGTTTTGAGGGAACGGGGATCCGAATTTGCGCCCTGTCGATCAACGATGCGGCCGAATGTGCGTTCGTCCGTTTTTTGGTCAGCGACGCCGACCGTGGCCGTGAAATCCTTGAACGCAGCGGACTGGCAATCATCGAAACGGACCTCGTGGGGATCGAGCTACCCGAAGGCCCCCAACCCCTGCTTCGCGTTTGCACGGCGCTGTTGCAAGCGGAACTGAATATCGTTCAGGCTTACCCCCTGTTCGTCCGGCCCCATGGAAAACCGGCGGTCGCGATCATGGTGGAAAACATCGATTTTGCGATGAAGACGCTGCAAGAAAAGGGCTTCCAAATGATCACTGAGGGTGACTTGTCGGACGATCCGATCGGCGACAGCTGATCCCACAGCGGTTACCAACCGCCGTCTTGCCAGGAATTCACTCGAATCGTTCCGCGCTCATCAAGCTGGACACGAATCGCTCCCACGTCGGCTGTCACATGGACGGTCGATCCCAAAACACCAAGCATTTCACGGACTTCCGGTCTGCGGGCCCGCTTGCCGCCGCTGACGATCACCTCCGCGGGCCGTGACCACTGCAATATCGACTTGGCGTCCATCGTCAAACTGCCATGATGCGGAGCCATTAAGACGCCACCGGGCGGTGGGCGTCTTTGCTTGATCAACACGTCGGTTCCAGGCCGTTCTAAATCACCGGGCAGTATCAAAACCTCCCCACCATGGTTGATCTGCAACACCATACTTTTGGCGTTATCACTTCCGCCTATTTCAAAGCGTGGTGGGTGCAAAACCGAAACACCTGATCGGAACCCCGTGACCCGATCACCTGCGGCAACTTCTTGAATCGGTACGGCATGTGCCTGAATAGCCTGACGGATCGCGACCAAACCGATCTCTCGTTCGGCAAGGATCCCCGGTGGGGACACGATCAAGTCAACCTGGAACCGCCGCAAAATTCCTGGCAGCGCATTGTAGTGATCCGTGTCCGCATGCGATAGGAAAATCGCGTCCAAACCGGTCACTCCCATCGACCAAAGCGTCGTGTCAATGTCTCGACTACTGCCATTGCTGTTCGCAAGTCGTCCGCAATCGTAAAGCCAAACGCGATCGCTCGAATCACGAAGCACGACGCAGGTTCCATGTCCGACATCAACAAATGTCGCTTCGAGTGAATCGTCTGGCAGGGGCGAAGGTGTCGTTGCCAATCCCCATGCAATCAAGCCCCAAAGTGGGATCCAAGCGTAGCGAAACCATGACGCCTTCGGATGACGCAGCGATAGCGAGCCAACCATCACCACATAAAACAAAACCACCCACCACACCGGAGGCGATGGCAACCACCAATGCCCCGCCGGAATCGCTGCAGCAACGTCAATGATCCCGCGCATCACCGACAAACCTGCGGCGCACAAGAAACCAGGAAGGACCGCCAGGGGATCAAGGATCCATCCGCCGACCACCGTCGCCACTCCCATCGCCAAACACCAAAACAAGAAGGGACTCAATACGATGTTCGTGACGACACCGACGAATGACACCACATGAAACTGGTGCCACACCAACGGCATGCTGATCGCGCTGACACAGCCGCTGTACCAGACGGCTTTCGATAACTTGCTGGCGACCCAATGACCATACCGGTAGTAGGCGGGCTGCGAAGAGCGAATCAATCGGTCAAGCTCCTGTTCGTTCTCCAACGCAGCCTCGGCACCTCGATTCGAGGCGATCGATCTCCGCCCACAAAGGAACAAGGTTCCGACGGCGAGAAAGGACAGCTGCACCCCTACATGAAACAAGTTCTTGGGATTCAAAAACATTAAGATCAACGCAGCAAGTGCCAATGTGTTGATGGGCTGGGCCGGACGGCGAAACCATAGCGACAGCATCACCATGCCAACCAAAACGGCCGCTCGCATCACCGGAGGTCGACCGCCCGTGATCGCGGTGTAGAGACCACAGATGAACAAGATCCAAGCAATCCGTAGACTCAGGGGAAAGCGAAGCAGCGTCGCCGTCCAACTCGCTAAGACAATCACGATCGCCAAGTGCAACCCGCTGACACTCAGCAGATGGGCGGTTCCCGTCACCAACAACAAGTCGCGCGTGTCGGAATCGACAAACTCACGTTGTCCAATCACCAAGGCCACCGCCAAGGGGCCGGCCGAGCCACCGCAGTGCCGAAGCAACAGCTCTCGGCTTCGTGCGGCCAGGGTAGCGATCGGACGATCGAAATCAAAGGATTCCCCGATCACAACGATTTGCTCTTTCGAATCGACATCCATTCGCGCGTGAATCCCGCGGTGACGGTAGACATCACGAAAATCGATTTCACCCGGATTGGTCGGTCCGTTGATCTTCTGAAGTTGCCCGTGAACTCGAACCACGTCACCGGGGCGAAGCTGTTCGAGCCGTCCATTGCTGACGACCAACAAACGCCCCTGACACGGTTGAAACGATTGGCCCCGCCGGCAATGCGTCAAGTCAAGCTCGAGGATTGACTGCCATTCCGATTGGTCCTTCCGCTGCGGTAAATCACCCAGCGGATGCCGTCGGATCACGATCGGCCGGTCGATTCGTCCGTCAAGTATCGCTGGTTCAGCAAACTTCGGAGCGATTTCAAGCAGAGGAGCCGTTTCATAGCGGTGGTCACGGTGCGCGTGACTGAGTCCCCCCAAAACCGTGACCCCCAGGACGAGACCCGCACGTCGGATCCGTTCACGATGGTTTGCAAAGGCGAGCACAGCGATGCCACTGGTCAAAATCCAAGCGACCAATCGCATCGAGAATGGAACGTCCAGTGCGACGTCCACCGCAATCCCGCCTGCGGACGCCAATGCCAAGAGCAACAGCGGATGACGGGCCCAAAAATCGTGCACTCGTCCGCTGTCAACTTGATCGGTTGTGACATCCGAGAACGCTGCCAACGAACCATTTCTCCTATTTTTAAGGTAGAATCCGCTTTGCACGCTGCGCATCCGCTGCCCCGAAGCCAAACGCATGCTGGGCCCCGTCAACCTGTTAACTGGCCAGCCGACCTTGCTTCACGCGCTGGGCAAGATGCTACGTTGCCTTCGGGTCGCAATCCGTTTGCGCGGCTCCGCCATGGCTTGCTTTCGTCCTTTCACCATCACTACCGCTCCAGGCAAACGATATTCAATGTTACACGTTCTTTGCAAACAAATGTTTGGTTTCCCGTTATGCTTTTTGGCTCTTGCGACACTCCCTCTTTCCGCAGCTGACTCGACCCCGACCAAGAAATCGACAAACACGATGCAATATCCCCAATCCAAGAGGGTTGACGTAACGGACGATTACCACGGCCACATCGTCGCGGATCCTTACCGTTGGCTCGAGGACACGGAAAGCGTGGAAACGGCCCAGTGGGTCAGAGCTCAGAACGAAGTCACTCAGGGCTACTTGCAATCATTACCGCAGCGGTCGGCCATGCGGGATCGGCTCGAGAAACTGTGGAATTACGAACGGTTTGGGCTGCCTGCGTCCAAGGGTGACCGATACTTCTATACCCACAACAACGGTTTGCAGGACCAGAGCGTGCTGTACAAGGCTGCCTCGCTCGATGCCGACCGCGAAGTGTTGATCGACCCCAACACGTTAAGTCAAGACGGCACGGTCGCGCTGGCAGGAACCGCGATCACCAAAGACGGACGGCGATGTGCCTACGCACTCGCGGACGGGGGAAGCGATTGGCGGACCTGGAGGGTTCGTGATGTCGAAACGGGGGACGATCTGCCGGACACCGTCCGTTGGGTGAAGTTCAGTGGCATCGCCTGGATGCCTGACGCTAGCGGCTTTTTCTACGCACGCTACGCCGAACCCGTCGAAGGCGAAGCGCTGCTCGGTAAGAACGAAAACCAGACTCTCTTTTTTCACCGACTCGGCGACGATCAATCCAAGGACCAGCTGATTCTCGAGCGACCCGACGAGCCCAAGTGGGGATTCCAACCCTCGGTGACCGATGACGGACGCTACTTGGTGATTCACAACTGGAAAGGAAGCGAACCGAAGTCGCAAGTCTTCGTGAAAGACCTCACGAACCCGAACGCAACCGTAAACCCACTGATCATGGGATTCGACGCCGAATACGAGTGCATCGGTTCAAGAGAAGATGTCCTGTACTTTCTGACCGACCACGAAGCCCCGCGACGACGTTTGATTGCCGTCACCGTAGGGAATAGCGGACGAGCCGACTGGAAGGAAGTCGTGGGGGAATCCGATGACGTTCTGGAATCGGTGAGTCTGTTTGGCGAAACATTTTATCTCAACTCTTTAAAGGATGCTCGCAGCCACATTGCACGCCATTCGATCGCGGGCGAGTGGATCGATGATTTGGCTTTGCCCGGTGTGGGTTCCGTGCACGGATTCGGTGGCCGTCAAGATGCCACGGAGACGTTTTTTGGGTTTACCAACTACGTCACCCCCGAATCGATCTATCGTGTTGACTTGAAAACCGGCCAGACGTCGCTGTGGCGGACTCCCGAGGTTGCCATCAATGTGGACGATTTCATTACCGAGCAACTGTTCGCGACCAGCCCAGATGGGACTCAGGTGCCGATCATTGTGACTCGTCACCGCGACACGAAACTTGATGGTGGTAACCGAACGTTGCTGTATGCCTACGGCGGTTTCAACATCTCAATCACGCCATCGTTTTCGCCAGCCAATGCAGCTTGGATCGACAGCGGCGGTATCTATGCAGTGGCCAATCTTCGTGGCGGCGGCGAGTACGGACGCGATTGGCATGAGGACGGCATGAGATTGAAGAAACAAAATGTCTTCGATGACTTTATCGCATCGGCGGAACACTTGATCCAGAAGGGCTATACCCAGAGTCACTTGTTGGCGGGGCAAGGCCGAAGCAACGGAGGTTTGTTGATCGGAGCGGTCATGACTCAGCGTCCTGATTTATTCGGAGCTTGCCTGCCAGGTGTCGGTGTGATGGATATGTTGCGGTACCACAAGTTCACGATTGGATGGGCTTGGGTGACTGAATTTGGCAGCAGTGACGAAGCCGATCAAGTCGAAAACTTGTTGTCCTATTCGCCGCTTCACAATATCGAATCGGGATCCTGCTATCCTGCTACACTGATCACCACCGCCGACCGTGATGACCGGGTCGTTCCTGGGCACAGCTTTAAGTTCGCAGCCACGCTTCAAGCGGCACAAGCTTGTGACCATCCCACGTTGATTCGCATCGAGACAAGGGCCGGCCACGGAGCGGGCACTCCCGTGACCAAAAAGATCGACGAGTACGCCGACACCTGGTCGTTCCTGATGGAGAACTTAAGGTGATCGAGGTCAACCGTCGACGTTCATCTCGCCGGTGATTTTGTCCTTAAACGTGGCCAATCGCCCGAGAGCGTTATCGATATCCCGATCGCTAACGCCATGTTGTTTCGCGGAGTCCGCAAAATGACTGCAGAACTTGGCAAAGTGCTGTGCACGAATGCCGCGGTTACGATGAGCCGCGGTCAATTCGACACCGGCGTAATTCAATGGCCCGTCAAAAGCGCCCGCGAGAAACTCGAATTGCATTTTCCGCACACGTTCCATATCGGCGTGCTGAAAAATGGGCGATAGCTCGGGATCGGCCAACACCAACTCGTACATCGTATCGACGATCTTCGACAGACCCTCGGTGCCACCAATTCGTCCAAATAGTTCCGACTCTTCGCTCATTTTTCGCCTTTTCGTCTACAGGATGCGGGATGCCCCCATAGTTTAACCGAACCGAGCCGCCCCAGGATGGCGTACCGCCGACTTTTTCAAAGTGCGCAGCTGTGTGAGCGATAAGGAAGGTCTGGCCCCGGAGAAATCGTGGCAGCTTACTGGACCGGCCTTTTGTGGCTGACTTACGGATTAACAGCGAAAAATGTGGTGGGAGCGTATTCGCTGATGACCTTCGCCAAGACCCACTCTACATCAATCAACCGGGTTATCGCGACGCTCGCAATTGCCCTCGAGCTCGGCGGATGGCGGTTTCTTTCAGCGAAGCTTGCTCCGGCGTGACCGAGGGCATTTCGAACGCTTTCTCCAACGAGGCTTGCGCCTGCTCGCTGTCGAGCAAGTCGACAGGGACCGCCCGGGAAGTGAGGACGTTAACGACGTCCTTCTCCACTTGAGCGAAGCCGCCGTCGATGAAGTATCGCTCGGGTCCCGCCGCCGTTTGCAGACGCAGCGTCCCATAACCAAGTCGACCAATGAACGGAGCGCGGCCGTTCAAGACGCCAAGCTCGCCGTCGAACATCGGCAACACCACCGAATCGGCCTCACGGTCAAACTCGGTTTTTTCGGGAGTCACGACAACACATCGAATCGACATCGGCTACTTCAACTCCATCTTTTTGGCTTGGGCTTCGGCCTGCTCGATCACACCGACATACATGAAGGCTTGCTCGGGCAGATGGTCCCACTTGCCATCACAAATCTCTTCAAAGCTGCGGATCGTGTCCTCGAGTGATGTGATTTCCCCCGCCTTGCCGGTGAACACTTCGGCGACCAAGAACGGTTGCGACAAGAACCGCTCGATCCGACGTGCACGATGCACGACCGTCTTGTCCTCTTCGTTCAACTCGTCGACGCCAAGAATCGCGATGATGTCTTGAAGTTCGCGGTACCGTTGCAGAATGGTTTGCACTCGGCGAGCGATCGCGTAATGACGATCCCCAACATACTGAGGATCCAAGATACGCGAGTTCGATGCGAGGGGGTCAATCGCTGGATAAATCCCCTTTTCGGAAATCGATCGTTCCAAGTAAATGAAGGCGTCAAGTTGGCTAAAAGCGGTCGCAGGGGCGGGGTCGGTCGGGTCATCCGCAGGAACGTAAACCGCTTGCACCGACGTGATCGCACCCTTCTTGGTGGACGTGATGCGTTCTTGAAGTGCCCCCATCTCCGTCGCAAGCGTTGGTTGATAGCCCACCGCCGATGGCATACGTCCCAGCAGTGCCGAAACTTCGGAACCGGCTTGTGAAAAACGGAAAATGTTGTCGACGAACAACAGCGTGTCTGCACCCGTGGAATCGCGGAAATACTCGGCCATGGTCAGAGCCGAAAGCGCGACGCGTAGACGCGACCCCGGTGGTTCGTTCATTTGGCCGAACACCATGCAGGTTTGCTCGATCACCTTGCGGCCGGTTTGACCGATTTCGGTTTCTTGCATTTCCAGCCAAAGGTCGGTTCCTTCACGGGTTCGTTCTCCGACCCCCGCGAACACCGAATAGCCACCATGGCTGCTGGCGATCCGAGCGATCAACTCGGTTAGAATCACCGTCTTGCCGAGCCCCGCACCGCCGAACAGCCCCGCTTTTCCGCCGCGAACGAACGGGGTCAGCAGGTCAATCACCTTGATGCCGGTTTCAAACACTTCGGTGCTGGTCGACAGTTCCGAGATGACCGGAGCTTGACGGTGGATCGGCCAATAGTCATCGGCTTCGACAGGGCCACGATTGTCGATCGGGTTACCGAGCACATTGAAGACCCGGCCGAGGGTTTGTTGACCCACGGGCACTGTGACCGGTTTGCCCAAGTCCAACACGTCCATGCCACGCATCATTCCGTCGGTGCTGCCCAACGCAATCGCACGAACGCGACCGCCACCGAGGTGCTGTTGAACCTCACCGATCAAGTTGATCGTCACACCTTTGTGCTCGCTTTTGATTTCAACCGCGTTGTAAATCTTCGGCAACTGGCCTTCCGGGAATTCCGCATCAAAGGTCGATCCAATCACTTGTGTGACCTTGCCGATCACGCCTTGTTCGGTTGCAGTAGACATGTTTTTGTTAGTTTGGTTTCAAGTAGGGTGATCGTCGGTACCGGAACTCTCTGCGAGTTCCGTTTCCGCCGTGTTCAACGAAAGTCGCTGCGACTTCCGCTACGTTGTTTTCTATCCTTCGAGGGCTTCGACGCCGCCGATGATTTCCATGATCTCGCCAGTGATTTGGCTTTGTCGTGCTCGGTTGTAGGTCATCGAAAGCTGTTTGATCATGTCGCCCGCGTTCTCCGTTGCACCCTTCATCGCGATCATCCGAGCCACCTGCTCGCTGACGGCCGCATCGAGGAAGCACTTGAACAACCGAACCTTGAAGCTGGTCGGCACGACCTCCTCCAGGATACTTTCGGCCGACGGCAGAAACTCATACTCGGCGTTAACTCCGCTTTCCGCAGACGATGCATCCTCGGCGTCGAGTGAACCGAGTGGCAAAAGCGTTTCGACCGTCGCTTGTTGGCGACTGGTGCTAATGAATTTTGTGTAAACGACATCCAACCGATCGAGTTCCCCGGTGATGTACATCGACAGGTATTTCTCGGCGATCTTCTCCACTTCGGCAAACGCGGGCTGGTCTTCGAAATTAAGGTAGGCGTCCGCTATCTTAATTTTTCGGAACTTGAAACCGTTCATACCCCGTTTGCCACTGACATCGACCGGAACATCGTCGATCGATTCGCGAAGCTCGCGGATCAGCGGCATGGCAGCACGAAGGACGTTGCCGTTGTAGCCGCCGCACAATCCCCGATTGCTGGTCAACACCAACGCGCGGGCGTGTTGGGTGACTTCGCGTTTTTCCAACAACGGGTGTTGGACCTCCAAGCCGGCAGCTGCCAAACGGCTGACGATCTTGGTGATTTGGTTCGTGTAAGCCGTCGCCGCGTGCGCACGATCCATCGCTTTCTTGTAACGCGCCGTCGCAATCAATTCCATCGTCCGCGTGATCTTGCGGATGTTTCGAATTGACTTGCGACGTTTATCGAGTGCTCGTGCGTTGGCCATAATTTTAAACTACTGGAACAAACGAAGGTTATAGGGATACTGGTAAGGTTTCCCGTCTCGAACCGCCAAAGCGGCAACAATTCCAAATACGATTTGCAAGACCATCGGGACAAACACGATCGGGAACAGCGTTCCGCAGGTCGCCACGGTGATGACCACACAAATGACACTTAGGATCAACAGCGTGATTTGGAAGTTGAGTGCTTCTTTCGCTTGTGACTCCACAAAAGGTGACTTGTCTTTGTACATCAAGTAAAGAACCAACGGTCCGACGAAACCAACCAAGCCGCCCAGTGCAATGCCCGCACACCCGCTAAGGTGCGCGATGAGGGCTAAATTGCGATCATCCTGGCTTGTTGAAAATTCATCGATCGATGCTGGGTCGTTTGCCTGATTCGATTCGGGTGGCGTAAAGGGGTTGGACATCGGAATCCTCACTTCTTTGGCCACAGGGGTAGTTACTGGTTTAAGCTTCCGCAGGCTTGTAGCCCGCTTTGAATTCCTTGATGATCGAAACGATCTTTTCGGCGACTTCGTCGGTCAGATCCTGCTTTTCAGCAAGTTCGTCGCACAATTTGCCATGCTTGTCTTTGGCATATTGCAAGAAGTCTTTTTCCCATTGGGGGACCGCTTTGATCGGCACATCGTCAAGGTGTCCACGTGTTCCCGCGTACAGGCTTAGCACTTGGTCGGAGACCGACATCGGTTGGTATTGCGGTTGCTTCAGCAATTCCACCATACGGTATCCGCGGTCAAGTTGGGCTTGGGTGGCCGGATCCAAGTCGGTGCCAAGCTGGGCGAACGCTTCTAAGGCACGAAACGCAGCCAAGTCGAGGCGCAAGCCACCGGCCACTTTTTTCATGGCTTTGATTTGAGCCGCACCGCCCACTCGTGAAACCGAGATCCCCGCGTTCATTGCTGGACGAATTCCCGCAAAGAACAAGTCGGGCTGCAGGTAGATTTGTCCATCGGTGATCGAAATCACGTTGGTCGGAATGTAGGCAGAAACCTCGCCTTCGAGTGTTTCAATGATCGGCAAACTGGTGATCGAGCCACCACCGAGTTCATCCGACAATTTCGCCGATCGTTCCAGCAACCGGCTGTGACAGTAAAAAACGTCCCCGGGGTAAGCTTCACGACCCGGCGGGCGACGCATCAACAGACTCATTTGGCGATACGCAACCGCCTGTTTGCTGAGGTCATCGTAAACCACCAAGGCGTGTCCGCCGTTGAACATAAAGTGCTCGGCCATCGCCGTGCCAGCGTAGGGTGCAATGTATTGCAGCGGCGCGGGTGCACTTGCCCCCGAAGCGATCACGCAGGTGTATTCCATGGCACCTTTCTGCGTCAGCACTTCGACGATGCTGGCCACCGCGGAGTCCTTTTGGCCGATCGCGATGTAGAAGCACTTCACCCCCGTGCCTTTTTGGTTGATGATCGCATCGATCGCAATCGCCGTCTTGCCGGTTTTTCGGTCACCAATGATCAATTCACGTTGCCCACGTCCAATCGGCGTCATCGCGTCGATCGCTTTCACGCCCGTCTGCATCGGTTCGGTTACCGGTTGCCGTTCGGCAACGCCGGTTGCGATGATTTCCACGGGACGAGTGATATCGGTTTGAACGGGGCCTTTGCCGTCGAGCGGGTTGCCGAGTGGGTCAAGGACACGTCCCATGACAGCATCGCCGGCAGGAACGCTAAGCAACGTTCCAAGGGCTTTGACTTCGTCACCTTCTTCGATCGACAGGTAGTCGCCGAGGATGATCACGCCGACGGAGTTCTCCTCAAGGTTGAAGGCGAGTCCAATCGCGCCGTTGGGGAATTCAACCATTTCACCGGCCATCACGCCTGACAGGCCGTAGACGCGTGCGATCCCGTCACCGACTTCTAATACGGTGCCGACTTCGCGAACATCAATCTTATTGTCGAATTGATCGATCTCTTGTTGGAGGACCGATGCGATCTCGTCGCTGCTAAATTTCATGGGTAACGCTAATCAATGGATAGGGGCGTTGGTTTGTATTTCTAAAATTTACGTGTTGTCATTCAAAAACGACTCAAACCGTTTCATCAACTGGCTCGAGAAGCCTTCGCGAGCCTTACGGCCCATTTGATCAAGCCGATTGGCGACGCTGCCGTCGAACACCGTGTCGCCAACGCGAATCACCATCCCGCCGACCAAATCGGGGTCGACCGTTTCCTCCAACCGAACCGCCCGACCCAACACGGCCGACAATCGTTCGGTGACTTGCCCACGCAGGGCTTCATTGAGTGCGGTGGCCGTACGAACGGATGCTACAACTTGTCCCACCGATTCATCCAACAAGGTTTCGGCTGCGATGCGGACAGCGGCGACGTAGCCGAGACGCTCACGATGGGCCATCACCTTCAAGAACTTCACAAGCACTGGGTGAAAATCGTCAGCAAAGAGTCGATCGATGACACGAATCTTTTCTTCCTGCTTCACGCGAGGCGACGCGAACGTCGTGGCAAGCGGTTCACTTTGCGAAAGGTAATCGTCCACGACGCGACCGAGCTGCTCGACCACTTGGTCGGCCACCCCTTCGTTTTGTGCTGCACCCATCAGAGCCCGCGCGTAGGTCCTGCCCAATTGCTCGGCGCCGGTATCAAGAACCGTGTCGTGTTTCGGGGCTTCGCTCATAGTGGCTCTTGCGTTTTTTGGCAACGCATTGATAAAGTCGGATGGAACGGAAAACAGATCCGTTGCTGACAAAGGGATCGCACCCCTTTTCAAGCAACGCTAATTATTGCTGGGCAATCGATCGAGCGATTGGCGAACCAAATCGGCATGATCTTCGGGGCGAAGTTCGCGACCGACCACTTGCTTGGCAACTTGCATCGCGATGTTCGACGTTTGTCCGGCGAGCTCGGTCAGTGCGACTTTTTTCGCTGTGTCGATATCAGCAACCGCACGCTCGCGATTGCGATCGGCTTCTGCTTTCGCCTCGGCCAAAATCCGTTGGCTGTTGGCCTCGGCATCTTGACGTGCCTCGGCCAACATCGCTTGGACTTGACCGGACGCTTCGTCAAGCTTCGTTTGGTACTGATCGAGCATCGTACGAGCTTCCGTATTGATTCGCTCAGCATTTGCCAAGTCACTATGGATCTTGTCCTCGCGTGCTTTCAAACCATTGAGGACTGGCGGCCATACGAACTTTGACAAAATGGCCAACACGCCGAGAAAGATCCCAATGTTGACGACCGCCGAACCGACATCGAACTGCAAAATCGGTGGCGTATGGGCATCTTCGTGTTCAATCGCTTGGCCTTCACCGTCGACCGCAGCGTTTTGATGCACCGCATCGGCAGCCTCCGCAAAACAAACCGTTGACGAGATGCCGCCAAACGTCACTGCAACGAGGCACGGAATCGACAAACGAACCAATTTCAAAAGCATCAGGGTGCCTTCACACGCAACAAACGGAGAACGGAAAACAAATTCAGCAAACGAAACTAGCCGTTAAGCATGAACATCACAATCAACGCAATCACGGTCACCCCTTCGATCAACGCCGCGGAAATTAGCATTTGGGTGCTAATCGGGCCAGCGGCTTCGGGTTGACGCGAAATGGATTCCACTGCGGTGCCACCGATACGGCCAATGCCCCAGCCTGCGCCAAGGATCACAAGACCAACGCCGATGCCAAGGCCCATCTTGCCGAAATTCATTGAATCTTGAACGACGGCCTCTTGTGCCAACATCATCGCCATTTCAAACATCTTCGCATTACTCCTGAGGTATTTTTCTCGAAAGTGAAAAGTCTGCGACCGTTCGCCGATAGCAGACCGATTGGGTGAAAGTCAATTTAACAAACGAACTAGTCGACCAAGGGACCTAAACGTTTCAGGTCCGTGATTTTATCCAGGTCCATTCGTCCCGCGTCCGAATGGGGATCATCATGTTCGTGATCCTCGTGGTGCGTGGCAGTCATCGAAATGAACAGGACCGTCAAAAACGTGAAGATGAACGCCTGTAAGAAACAGATGAACAACTCCAACAGCGTAAGGGCAATGCCACCGAGAATCACTGAGAACTCTACGCCGTAGCCGAGCATCGGAGAAACTTTCGCGGCCATGAAAACAAGGCTAACGATGGCGGCAATCACAAGGTGCCCCGCCATCATGGTTCCGAAAAGTCGCATGGCAAGGACCACCGACTTGATGAGCAGACCCACCCACTCCAAGACGTAGAGCGGGATACCAATCAGCAACATCTTGGGATCGTCCCAGCCGACCGGGTTGAAGTGGGCAAAAAAAGCTTTGGCACCCGTTTCGCGAATCCCAATAAACAAAATCGCCGCGAAACTCGTCAGCGCCAACATCACGTTGAGCGACAAGTTCCCCGTCGCGGTTCCCCCCCAGTGCGAAAAATGAGTGTCGCCCGTAATCGATTGAAGGATGTAACCGATCGGAATCAAACCCATCACATTGCAAAACAGGATGAAGAAGAAAACGGTCCAAATGTAGTAGATGTACTTGTCGGTCAAGGAGCCAAGATTTGGGCGAGCCACTTCGTCACGGATGAACGCGGCCATCGTTTCAAACAATTGCGAAAACCGACCCTTCGTTTTATAGGCCTGCAATCCTTCGCCTTTCGGACGAACTCGCATCGCCACATAGGCAAAAACGATGAATACCGTGATCGCTGCCACCGCCGTCATCATCAAATGATTGGTGATGAAGAACCGATAGTGCCCGTCGTAGATGTTCAACGCTGGAATGTCGCCACCCCCAACGTGGAGGTCAAAAATCGGCTCAGGATGCAGCGGATGCGGAACCACATGAGTGATTGGGCTATGATCGGCAGCGGCAACGAGGAAAGGCATCCGAAAACGTCGTTTTGGTTAGCGATTCATGAGCGGAAATTCATGGCCCGGGCAAGAGTAGACACTTCAATCGTCGTCAGGTAGATGTACCAACCGAGGACGATCAGCGCGAGCCAACCTTCTGGTTCGGCCAATTGATAACGGCAGAACAAAAACAACGCAACCGTCCCGACCAAACGAAACATCATCGCCGCCGCCCAAGCGAACAGGAATCGACCGAATTCGGCCCCTTGTTCAATGCGTCTCTGAGCGACTTCGTCGAGCTCCGATGGGGTCAAGGGAGCCAGCGCCGCCTGTCCCGGTTCGACCTGGCTGTCCACCTTTTTGTTCACATCCCTCTGTCCCCTTGAAATGGCCTCCTTGGCCACGCCCAAGCCCAGGCCGGGCAGCAACGAACTGATCGCGATCATCCCGCTGAAGATCGAGAGGATCAGAAAGCTGGGCAACCGATCGGGCGCCACGATCCCGGTCGTGAGGGCACCCATCCCCACAGCCAATATCCAGCATGCCAGTACGTTGCGAAGCGCGATCACGTAAACGCAGCCCGTTTGGACATTCCGCACGCGACCGCCGCTGGGGTGGCTTGGGTCACCCGTTCTCGGCACGTTTTGAGCCTGGTTTTCCTTGCAAAATCGCTCCATTTAGTGTTTCTCGCTCATATGCCTTCCTGGCGGCGTAGCGCCTTGCGACACCCCACTGTTGAGTGCCACGATGATGAATCGAGTCATCCCAAGGCTGAATCCAACGAGCATGCCCAGTGCGGTCGCCAACGGCCGCTCGGCGTCGCGCCAAGCATCAATCCAGTATCCCAACGCGGTAAGGAGGAGGGTCGTCCCGGCCAGTTCAAGCCCCATGCCGGCGTAGCGAAACCATGCCGTATCTGACGAAAACCGTTGACCTGGCGGCAACAAACCGCTGCCCTCGATGGGTGCGTCCGTCGGTTCGGCCCGCATCGGTCCGGTCGTCGTTCTTCTCTCAGATTCATCCATTCTGGTACCTCATCGTCTGCTGCAGGTTCCCCGGCCGCACTTCCTCGCACAAGCAGGCGCGAGAGCATTCGCCACAGGCCAGACGCGACATTTTGCCGCACCCCCATTCGGATTTTTTTATGGCCACTCGTTCGTTTCGTTCGTAACGGAAGGCACCACAACATTCCTTAAGCCTTGGCAAGAGTACGGGAACACTTGGCAAGTTTGACAAGGCACTCGCCCAGGGCAAGTTGGGAAGAATGCGTTTTCTAACACTATTTTTACGAAGAATAGGGCTGCTCCCCTGATTTCTAAGGGGGAATGTCAAGCTTTTCGCCAGCTGCATCTAGAACCGAGCGGGCTCCCTTGCCATAATGATTCCGGTGACGATTATGCCATTACTGTCGAAAATCGGGGCGAAAATAGCACAATCGCCCGACGGCAGGGCGAATCGGTCGCAGGCAAGGGAGGCATTTTAGTGCGGGGCGTCGGGGCCGTTCCGGACGAGGAAGGTGCCGTATCAATCATGATTTATAGACAACTTGGAACCGAGTGATTCGGGCGAGTTCAACAGCTGGGAGATATGCAGGGTGATCAAGACCGCAGACTTAAAAGCACAAACACGACGCGAACTCGCTGAATTAGCCAAGAATTATGGAGTCGAAGGCTGGCACGGGATGCGGAAAGACGATCTCGTCACCGCGATCTCGAAGGTCCAGCGGCGTCTACGGCGGAAAGCGGATGCGAAGAATGGGACCAAAAGCGATAAGAAGAAGGCATCGCCGAATTCGCGGTCCCGTCCGAGCGTTGTGAATCGATCAACTTCCAAGGTGGATGTGAAGCAAACGCCGACTCCGAGCAATTCAACCAGTCGACCCGCGCCGAGCAAGTCGGCTCGAATCGCAGCCGCCCGAGCCCGGACCGCTGCGGCGAATTCTCAGCGAGCAGCAGAGGAGATGTCCAAGAAAGAGGAAAACGAGCGGATTTCAGCAAAAACCGCTCGCATTCGAGCTCAGATGCGTAGCCGACGAGAAACGATGCAACAGCACCGTGATCTTTCCACCGGCACGTTGGTTGGTGGTTCGGCCGTCTCCAAGGGCGCAAACCGGGTCCGAGCGGCGGAACCTCACCAAGACCGAGTGGTGTTGCTGGTGCGTGACTCTTATTGGCTTCAAGCGAGTTGGGAGATCACACGAGCGAGTGTCCAGCGAGCTGAGTCGGCCATGGCCGAGCGGTGGCATTCTGCGAAACCGATGCTGCGACTGCTGGCGGTTGGCGACATTTCCAACAATCGTGCCGAAGTGGTTGCGCGGGATATCCCCATTCATGGTGGGGTGGACAACTGGTACATCGACGTGGACGAGCCACCGGCGCGATTCCGCGTCGTCATCGGGTATTTGGCAGATACCGGTGATTTCTACACGCTTTGCCGCAGCAATGTTGTCGAAACGCCGAATCCCGGCGAATGCGAGCGGCTCGATGAGCACTGGAGTGACATTGCGGAAGATTACGAGCGAATTTATTCACTCAGTGGCGGCTACGACAACGACGCTGGTGACTTGAAGGAGGTTTTCGAGGACCGTCTGCAGCGTCCAATGCCTAGCCGAGGTGATCAGGGCCAAATGGTGGCCGACCCCAGCTTGCTACGACAAACCAGGTTGCCGTTCAAGGTCGATGCGGAGCTGATCGTGTTCGGCAAGACCACTCCGAATGCAACGGTGAGTATCGCCGGTCGACCGGTCAAGCTTCAAGCCGACGGTTCGTTCACCGTTCGAATGAAGCTACCGGACAAGCGTCAAGTTTTGCCGGTCACGGCGGAAAGCCGCGATGGTCTTCGCCAACGGACGACGGTGGTCGCCGTCGAACGGAATACGAAAGTGATGGAAACGGTCGAGTTGGACGATCGTTTCTAGACTTGGGCTCGTTGCCTGCTGCAACTCCATTCATTTTGAAGCGTTGTCGTCCCCTTTCCATCCTAGCAGTGTCGTAGGACTTGTCCTGGCTGGATCGCGGATAACAGGAAAGGTCCTCGTCGTTTTCAAGGCTGCCTTAGGCACCGCCCAGCAGATCGAGCAGAGCTTGGTCATAGGACTCAGGTTCCCCGCTGGTCTTGCGCATCATTTCGTTGATCACTTCTAAGACATCAACGGCGGACACTTTCCCGTCGCCGTTCACATCGAGGTAGGGCGTTGGGTGAACCGTCTCGGTGATGCTGGGCAATTCGCCCGTTGCTCGGTTATGAATTCGCGCGTCGGTCAGCTCATTGATGATCGCCAAGGCGTCTGCTGGAGAAACGTCGCCTTTTCCATCCACGTCAAACCGTAACTTCGGGTTCTGCCATTCGGCTTGAACGGGATAGTTGATCTCTTGATTCAGTTCATTGATCACCTGCAAGGCATCGAGTGCCGTCAATCGTCCGTCACCGTTGACGTCGTAGAATGGCGGCGGTCCAACGGTTTCGGTAATCGGGAACAAGCGGTAATCGTCCACCGGATCATGAACCGAGATCGCCCTCATTTCGTTGATGATCGCCAGCGCGTCGGCAGCCGTCACGCCATTCATGCCATCGACATCAAAACGGTTGATCGGGTTCTGCCAACTGACCTCCGCAACGTCGGCACGGAGTTGGATGTCACTCACGCGAACGCGACTGGCGTCCTCACCAAAGCCAACCAAATCAAAGTACAACGTCGCGGTCTTGCCATTTGCCGACTCAGGAATCGGCACCGTCACAACAATCGGTTCCGCCGACAAATCCACTTGATCACCGCTTTGGCTCGCACCAGACACGATGACTGAATCTGCAAAGAAGGTGTTGCCATCGGCTTGGATATTGAGCAGCGCATCCCCGCCGGCCATGCCTACCATGTCGCCGAGCAGCGACGTGGTGGTATTTGCATCAAGTAGTGCGACTTCAAATGCCTCGGGCGGATGAGCCCCACTTCCGACATCCAAGTTCATACCGCCCAGTGTGAAGGTCAGTTGGTTGACACCCTGAGGAATCACAAACGTCTGCGACAGATCCGAAACCATACCGACGTCTTCGCTGATCGTGGCAGCACCCTCGGCGATCATCACATCGCCGACGACATTCCATCCAAACTGCTGCGAGGATGGATCGCTTACCGCAAACGTCGTGTTGTTGAGTGTTCCAATTTGACTTTGCGTGGACAAAGCGGTTTCGATCGGCTTGAATCCGTTGGCGGGGCTACCGTTGAGTCGACCTTCGACACCGAACGATCCGAAACCAATTTCTGAAGCCCTTTGAGCCATTTCAATCGCGGAGAATTCCGCGCTGCTGATGGTCTTGCGAACACCTGGTTGTAAATTGCCCGCCATCAATTGATTGGGATGTCGACGTGCGTCAAGTTCGTTGCCGGATGGATCGAGGTACAGTGATCCGGCAGCGGTGTCAATCACTTGACGTCCTTGTCCATCGCCGTGACTCAAGGCCTCGAAACCGTCAAACGATTGCGAGAAGCCCAATATGTGTCCCAACTCGTGCTGCAACACGCTTAACAGGTCGAAGCTTCCAACAGCATTCTCGTCAACGGCAACAAGCGCACCATTTTCATCGAAAGCGAATTCCTCGGACTGATTTGGCGTGGAATCGATAAACCAGCCATGTCCCGCACCATCGTCATCGATCACGATGGTCGCTCGAGAAGGCAATCCGTCTTGATCGGTTGCTCCGAGTTCAACATAGCCAAGCTGAGTGCCGTAAAGCGGCTGAACCAAAAGCGTTACTGCGGGAAAAATGTTCAGATTTCCAACTTCGTTCCACGATTCGATTGCCGCATGGAGAGACAAGCTGGCATCCTCTGGCGACAGAGTCATCGATGGCGATAGACCGGGAGACGAATCAGAATGCAAGAATCCGCTCGGTCGTAGCGACGTGCCTGCACTACGACCTTGCGACGAGGCGGGAACCTTGGTCTTGATGACGAGGGAAAGGGGGAATTGCGTGCCAACCACAGTCTCGTTTTCAGCAAACAATGGAATGCCGGTTCGCGGAGCTGTCTTGGGCTGCGTCGATCGATACGTTGCCACCGATGTTTCGGTGAAAATGGGAACCCCCAAGCCCTTCAGCGCGGCGAAAACCGCATCGTCGTCAAGCACGAAAGATGCGAGTGCATTGGCGGAGCCGCTGATCTGTGAGTGAGGAGAGTAATCGGGCCGTATCGGGTTGTGAGCCAAATCTCTCAAACTTTGCCAAGCGTTCGCTTCAAACACGCGATTAAGCTGTTTCTGACCGTTTGAATAAACGTCAAGTGAGAAGTCGGCTCTTTTGGCGATATCGGTCCAACTGTGACTGTCCAGCATCCTTTGGAAAAACGCAACATCGCGTGCCCGCACGTCCGGCAGGTTTCGGAACGGTCGATTGAATGACAATGAAATACCGTCGGCGGCAAGTTCAAACGCGCTGCCACCCAAACTGTAGGGGTGATCGGCAACGATTTGACGAAGAGCTTTGGCACTTTGGTATCGTTGCCGAACGGTCTTCGACACACCAAAACTTGGCAGATTGAGACTCGCGTCGGTTGGGAAAGTTGTCGCTATCAGAATCTCCAGATCGTTTTGCAGACTCGTTTGTCGGGTCAATGTATCGTAGTGCTGCTGGAGGGCTGATTGTCCAATCCTTGGACTAGCGGCGACTGAATCCACGGTTGGGTACTGACGCAGCAGACTTTGCTGGCGAGACTGCTTAATCATGTTTGGTAGAGCAGAAATGAAGTCGTTGGTTGCTCGAACACCGGAACGACTGTTGAACTCGTTCAGGAACGATGCTGCATAAACGACGTCAGCTGCCTGATAGACCACGTTCGCGTCAGGAATCTCATACGACAACAGAGGTTGCTGTAGCCGGGAATCCACCAGATCACGAATCGCTTGTTTATAGATCACGTTTTGCTCGGCGTTGAAGCGAATCACCTGATTGGCTCGGCCGTTGATGTCAGCGGTGAATCCGCGGCCTGCAAATTCGCTCGTGATCGCATCGATTGCACTGACCGAGCGATATAGGTTTTTCTGTGCTCCTCTGACACCTCCGAATCCTACCGAGTCGAATTGACCATTCCCCAGAATTCGACTGTGGTCAGTCAAAGCAGAGACCAACTGTGAATCGGCCAGAATTGCCTCGATAGGATTTCTCGCAGCTACGACACCGTCTCCGATAGCGTCTTGTGCAACGCGAGCTACCCTGTTGTTAACTCCCGCGCCTCGGTCGTTTAGAATTGTCTTTGCACCGAAGCGTACATTCCCTTGATGCGTTCCATTCCAACCTACCATGGCGGCTTGGCGGATATCGGAGACTCGACTCAGCGTTTTGAATGTCGATGATCGATACATTGGCGGCTCGACAATCGTGCGGTCCACAAACATCGCGTTCTGTTCCGGCGTCAGTTCGCTGCGTCGCTGATGCACGCTGCGGCGATAGTTGTGGAAATCCTTGACGTCCGATTTGATGCCTTGAATCCGCTTTCCGGTTGCCTGCCATTCGGAGCGAATTTGCCCGAATTCGTGAGAGATACCGCTCCTGACGCGATCCCCTCGGCTTGCAAAATTGCCGCGTGCCCCATCACCAATCCCTGCTCTGGCACCGCCGACGCCATCTCCGGCGAGCCCAATCACCGATCCCTGTATGCGACTCCACCTGCGATCGAAGTTTGGTTCGTAGGCATAGCTGGCCGCAATATCGGTTACGTTCGCGGCCACACTCAGATAAGTGCCCGTGCGCACTCCGATGCGTGCAGCAGCAACTCCAATGACAAGCTTCGCAGCATCGATGGCGATGAACCGGGAATCGTGATTCGCTTGAATATCGTCGTACAAGGTCACAAGTCCAAAACCGGTTTGGGTGATCAAACCACCAAGAGCAAATCCGACTCCCACAGGCCCGGTAATGAGCGATCCGAGCGCGATGGCGATTGCCGGAGCTTGCGCTATCGAGTCACGCACAACACCACTGGCGAACGTTTCCCAATCAAAATGGAACGTCGAACTGGACTGTGCATTAATCTTGCTGTCGTTGACATCGCCTTGCGCGAGTCTTACCGAATGGGTAACCGGATTGGTAATTGCCGACCCCGCTTCCAACCCCGATGGGTCGGAAAAGCTGATCGGATCAGAAAGCCCGTAGCGGTACAGATTTGGTTCGCCTGCCGAGAAACCAGACGGATCGGTGCTAATGAATCGGCCGTTGTTCGAGTCGTAGTACCGCGCGCGGTTGTAATAGAACCCCAGTTCTTTTTCAAATGGCCGCCCGACATGGTAGTAGCGGTTGAAGACGGTTGGGTCAGTTCGAGACACAATGGAACCGAACGCGGTGTATCGCAAATGGTCAAGCACTTCGGCATCACTGCTGATGATGTCCCGGACCGATCCTTGCACGTCAGGCAGCAGCCATGTTACCTCGCCGCTACGATCCTGAGCCATAGGCATGTCAGTGGAAGTCCCGTGCAAATAGACCACATCAATCTGCGGAGGATCGCCGTTGTCCAAACCATCGTCGTCCGAAATTTCCAATAACACGTCTTGGTCGTTGTAGATGTAGGCTCGCCAGGATTCAGGTTGCGGCCCATCACCGTCTGGGTCCACTTGCTTCGTGACCCGACGATCCAACGCGTCATAGGTCAGTGTCACACGTTCCACCAACACACCGTCCGAATCGCGAGTCTCAGCACCAACCAATCGATTGCGATGATCCCACTTGAAGGTCGTGACATGGCTCGTCGCAATTTCGGTTTCCGTCTCTAGGTTGCCTTCCGCATCGTACGTATAAGAGTACTCGCCATTGGTCGCTAAACGGTTTTGTGATAGATAGCTGTAGCCGTCGCCGTGTTCCGTGGACTCCGTTCGGTTGCCTGCATCGTCCAACGCAAAACTCTCATCGGTCATCCCGGCATCGGTATAGGTAGCCGATTCGAGTCTTCCCGAATCGTCATAGGCGAAAGTTGAAAGGCCAAATAGATCGGTAACGGTCTCGATTCGAGAATCAGCGTCGTAGGTGTAGTCGTAACGCGCCAGTTCGCTGCCTTCGTCATCACCACCGATGTGTCGGATCTGTTGAACGAGTTGCCGATTATTTAGGGTTGTCCGCGTCGTAGCGACAAGTTCGTCTTCGGTAAATCGTTGAATCTGTGAATAAGAAACGACGCCTTGGTGATAATCGAACTCGATCCGTTTATCCGTAACCAAGGAACCTGACTGCGAGATCGAAAGCAGCCGATCGTCGCTTTCTCTGTACGAGAAGGTCTGCTGAACAATGCCAGTTTCATCAGCGTAGTCTAGCGTGAACGCGGTGAGCTGGCCGATGGCATTTTGCGTGAATGCGTACTCAAACTCTTCTGCGTCTAACACGGTGTTACCGGCTCCAAGGAGTCGCCCGCTGGCATCATCCGCATAACGCAACGTGTTGACGTTTCCGCCATCGCTGGACCGAATCATTCTTCCCAAAGCGTCGTAAGCAAACGTCAACTCGTTGACGACCACGGCGTCAGTGAGCCATTGTTCGCTCAACGGACGATTGTTTCCATCGTACCGTCGTTCGATAATCCGGCCGTTTCGATCCTTGGCGGTCACGAGGTTGCCGGCGGGATCGTAGGAATAAGTGCGTGTGCCAAATTCATTCGACTCGCGAACAACGCGTCCCATCGCATCGTTGACAAATGTGGTTTGGTTACCGACGCCGTCGACAAGTTCCGTCAAATTCCCGGCTTCGTCATAGTTCATGAACGTCGTGCCGCCATCGGGTTCGACAATTTGACGCTGGCGATTGAGAGAATCGTAGAAATACTCGAGTGGTCTGCTGTCTCGTGCGTCCTGTTTCGTTTTCAGGTTCCCAACGGCATCGTACGTATAGTTGTAGGCGTGACCGTTCCCATCGTTTTCCGATTCAAGTCGATTCAAGGCATTGTAACTGTAATTTCGCTCGACGTTTCCAACGATGAGTTGCTCCAGGTTTCCATTCTCATCGTAAAAGCGTTCCTCTGTCTCGGCCGAGTGTTCCTCGCTACGAACGAGCCGCTGTGCTTTGTCGTAATCCAATACGAGCGAGGCGTTTCCGGCCTCATCAAACTGTTCGATACGATAGCCTTCGCCAGTGTCGACGTAGTTCCACGTGTTGACCAAATCATCTTGACCGCTGCGTCGGACGACTTCTTTCTTGATTCGCCCCAGAAGATCGTATTCGCGATCGATTATGTGGCCGAGCGCATCGGTAATTTGAGTCGTTTGGCCGGCATTGTTGTAGACAAACGATTCGCTGACTAATTGCGGATTATCGGGTGTGCCGACTTGACGTTCGATCTTCGAGACGCGGCCAAGGCCATCGACCGTGTTGACAAACTTGTAGAATTCGCCTTGTGCCGGCGTCTTGGAAATCACATTGCCAACACCGTCGTATTCGGTTGACTCAACAATCCAATCATCGCTTCCACCGGGTGACCCGATGCCGGCCAAATCGGCAGTACCCGCGCGGCGGCGGGTCTCGATTTGTCGTCCACGACCATCGTATTGGTATTCGGTCCGGTAGTATTCGCCGCGCGGATCGATCGACGCCGTCAAACGACCTAGGACATCGTATTCATACGACATCGATGTTTCGTCGGGCGTACCGGTACCGTACGAAACCGATAAAGGAAGGTTCCGAGCGTCAAAAGTGGATCGACTGATATTGCCGTTTCGATCGATCGTTTCCACCACGTTTCCAGCCGCATCGTACTTCTGAGAACTAGAAATACCGGTGGCATCAGTCGCTTTGATGGGACGACCGAGACGATCACGGTGACCTTCACTCGCATTCTCTCGGGCGTCAATCGTTGTCATCTCAAGCCCACCAGCGGAGTAAACGAATCGCGTCGTTTCTTCCTCAGGATTCGTGGATTCGGTGGGACGATTTAGACCGTCGTAACGATTCGTCGTTGTTCCATAGACATCGGTGACTGTCAGAACGTTACCGAAGCGGTCATACGACCATTTGGTTTCTTCTGCAATGGGATTGACGGTGAGAATACGACGTCCGAGCGCGTCATACTCGTAGGTCGTCACATATTGCGGCCCGCCGATGCCAACGTGCCGAGTCAAGTTACCCTCGGCGTCATAGGTAGATGTCTCGGTGACATAGTCTGCTCCGGCAGGATCAAGAACCGCATAAGTTGCCGTCAGCGGACGCCCGGCAGCATCGACTTGATAGTTGGTGGCGTAGGCTTCGCCCCGCGGATCAATGTGTTGAATGACATTGCCGGCCAAATCGTACATATATTTGTCGACTTCATAAAACGGGTTTTGTGATGGCCCGGATGCCATGCGGACTTCCAACGGATTGCCGCGATGGTCATACGCCGTTTCCGTCGCGAATGAATCACCCCTGGGACCGACCACGCGGAGCACGTTGCCTACACCATCATGTACAAATTGAGTCACCAAAATGTCGCCTGGTTCGAACTCCGTTCCGGTTGGCTGAGACATACTTATCAGCCGATTCGCACCGTCGTATTCATAAGTCGTATCAGCCCAAACACCGCGAGCATCGCCCACCTTAATGCGATTTCCAGCCAAATCGTATTCGAAACTGGTGACTTCGTTCTCGGCGTTGGTTTCACTTCGCACTAGTGAACGACCGTCATAGGAAAACTGCGTGACCGAGGCACCGTCCTCGTTCGAAAATGGGCCGACAATCCGTACCAAATTTCCAACGGCATCATATTCGTTGGTCGTCTCGAACTTCTCGGGATCCGTCGTCTTCTTCAGTCGCCCAAGCTGGTCATACTCCATCGCGGTGACTCGCGTTGACGTGGTCTCGTCACCGGTTTCGGTCATACGAAAAGTTAACCCTGCCGCGTCGATTTCGTAAGTTGTTAGGGCACTGGTGCTATCGCGCATCGACAATCGTCGTCCGGCAGAATCATAGGTGTAGACGGTGGGCAATACATTCTCGCCCGCGTTCTCGCGAGGATGATGGATTTTGTCGATGGTTCCGCCCGGAAAATAGTCATACGTGGTGACAGCCGGAGATTGTGGCAAAGCCTCTGATCCCTGAGGAACGGTTTGCGAGCGCATTCGCCCAAGTTCGTCCACTTCGATCTTGGACGTGTAATA
This sequence comes from Novipirellula artificiosorum, assembly GCF_007860135.1. Classification (NCBI taxonomy): domain Bacteria; kingdom Pseudomonadati; phylum Planctomycetota; class Planctomycetia; order Pirellulales; family Pirellulaceae; genus Novipirellula; species Novipirellula artificiosorum. The sequence goes on from NZ_SJPV01000019.1 coordinate 25,537, forward strand.
CTCGCCGCGCGGATCAATCTCAGCAGTTAGGTTTCCAGCTGCGTCAAAGACGTACTGCCGAACCTCATCCGGCCCAGGCGAATCCTCATTCCCGGTGGGCTGAGTGGATTTGACGAGACGATTTCCCGCGTCATACTCGAACCGAGTTGTATGATATTCGCCACGTGGGTCCGCGCTGCGAATCAGGTTGCCGACCGCGTCGTACTCGGTGATTGTTTCGAGCAGGGTCGAGTCCCCCTCTGCGCCAACTGCATTGACCCTTTCGCTGGTTCGGAAATACAGCGAATCGTAGTCGTATTCAGTGTAGTATTCTGGGCCGCGCGGATCCTCGTATCGTTCTAAGTTTCCAACTTTATCGAACACGAACGTTTCTTTGGCAACTTCGTCGCTTCCCTCGGCCCCAATGGTCTGCCGTCGTTCTTTCAGATGTCCTAGAGCATCATAGTCGTATTCAGTGAAGAACTCACCCGGCGTCGATGGATCGAAGGTTCGCGGATCGACTTCCCGTATGACGTTGTCGAGCGCATCGTATTCTTTTTCGATTCGATACCCTTCCGCATCGACGACGGCGGTCAAACGGCCGATTCCGTCGTAGTACATACGAGTCGCAAATTCGGTTTGGCCGAGTGCGCCCGAGCAAGATTCTAATCCACTGCGTGGATCGACGCTGACAATGACGTTGCCACTATCATCATTTGCAAAACAGGTGGTATGCCCAAGTGAATCCGAAACGCCACTTTGGAATCCTAGTGTATCGTACTCGATCGTCATGACCGCTGCGTTCTCACCGTCGAGCGATGGCGATTCGACTCGAATCGTGTTGCCGGCGGCATCATAGAAATACTCTGTTTGTTGACCCATTTGGTCATACGAGAACTTGAGCCGCCCAGCATTGTCATACCGCATCGACGTTTCGAGCCCGTTTCCGCGAGGATCATCACGGCGAATTACATTTCCGATTTCGTCATAATCCGTTATGATCGTAAACGGTTTTGGATCGCCGGGCGTCCCCGAGGGGGCGGTCATTTCGACTTGACGCTTTAACTGGTCGTACTCGAATGATTGCGTGTAGAACTCGCCGCGCGGGTCAGTGACCGAGAGCAAATTTCCAGCAAAATCATAATCGTAGGTTGTGGTAGCTGATTTGTCCGACGAGTAGCCAACGGTAATCGTCTCTGGGTAGTACAACTCATCGAAGGTTGTTTTCGTGACTTGACCCAACGGATCGGTCACGGTTTCGACCATGCCCAAGGGATGGTAGGTGGTTGTGGTGGTTGCCGCGAGTGCCCCGGACCCCGCCGCAGCGACTTGTTTAGCGATTCGGTTCAATTTGTCGTGTGTGAATTCGGTTCGGGTGGCTGCGCCACGGGCATCGGTCAACGCAATCAGGTTTCCGATTTCGTCATATTTGAAATCGGTGCGTTGTTTATTCGCGTCAATCGTCCACTCACGTCGATTACTCTTGTCAAACTTATGCTTGGTGATGTCAGTCACCACTCCATCCGCTGTCAATCGTTCTCTCGAAATCTGTTCAACATTACCGCCGTCGTCATATTCGTACGTCGTTTTCCGTCCGGCGGCATTGGTTACCGTTTCGAGCCGATTTGCAGCATCAAACGTATTGATCGTCTGCAACGGCTGCTCATCGGTGGACCTAGGATCGCCCACCAAAACTTGATTGCTCATCTTGTCGTACTCATAACGAATCTTATCCCCATTGGGATTCGTTTCCGATACCAGACGATTCAATGCGTCATATTGGAAAGACTGACGGAAGTCTTCACTGTCACGGTTTCCTTTGGAACGACCATCAACCACCGCGACTTGATTTCCGTTACCGTCGTAGACAAAGTTGGTTGCGTTTTGCTCCGCATCGATTTGAACCACTAAGCGACCCAATTCGTCATATTGGAAAGTTGTGGTTGCATTGTCCGCGTTGGTCGCTGACTTGATGCGTCCGCTCGGGAAGTACTCTTTCGATGACTCTGCCAATCCGTTTACGGTTGAGATATGACTTCGACCGCGTCCATCAAGGTCGTGTTCGATGATTCGCTTGTCCGTTCCCGTTGCATTCTCAACCGCTCGCCGTGGATTCCCCGCCGCGTCATGCTCAATGATCGTAACGACATCGATTGCGTTGGTCGTTTGTGCGATTGCATCATGAAGGTTGTAGACATTGGTGATCGTTTGATCGCCGGTTCGACTGTTTTTGAAAGTCTCGGATATGGCTCGATTTGCCGCATCGTAGCTCGTTGTCATGACCTCTGTCGTCGGACCTTCGCGGCGTACTTCGCGGCCCCGCCCATCGGGTGTCACCTTGATCAATCCGCCATTGGGCAAATCAATGCCGACCATTTGATACGCATCGTTGTATCGATAGGTCGTTACGCGACCGAGCGTATCGATGTTTTGCCGGAGATTACCCATCCGGTCGGTGACCGATAGCGAGACGTGGTCGCGGGCATCTTTGGTGTACTTGTAGCTGAAGTCGGGATCGTTCTTCACACTCGCGTTGACCGACATGGCACCAAAATCGTAGGCAAACTCGGTCGTGATGTCTAAATCGTCGGCAGCTTCGATTCGCTTGGTTGGTCGATCAAAAGCGTCGTATTCGTACTTCGTCTTATTCTCGTTTCGGTCGGTTTCCTCGACTAAGTTTCCTTCCGCGTCGTAGTTTGCTGATTCGGTATAGGTCACACCATCGATGGTGATGTCGACGCTCGATGATGCAAACCGATTCATCGAATTGAAACGTGTTTCCACGACGAATCCGTCCGCGTCGGTGGAACGGACGGAATAGCCCGCTCGATCAGTATACTCGATCATCTCTTTCCCGTCGGCGAAACTCGTTTCCTCCAGACGACCATATTCGTCATAGCGGTATTCGCTGACGATTCCGATCGGATCGGTCATCTTCTTCATCAGGCCATCGGCGGAACCCGATGTGTAGTATTCATACAAGGTGGTCGCTGAAGACGGATTGCCTTGCACTGGAGTAATCGTCGTCGAAATGGTTTCGGTTTTCACATTTCCCGAATCGTCGAGTGCCCGAACGGTTGTTCGGCCAACTGCGTCTGTCCGCGAAGTCCAAATGCTCTTGAAGTCGGAGTCGGCATAAACGTACGTGACCGTCGCTGCGGCCGTGCTATTCGGACCTGCCGGAAAGTCGGTGGTTGTTAGTATGTTTCCAAAGTCGTCGTAGCTGTGACATGAAACATTGCCAACCTGGTCGACTTGAACACCAATCAAACCAGAATTCTCGCCGCGACCGAACGTTTGTCCGGGTTGTGGATCGTTTGCAGTGCCAGTATCCACATGCACAAATTGGCCGAACTTGGTCATCTGATAGACCGCTTCTTCGCCCTGGAAATCAGTATACTTTGCTTCCGCCGTGAATTCAGAGCCCTTGACTTTCTCAGGAGCAATCTCGCATTTAGCAGCAGCATGATCGATGCTTTGCTGCTGCGGAGCCGGTCCACGCAGCGCAGCGACAACAATCCCCTCGTCGGGGTCGCTGGTGTCGGACAGCGTGGATACCGCTTTCATCTGTGCCGGGGTCAGCAAGAAGGTGTCGTCGTCGATCCTCTCGCCACCGATCACGCGCCCAAAATCGTTGTACTCGATGGTCTCTTCGAAGGGATTCGACAGTTTTTCAGTTGAGTCGTTGCCGCGTTTACGGACTTGTCCGGTCATCAAGTGTTTGTAGGGCTCGATCAATCGGTCTTTGGGAACCTTCGCGTCATACTCAAACGTTCGCTTACTGCCGTCCGGATCGGTGATGCTGACAAGGTTGTCACCGTCGTAAGTGAACCGCGTCGTTCGATCGGCGGGATCGGTGATCGAAGTGACTTTCTCACCGCTGTAGTTGAAAGTGATTTTTAGCCCAACCGGATCGGTAATCTGCGTGATGCGTGTGCCGTTGTAGCTGTAAACGGTAACGTTGCCATGCCGGTCGGTGACAGATTGAAGTAACCCTTCACCATCATAGTTTTCAACAGTTCCGTCGATCAATCGTCGCTCGAATTCCCCGTCGTCGTCGCGTTTCAAGACGCTACGATCGAGCGACACCGGCGTGTAGGCTTCGGTCGGCACCAAGGGTGCGAGAAAAATCTGCTCGGTTCCATTGCCATCGACCAACAGCAAACCGCCATCGCCCGGATAAATACGTTTCAGTCCTTCGATGGACCAACCGGCCCCAAACTCGCTCTTGCGGCTATTGATCACCGGCAGCAGTTCGCGGTCGGATTGAAAATCGCCGTCCACGTAGCCGCTGCGGGTTTCGCCAAACAGGCCGAAGTCGAAGGACAAGTCATAGACGCCCGTTTCCGCATCTTGCAGATCCATTAGCAAGCCGGCACCGTAGACTTGGTCTTTGTCGAGTTCTTTTGGCAGCCCAAAGAAGTGTTCCTCGCCGCGAAAACCGACGACCATCTCGGCGGACTTGGGCTCATAATTCGATTTTGCGACGTAGGACTGTTGGCCCAAAGTCGCGGTAGCTCGAACAACCAGTTTCGCGTCTGCGTTGTCCGCTGCCCCCGCTAGTCCTGCGATGCCGAAGTACGTTAGCGGTCGTGGTTCGGCCCGCAAGGAATCATAGTGCAGCACGATGCCGCGATCGGTTTCCTGAGATTTGTAGGTGACGAGCGAATGTGTTTCGTGCAGTGCTCCACTGTGAATCTCAGCCTGCGTCGTACGGCCGGTTTCAACGGTTTGTGTCTCCGACGGAAACGCTTGCAGCGTTGGCGCGGAAGTATATGGTGTTGGAAACAGTGCCAGTTCCGGCAATGTCTGCTTGGGTTGCGATTCAATTCCCCGAGGCAGGTTGCCAACATCAATCGGCCCAAACTTGTTCGGAGTCAAACCAAATGGATCGACATTTGGTACGCCGTAGCCCGTGTTGTTGTCTCCATCGGTAAACCCGAAATGAGCAGCAATCAGCGTGGTAGGATACATTAGATCGATCGGAATCTGGCCCATCGGACCACGCACTAACGCCGACAAGGTTTCCGGCACATCCTTGTAAGGCGATCGATCCTCGTTGAAGTCAAGCGGATCGGCAGCGGCATGAAGCTCAATCGCTGCGATGGATTGCGGCACGTTGTAGGCAAACACGGTGTCATAGCGTTGCATCGGAACCAACGCAAAGCCCTGCGTCGAAACGGTAACGTCATCCGCAAAACCACCGAGAACCGGATTGGTCGCAGCCACTAAACGCGGCTGAAGCTCTGGATCGAATGGGCTGCCGAGCGGATTGCGAATAAAGCCGATATTGCTGCCCGCACCAACCGGGAATAGGCGTCGTTGGCGAACGGTTCGCGTGTAGGTCCGGCCGTTGGCTCCCAGGAACGGTTCGTCGACATCGACCACCAACGGTACAGCCGGATCAACCGTGGGACCGATGTAGCTGGCGAAAAATGGCGCGAGGTCAGGATTCTTTTTCGAGTCGAGCGAACTGGTTACCGCGTTGTAGGCACTAAAGACCAGATACGATGGATGAGGTCCGATCACGTCGATGTACTGGTTCTCGGCAACAAAATCAATGCCTTGCGCATTGCTGACGCCAAACGCCTGAACCCCGCGACCTTCACGCGGATCGAGCCCAAACGGAGTTAAATCGATCGGCGTAACTTCATGCTCGACAAACCCATCAAGACTTACTAAACGGCGAATGATTCCAACGCCTTCTTTGTCGTTTGTTCGATCGGTTGCGACCATCACGTTGGGATCGCTGGTCGCAGCAATGTCGTAAGGCGTTCGGCCAAACTCGATCACCGAATCCGGACGCGGCTCGAACGACAACGGTGCCACCAAGACAGGTTCTTTTGGCTCGTCTGACTCGTTTTTTTCCATTTCGGACGGAGCCAGCAGACGGCGACGATCCGCGATTGACAACAGATCCACAACAAACACATAGCCCGGCTCGCCCGTGTCTTGGCGGAACAGATCCCGACCGGGGGCCGCGACATATACACGCGATCGATCCGCCGAAACAGCCAATCCGCGCAGCCCCATTCGCACCAGTTCCGCACCATTGGAATTGAAACTGAGTGTTTGCAAGAGCTTATGGTACGTCGGTGAATACGGATCGATGTCGATGACATAGAGTGCATCTTTGGCTCGATCCGTTATGAACAAATAGCGATCGTTTCCGTCAACGGCCACGTCGAACGGACGGGCTCCCGGAGGCAGCGGGATGCCTTGCGTTCCCGTCGTTGTGGAATCGCTAGGATCGTCCGGAACCATGTCGACTTCTTGCAGGCCAACCGCGTCGATCATCGAAATCATCGCGGCATTGTCATACGTCACGTACAATCGATCGCCACCCGAAGTAATGACGCTTTTGGCCGGGTTCAGTTTGTCGACTTGATCGGTCCCGACACCCAACTTGATCCGAGCAAACTCGCGCGGATCGGGGATATTATTAGCTAGATCGATTCCGTAGCCTTCGGTCGCTTCCAAATTGAGCACAGTCACCGTTCCCTCAGCACCGTTGAGAACAAAACCGTAGCGTGATTGGACCAACAGTTTGACTGGATTGCTCGGTACTTCGATGACACGGTAGACGCCGTCGAGTGCTCCCTCTTGTTTTCGAGTCACCGTTACATTCGCATCGCCAACGAAAGCTCCTTTTGGAATCCGCACCAGCAGCTTTTTGTTCACGATCGATAAGTTGTCCGCTTCAATGACAACATCGCGCCCGCCAACAATACGCGGTTCACCCGACGGTTCGACCGTATCGCGACCTCCCACTTCGAGGGTCACGTACAAGTCTTCCTTGCGGGTTCCAAACAGCGATCCTGGAGGCGTCACTTCATCGGCTTTGAGTAGGAAGGTTCCTTCCAACTCAAGGATCGGTCCCGAAGCAGCTGCCTCGGTTTCAAACCTCAGTTCACCTTTGGTGATCTGCGGTGCGAGGGTGCCAAGGTTGACGCGCGTTCGAAGCGGCAGCGCGATCTCGGTCAACTTGGTCGACGGGTCAATCTCAACCTCCGTTACCGACAACAGTTCAAGTTCCTGTTCCCCAGCCGACAAAACCCCCACCTTGATTTTGAAATCGGGGACTAAAGGAACGTAGTAGTCGCCCAGTAAGTCACCGGCTCCGAAATATAGATCTTCGCCACTGCCACCCGAAATATCGCCAATACTGACTACCGCTGGATTGCTCTTCGCGCGAGAATTCTGGTCCGCCCGCGCGAATGCGAATGTCAGCAAGGACGGGGAGGCCAAGAACGCAGCTCCCGCAACCGAAGGTTTCGAATGTCTGCCAAAGCTGATCCGCGTCCGTGCACCGACACCCAAGTTGGGCGGCGATGTGGTGTGAGCTATGCCGTCGTCACCAACGACCAACGAATCGACAATTTCCCACGAAGACAAAACACGCCCGTCAGCCAGTGTCACGTCAACCGGTTGGAACAAATACATCAGGTCGCCCGGCGATTTATCTGCCGGCGCAGGCATCGAAACGCTAAGCGGATACTTGGCCAAATCGTTGCCGTAGTCGATCATCAGTCCGCCGCCAAAGTTCCAGTGCGTCGGCAAATTGTAAGGCAAATCGGTTTCCGCCAATGCGGTAACGGACAGATCAATCGGTGTGTCATAAGCTCCGGGCGGAACACCCACCGTGATCGATCCACCATCGCTGATCAGCCCACCGTTCTCATCGATCGTCACCACGCCGGACTGCACCTCGTTGATCGTGATCGGGATCACTTGCGATTGACCACGCTGAACAATCGTGACCTCGGTTTGACCGATCCCCGTCGCTACTAATTCACCATCGTCTGAAACGCTCAGCAGCTCCGGATCGCCGACGAAATAGCGAGTCCCATTCTCCGCGGCACTGATTTGCATCACGCTTTCCTCGAGCCGCTCGCGAACGATCAATTGACGCGACTCCCCGACTGACAGAGCGTAGGAATCAGGAAAGAAATCGAGTTCGCGAGTGTCTCGGCCGTTTACGCTCACCGCCGTTGCCGCTGTCAAACCGAATGCTGTGACCGATACGGCGACCGAACCACCGGCACCGGCGATCATCAAACCACGATCGGTTACCGAGACGATTGACGGATCGCTGCTACCGTATTGGACCGCGCCGTCCGGAAGCGACTGTTGCTCGCCATCAGCCGTGTAGCCGACAACGAACAATTGACTCGTCCCGCCAGTGGTCAGAAACTCATCACGGTTGACGATTTCGATGCGAGCGATTGCATCGTCGATGACCGCGATGGGCTGAGAAGTACTCGAAGCGACGAGCAGTCCATCGTCGATGGTCACGTCAATGATCGCGTCTGAGTTAGCCAACAGCCGATAGAAACTGCTTCCTAATACCTCGACGTCAACCTCTGTCGATACCGCCCGAACAAGAAGGGTATCTCCTTCGGGATCAGACGCAACTTCGCCTAAATCGACGACCGTTGCCAAGCCATCAAACAGCTTGATCTCGCTAGCCGAGTATTGTGGGCTTTGATTGGCAACAAAGCCAGACATCGTCGTCAAACCCTCACGGTCGGTGGCGTCCACGTCGCCGTCGCCGTCGAAGTCGGCGGCGTTGTTGTAGGTGATGAGTGCTGCATCGAACGCGGTCACATCATCCGCATCAACCTCGGCATCGCCATCGACGTCGCCGACCAGGAAAACATCGGCGGTGTAGTCGCCACTGCCATCACCGCCGATCTGCATCACATAGGTGCCAGGCTTGGAGATCGCTAATTGGGAAACGCTGCGGCCCTCTTCGCTGAACTCGAATCCGGCGAGTTCGCTCTCCAGTGACGCGGGCGTTGGGTTGAATTCGCTCGATGTCACTTCCACGCCAAGGGTGATCGCGCCGGTGGGACTGGTGCGCAGTTCGCCTTCGGTCACGGTGAATGCGTAGCGGTTAGCAGTGCTGCCAAGCGTGCCGCTGATTGGATTGGCAAACAGCGTTCTCGTTCCGCCAAGATGCGGAGCGGTGTCTCGCAATTGGCCGTTTGCATCGTAGCTGTAGAACGACCGGTCGCCGCTGGCGGCATCGATCGCCGCCGACATCTGGCCCGCTGCGTTATAACGATAGACGACGTGTTGGTTGTTTGGGCCAACGAGTTCGGACACACGTCGCTCGCCATCACGCACGATCGTCAATCGCGAACCATCCGCCGCGATGATCGCACTGTCCGTCACCCGCAAATCACCGATCCGCGTCACCGAAAAATTGTTCGGCGTCACTGAAAAGGTGTCAGGTACCGTTTTCGAGATCTCGTGACGGATTCCAGCGGGGGAAACGAGCGTGAAGGCCGCTTGGTTATCGCGAGCAACGGAGGTTTCGTATGGCAACCCGCTGCCAATGACAAAATAGCCGTTGCCAGCTTTGCGCAAACTTGCGTCAAAGCTTTCGAGTGTCCAGCCGATATCCTCGTCGGCGGTCCAAGCAGGGGCGAAGGTCTCAAAACCGCTGGTGACGTTGGTGGCTTCCGGCGTGAACGTGAAGCCAACTCGCTCGCCTGTTGGTAGCGTCAAGTAGATCCGCGTGCTGTCGGTCCATGCGGCAAATGCATCCCCGTTCGTTTCAGTGATCGCGATGTTGGGTGACACAAGCGGCCATGACCATGAGTCACCAAAGTCGGAATCAGCGGCGGTCATCGATAGTGAATCGGCGATCCGGGTGATCGGCAACTCGATCCCGCCAAGCGTGACCGTCATTTCGTTGACCGACTCGAAACGCGACCCCGTCTTGTCCGCGGAATTGATTTCGATACGACTGGTTTCGACGGTTTCCAACCCACCAAAGTCGCGGGCGGTGACCTTGAGCGTATAGAACCCGTTAGCGAATAAGGCGGGATCAAGTGTGACATGTTCACAAACTGCAGCGGTTCCGGTTTTCAGTACTGTGGCAGCCGATCCGCCAACAGAGATGAATTCAATGACAAAATCTGCCAGTCCATCGTCGCTGATTTCAATGTCAACTTCGGTTGGCTCCGTAACAATCGGCGGGGTGAGAGCGGTGATGGTGACAATCGGGGCTTCACGATCAGACGGGTTGCGTACCAAGATCGTTTGTGTCGTGGTCGTCGTGCGTCCTTCGATATCCGTCACCGTGGCGACGGCTTCGTAACGACCGGGCGAGTCCGCAACGAAGCGACCTTGACCGAGTCCGTCCAGCACAATCGGTTCACCATCGACCGTCAAGGTCGCTTCACCAATCGCTACATCGCTATCGGCGATGGGTTCGATGAGGATCGATTGGCCTGGTGTGGCCGGGAAGCTTGGCGTGGTGACAATTCGCAACTTGGGTGAGACCGGATCAAGTGATGCGATGAGTGTCAATGCTCGCTGAGTTTCCAACGCTCCGTCCGTGGCGGTCAGTCGCACGGTGTAAGTGCCTGTCTGGAAGCTTTGCGGCGTCCACTGCAGCACGTTGTCGGTTCCGACGATGTTCAACGTCGCGCCCTCGGGCAAATCACGAGCCAACAACGTGACCGCATCACCATCGGGATCACTGGCGGGTACCGTCAAAGTGAACGTCTCGCCGATTTGTGCATTACGAAGCTGGGGTGCTTCGATCTTTGGTGACCGATTCGTGTTGAGCACTTGCACTTCGATATCGAGTGAGTCGCTCGCACCGCTGGGGTCCGTCACGATGAACGGCAGCACATAGTCACCGGCCGAGTCATAATCGATATCCCATATCACGGTTCGTGTTTGTGGGTCAAAGCTGAATCCCGAAACCGAATCACCGCTGTACCCATAAACAAGCGGCTCGCCATCGGCATCACCTGCGTTGACACTGAATACCAACTGGTCTCCTTCGCGGCCAAACAGTCGTGGCAACGTGCTAAAGACAGGCGTTTGGTTCGTGTTGGTCACTGTGATCAACACATCTTCACTGCGCGATCCAGCTCCATCGGACGCTGTGATGCGAATGCGGTACGTACCCGCTTGCGTTGCCGACGGCGTCCAATCAAAGACACCCGTGGCGGGATCAAAATGGACCCCTGTGGGCAGACTTCCCGTCGATGCTCCTTGAACCAATGATGCCGAAAAGAAAACGGTATCGCTGTCGGCATCGGTCGCTTCTGCGGCAATCGTCAGCGTTTGTCCTTCGGCGATCGTTTGGGCGCCGATCGGACTCAAGTCTGGCCGCACGTTGTTATTGCGAACGGTCAGTTTGACGGTTTGCGAATCGGTCAGTACATCGCCCGCGCCGTCGTTGCCACTGTCGGCCACATGGAACGAGATCGTTGTTTCGCCAATGTCCGCAGCCGTGGGCGTCCAGCTAAAGATCGCTCGCCCATAGAAATCGGGCTCCGCAAACGCCGCGTTACTGGGTAACGTACTGGTCGTGAACGTCAAGTCATCTTGGTCAGCATCCTTGACGTTGAGTGTCAACGTGAACGGTTGCCCGACCAAAGCAACCGAATCAAACACCGGATCAAACACCGGCGGTTCGTTGTCACTGGTCGCTTGCAGAATGAATTGGACCGATTCCGAAAGTGGTAATTCACCGATCGTCTCTTTCGCCGAAACCGTCACGAGGTAATCGCCGCGATGACCGGGTTCGGGAGCCACCGAAAGCATTCCGGTTCCGTCGCCGTTATCGACAAACGTCGCCCATGAAGGCAACCCAGCGGCTTGACCGATCTTCACATTGAGTGTAATCGGCCCACCATCGGGATCTGTGGCGACAATCGGAATCTCAAGCGTTGCGCCAACGGGGACGATCTTATTCTCAATCGTGGTGATCTCGGGGCGGAAGTTGGCATCGCGGACGTTGATCGCCAATGTCACCGTGTCACTGCTGGGTGTTCCCGTCCCATCGCCATCGTCGGTTGCGGTAAAGCGAATCTCGAATCGCTCGGTATTCTTATCCCCTGTTGCATCAAAAGACGGCGTCCACAAAAAGACTTGCCGCTCGGCATCGTAAGTTGCATCCGGTGGCAGCGCATCGTGAGTGTAAACCAGATTAGGCAAAAACGCTTCGAAGTCGATGAAGAAATCTTCGCTTGTCGACAAGGGATCCGTCGGAGCGACGGGGAATTCGGGGTCGAACGCGGCAACTCGCACCGACAATGTTTGGCCTTCGAAGATGGTAAAGTCATCAATCGAAGGGAACGCTACGGGGCCGTTGAGGTTGTTGACCGTTAACGTTGTCGCCACTTGGGCAAGCGATGTACCGTCATCGGCAAAGAACGTCAACTCGAACACGCCATGTTGATCAAAGCCTGGCGTCCACTCGAAGGATCCGGTGTTCGGATCCAAGAATGCACCGGGCGGCAAATTAGGCGACAGGTATCGAATCGCATCGCCATCTTCGTCTTCGGCAAACAAGCGGAACGCGATCGCGTCGCCTTCGTTGATCGTCCGATCGGCGACGGGGGAGATCGTTGGCGGCACATTGTTGTTGGCGATCACGATATCGAACGAGACGCTGGATTCGACGAAGCCATCACTGGCGATCAGCGTCACGTTTTCATACTCGCCCGCATCATCGCCACCCGGTCGCCAACGCAGTGCCTGTCCGAGGTGGTCGAACACCGCGCCCGGCGGTAAATGATCGGCAAAGTAGAAGAGGTCATCGCCATCCGGATCAAACGCACTGACGGGTATTTCGATAAAATCGCCTTCGGTCGCAAATCGGTCCCCGACTGGCGCAAGGATCGGAGCACGGTTGGCTCCCGACACATCAACGGTCCATGTTTGTCGGCGGTAGGCACCACGAGCGTCATAGGCACGCAGTTCAAACTGAGCGACGGGACTGTTTCGCTTCAACGGCATCCATTCGATCGCGCCGGTCTCGGAATTGACCTTGGCTCCTTCAGGCGCATCCGTCAGCACATAGCGGAGATTCGCACCGTCGGGATCTTCCGCTTCGGCAACGTAATCATACTGGCCACCGACTGCGGCAGTTGTCACGGGCGAAGAAAGGAACAACGGCAATTCATTCGGGGGCAACGTTGCCAAGACAATGGGATCAAAGTTCAGATCCAGTAAATTTGGATTAGCGATCGTGATGGTTTGAGCGACTGCGGAAGTACGTGCTGCCAACACCGCTCCATCCACCATCAGCTGGAATCCGTTGGCATCCGCAGGTGCGCCATTGTTTCCGAAGAAGACGACGGAGTCGTCACCAAGCCCGTTGAAGAGAATGTTGATTGGCCCCGCGATATCGAAGTCGGCGGTGTTGCTGATAACAACATCAAACAACAGCGTTCCGTCGGCGCGATTGATTCGCGTGTTCTCGTACGAAACCTCTGTCGAGATCGAAACGTCTTCAAATATTCGGAAGGTCGTCGAGAAACCGCTGCCGCCGATCGGGACTCCTTGTTCGCTTTCGATCGATGGTGCGACGGTCAATTCATATTCCGCAGGTGGTAAGGACTCGAACAGCAATTCGCTCGTTCGTGAACCGGCATCGTAACGCACTGCGCCGATGGAAACGTCTTGCCCCGTTTCTTTGTTAAGAATCTTATAGTTGGTCGGACGTGTTGCACTGGCAGGTTTTGCGGTATCGGTAGCGTTGAGTGAGACATCGAATACAAGCGAAGCACGGTTGTTGCCATCTTGGATAATCGTTTCGATCACGCGAGGTGCCGCGACAGAGAAGAAGACATCGACTTGCCCGCCTTGTGTGACCAGGAATCGGTCGCCGCTGAGCGGTTCGATCCCTTCAACGCGTCCGCTTCCGCTGGTTGCGATTGTGGTTTGCCGCAGGGAAAGGGGATCGACGATCGAAACACGGCCGTTCTTTTCGTGTCCTACGATCAACGCTCCTTCGAGGAGTGATCCCGGCGAACCGAACGCCAACGATTCTGCGCCGCCGTCGACCGTGGCAATGCGCTCAGCCCTGCCGCGGAAGTTGAATCGCAAGATTTGGCCACCCGATGGCCAGGCGGTCCCGTACAGTGTTCCATCCGCGGCGACCGCCATCGCATCGACGCGAATGTCGCTGAACGGTGTCAGTTTCCGCGAGGCGGTGTCGAAGCGACTGATGCCAGAGGTTGTCGAAACATAAAGTGCCGTTTCGCCAGGAATTGCGGCGATCCCCAAAGCGATGCCGGAAGAGATTTCATCCAGCACCGCACCGGTAGCCGGATCGAGCTGCAACAGCCCTTGGCCGCCCGTGGATGCCCAAAGCTGTCCTGCCGCATCGAACGCCAATTCATAGATGGGCGTGGAACCCGTGGCCAACGCCGTCGGCTCACTCGATTGTGAGTCAATTCGGTAAAGCTGATTCCGTCCGGCACCACCGGACACGTACAGACTGCCATCGGGTCCAACGGCCATTGCCAATGCACCGATTCCTGCACCCGAGTCACCAGGAATCGTTGCAAAGCGTTCGGCTGCTAAGGGGCGGGTCACTCGTGCGAACTGGCTTGGCCGCGTCGCACTCGTTCGCGATGGAATTCCGAACGCCGATTCTTCGAACAAACGATCGGCGACCGTTTCCGCTTGACGCTCGGCCTTGGGAAGCGGTGGTGCGGCCACGACCGTCGCCGGAGCGGCGCCGCCTAGATTGATCTCTGGCACGAGTCGCGGCACGCGGATGCCGTCAGCCACGGGCTCGACATTCCCTGCCGCATCGATCGATCGCACTAAGAAGGTGGGGGTTTCGCCCGTGGTTGCTTCGTACACAAACGACGTTGCACTCGTTCGATACAAAACGCTACGGAACCGAGTACCACCGTCGCGAGAGACCAGCAGCGAATAGGCTGCCACGCCGCTGCCCCCTTCGTCGTCCGCCGCCGACCAATTCACTTGATAACGATCTCCGCCAATGGGTGTCGCCGTGTACGTGCTGACCGGAGCAACGGCATCGAGCGTTGCCGCGGTCACCAGCGAATCGACCGGGGCCCCACCGTCGACGATCACTCTGGCGGAGAGCAAGATTTCATCGCCGGTCCGTACTTCGTTTTCTTCGTCACCCGCCGCATTGGTATCGTTCGCACTGACAAAGAACCCGACCTTGACCGATTCACCCGGTTGTAACAAACCGATCGCGGAATCCCTCGGCGGTAAACCGTCACGAGGATCAATTGCACGAAGCAGATACGTGGCAACTCGCGTAGTTGCGTCCACCCCAGCGGTGACTTGTAATTGATAGCCGTCGCTGTCAAACAGATCGAATTCGCCCACAAAATTCGGTCGACCGGGAGGCAGCGCAATCGTGCGGCTGCCGAGCCGAATGTCGGACAATTGGAAGGATCGTTCGTCAAGCGTTTCGTCGAGCGGAACGACGATGCGAATCTCGCGAGCTGCTTCGGACGAGTCGTTGTCGTAGGTCATCGTGACCGCATAGGGCAGTGGCGTTTCAATGGGAACAAAGTTGAGTTCACCAAAACCGGTTGGCGCGGTCATCGTCACCCGTTCGGAAACCTGATCGCCGATGCCGTCGGTATCGAATACGATATCCTCGACGACTTCGCCGCCATCGAAACGTGGCGGTGGCCCCGCTCGCAATTCGAATGCGACAAACGAGGTCGGATTGGGGAGTCCGAGATCATAGTCTTCTCGTTCTGGAACGGTACCTCCGCCATTGACCTCTTCGGTGTGCCCAAAATAGACGCGAAGTTTTTCGATTAACTCGCTCAGTGTCGTCTCGGCGGTTGCTAAGTTCGCGGCTGCGTCGTCGATGATCCCGGCACCCGCATCTCCACCCAACAGTCCACCGATGGCGCTGAAGAACAAATTGACATTGTCCGACGAAGCCGTTGCGGTCGGTGGTGAGTCCTCTTCACGAAGCAGTCCCGTGTCGGCGAGTGCCGTCAGGAACAAGTCGGTGAATGCAGCGGAATCAGCCGCGATCGACGTGAGAGCGATGGGAGCGTCGTCGTCGCCAAGAATCACATCTCGCAGTCGGGCTGCTTCAGCGCGTTGATATTCGACATACTGCTGACTGGTCAGCGGCGTTGCCGCAGCGGTGACGTAGAAGTCAAACCCCAAATCATCGAGCTCGCCCGGGCCCAGTTCTTTCAAGAAATTCGGGTTTGTTTCCAGCAGTTCGCGCAGTCCTGGGTAGATCGTCACCGCGCTACCGACTTCGGTCACACCGCTTGCGGGCAAATCGATCGCGACAGCTCGAGCGGTCAACACGCCATCGAGATTGAGTTCAGGGGTGACGCTGCTGAAGTCGAAGGTCGAAATCGAATCGAACAGCGGCGCGATCGTTCCTGCATCCCCACGAAGACCCGAAACGAACTGGATCGCGGGACCAGGAATCAAGTCTTGGCGTTTATTCTTGATATTTGGAAAAGCGTATTCAATGATCGTGTAAGGCGTATCGACATTGGCAAGGTTCTGAGCTGCAAACCCATACGCACCGGTCGCCCCGAGATCAATTTGCGCCGGGCCACCCACACCAACGTTCACTTCGAGCGGATCGGCGGCTTCGACTTGGAATCGATAGGGATCGATCGCGACACGTCCGTCGGGGTGAATCACCTGCACGTCATACAAGCCATGTGGCGCGTCGCGAAGGTCAAAAACGGCAATGATTTTTGTAGCGTCGACTCGAGTGACGGACACCGGTGCGAACTCAGCGAAGGTCGGGCGGACCAAACGAACGGCCGCTTGCTCGGGGAACTCGGCTCCGGAAATCGTCATCGTTACGTAGCGATCATCACCCCCGGAATCTGGGGTCACCCCCGTGATCCCAAACGGAATCCGGGTGGCATTCATCGTGATCGGATACTCGTTGCGGTTGCGAGGATCGTAGGTTTGCTCTTCCAAGTCGACTCGCACCCCAGCGCGCGCCATGATGAAATAGCGTCCGCCGAGTGTTTCGGGAATCAGCAACGATTGATCGGCCTTCAAATAACCTTGATAGGCGGCATCAAAGTCAAATGGCCGTGGTAACCCTTCGTGCTTGGCATAGAGCTCATGAGAACCCACATCGGTTGTGCTGTCCAAATCGATGCGAATCGTTTGCCCTGGCGACGTATCGAGTTGGAACAGTCGCGAAACACCTTCGGCCAACTGATCTTCGAGCGGGATATCGAGCCGAATGAGCGGCACGGTCACTGCGACCGAATCGGCAGACGGCAGGTCGTTGTTACGATTGTTCTCACCCTCGATAACGTCGTCAAAAATGTCGGTTCGGACAATGATTTGGTAATCGTCGGGCAGAACGACCGGAATTTCAAAGTCGAGCGATGCGGTATAGGTATCACCCGGGTCGAGGGTGCGAACGAAGTTGGCTTCGACTCGGCCCAGCAACCGATCGCCAACATCCCAAATGTTATCCGCAGATAGGTAGACGGCATCAGCGATTCGTGCTCGCGCTCGCACATCGCCACGGTTTTCCACCGTCCAGGAAACCGTCAACACATCCCCCACGCCACCGGAGCTTGGCGCAGCGATATCGATGACTTGCAAATCAGACGGTGGTGGCTGGACGATCAACATCGGCGTATCGGCAACGCGGATGTTGTTGGTTTCGTCCGTTTCCAGGACCTCGCCGTCGGGCCGCGACGCGCCGGGCACATCGGTCGCAACAATCACGTAATAGTCGCCAACCAAACCACGAGGCACGCGAACCGTTTCGGTAATCGTGCCCGTCTCGCTGGGACCGAGAGCATCGGTACGTTTTATTTGCTTGACATAATGATCACTCGATACATCCAAGAATCGGTCTCGCGACAGGTAGACACGATCGTAGTACGGTGTTTGCCGGGACGGAATGGCTCCACCATCGTTGCTGTAGACATAGCTAAACGAAAAATCCTCTCCTACGTCGATTCGAGTGGTGTTGGTGAGTGAATCAATCGTCAGATCCGGTGCGGGGACGAATTGCACGTCCAACAGCAGACTTGCCTGATTGTCACCTTCGCCTTCAAACTCCAATACCTTGTCGTTGACCGCGCCCAATCGTGTCGGCCCGGCCGATTGGGGATAGGGCAGCGGCCGTCCGTAGCTGCGCGAGGAGAATGTCGAATCGGCAAACGCAATCAAGTAAAAGTCGCCACCGATGTTGTCGGGCATTCGGACTTGGAAGTTGACATCATAGCTATCGCCAATCCCGAGTGTTTCGAGCTGTTGGTTGTTGCCTAATTCAATGTCGTATGCATCGATCGACGTATCGGTGGATAAGAACACGCGATCCGCCCAGCGATCGACGCGAGTGGCTCGGGTGCCTGAATTGGTAACCGTGAAGGACACGTCCAGAAGACTTCCACTATCGGGATCGACGGGGACCGCAACCAGGTCGCTGATCGTCAAATCGGCTTCGGCATACTCGACCGCGATTTCATTGGACACCTTGAAGTTGTTTGACTTGTTGCCGTCTTCCCAAGGCTTATCGGCGAGGTAGCCGACCCAGTCGGGAAAGGAGCCTTTGCTCCATCGGTTCAAGACGGGATGGCCGTAGCGATTGACCGTGATGTTGGTAAAGACGTGTGCATACCACTTGCCACTGCTGCCCGGCGGCGTGGCGACGACGATCGAATCGGAATAGGTTTCGCCGGGGCCGATCGGATCGTCCAGAACTCGGACTTTCGATCCGGCCAAGATCGCGCGGCTGGCATCGAAGACGAGGTCTTTCGATAGATAGATGTATTGTCGGACCGAATCGGTATCGGCAGCCGTCGCATGGTCGCCTTCGTTTCGCACGATCCAGTTGACCGTGATCGGTTCGCCCGATTGGCTCTGGGGCGTTGCCGTTACGGTTTCGACAACCAAGTCCGTCAGCGCGTCATCGACGGGCAATTCAGCAGAACCGACATTGTTGTCGTCGAAGGGTCCTTCGTAAACCAATTGCAAGGTATTCGTGGGACCCGCGAGAATGGCCCGCAGTTCGGTTTGCGAAAACTTCTTTAAATCGCTGATCTTCGTTTCACCGAGCGGTTTCCCCGTTGCCGCTTCGACTCGTTTCAAGACCGCGGCAACTTCATCGAGAAATTTTGCCTCTTGCGTCAGTGCAATGCGTGGATCGACATTCGTTCGCACCAACACGTGTGAACTGCTGGCGGTGGGGGGGAGCGTAAACTCGGCCGCTTGCGAATAGGATTGGTTCGGTTGTAAACGCCCGGCATGAGGCAGTGCAAAGACGAGTTGGTCAGACGGATCCCAGATGCTGTCATCGGAGAGATAGATCGCATCGGCCCAACTTTCGCGATCGGTCGCAACGGTACCGATATTGTCCACGGTCCAACTCAGCGATAGCTTCGCGCCACCAACGATTGGCAGCGGGATACCATTGTCATCCGTTGGTACGGTCACCTCGGCAACTCGCAAATCGGCGGGTGGTGTCAACAGTACGTTTAGCGGCGTGCTGCCGAAATTGCTGCCTTCCAAGTTGTTTGGTGCATCGGGGTTCACGTTCGATTCGAACGCTGCCTCATAGACTCGGCCATAGCCATCGGCGTAAACCGTTAAGAAATACTGTCCTGTTAATCCAGCCGGGATATTCACGGTCGTTTCCGCCAGATAGCTTTCGCCAACTTCCAACACGCCGCTGTGTCCGTAGGTGCCGATCAAACGGTCACCGCGAGAAGACTTTGGGCCGTCTTTGCCGAGCGTTAGCCAAATTTGATCGGTCCACGATCCAGGAACGGTTGGACCGGAACCACGGTTGGCGACTTCGTAGCGAACGGTGAACGAGGAATCATCAAACGAATCGCCAGGCCCCTGGATAAAGTCAACGACCAAGTCGGGCGGCGGCACGGGATTGGCATCGATCGCCAGTGCTTTCGCGTCACGATTATTGTTTTCGCTTGGAAATTCATCGACGGCTCCCCTGGCATCGGTTTGCACCAGGATGAACCAATTTCCCGAGAGCGCCCGTGGGATCAAGAAGGTTGCCTCGGTCACGTATTCCGTGGACAAACCGTTGGCGGATCCCGGAAAACCGAGAGCCGAACCGTTGTCGAGTTCGCCCAGTAGAATCGCGCCGGACGTGCTGCTGGACGATGACGATAACCAAACGCGATCTTTCCAGCGGCTTCCGGCCGAGGGTGTATCGGCCGTGCCGAGGTTGCGTACCTTGAAACGGACATCAAGGATCGTGCCAGCGGTGATCGCGGCAGGGTAATCGCTCTCTACCGTGACTTGCAAATCAGGCCGTGGGCGTAGATTGATTTGGAACGGGTCGCTAAATCCGGTGTTCCGCAAATCGTCCGTTTCAAAGATGCTCTTATCCGTATCCGTATCGATAAAGAAGCGGAATTGGCCCGTCGTTCGCGGCAGCGTGACGATCTCGGTCCGTGTGACGGTTTTACCTGCGTCGATCGGATCGTCGAACGTGTATTTACCGAATGGGTACGTCTCTCCGCCGCCTGTGGACTGTAGATACAGCTTGTCACGCCATCCGGTCTCGGTTGTTTCGCCTTGATTCTCAATCGTCCAGGTGACTTCCACTTGGGTGCCATCCACAAACTCGGTCGCATCACCGATCGAAACACTTTGCACGACAAGATCGGCATTGGGCGGCGGAATGTAAAAGACATCGATCGCTTCGCTGCGAGCTTGGTTGCCGCCGCCGTCTTCACTGAGTGGTGCTAGCGAGTTGTAGACGAATTCGAAAGGTCCGCCGGTTCGCACAAACACGTAATGTTCGCCGTCGGTGTCTCGCGGCAGGATAAAACTTTCGGTACGCGTGTACGCCGCGCCCGCTGATAGTGCTCCGCCATGCGTGCTACTGCCGATCAATCGCAGTCCTGTCGCACCGGTCGGATCGGAGGATAGGTAGACGTAGTCGGTCCAAGAATCTCGGTCGGTCGTGCCGGTGGCGCGTGCTTCGTTATTGCGGACGGTCCAGCTGACGTCGAGCGGTTGCCCGGAGGATGGCGAACCGGTCGTACTGACCGAATCGACAACCAAATCGCTGTAGGTTGTTCGCGAAACGTCGACGAACGATGGCGGTGTGGCAACATTCGGTGCATCATCAGCGAGTTCAAAGACGGCGTCGTTCACGTCGGTTTGAACAAACAGAGTGAAACGGCCTTGAGTACGAGCTGCTAAGGGGATGATTTCCGTGCGAGAGTATTCCGCATCGACCGGGACGATGCCGGTGTGTGTATAGCTGCCCAGAACGATATCGTCGGCATCGCCAAGAACGTCGTCGGTCGATAAGACCACGCGGTCGGTCCACGTGCTGACGCGGCCGGGTCCATCACCCACATTTTTCACGGTCCACGAAACCGTCAAATCCACCGGATCGCCGATGATCAACTCCGGTGCGGTGACCCCGGTCACCGTTAAGTCGGCGTACGGGAATAGCGAAATCTCGATCGGGTCGCTCGCGACCGCCGATGTCGCTTCGCCATCCCCTTCATTCACGCTGTTCTCGGAATCGGGAACCACGATGAAGTGATGCGGACCGCTGATTGCTTCAGGAAGAGAGACCGTGAGCGATCGGGCAAGCGTTGCGTCGATCACCATATCGTCGGATGTTGACAATTTACCGAGCAACACATCGTCCGTGGAAAAAACATCGTCGGTCGACAGATAGACGGCATCGGTCCAATCAGCCGTGGCGGTTTTGTCGCCGCGGTTGGTGATCGTCCAATTCACCGTCACTTCTTCGCCACTGATCGGTGTCTGTCCTGCCGTTAATGCCACGCCGCTAGCAACCAAATCGGGTAAGGGCGCGACGGCGATGGTGATCGCGGAATTCGACGACGTCGTATTGTTGCCTTCGGCCGTCGGTTCTTGAACACGGTTCGACGAATCGGTTTGGACGATGACGAAATAGTTGCCGGCCGCGACCGAGGCGGGAACGATCAACGATGCGGTCATCGTGTAGGAAGCGTTCGATCCGAGCGCGCCAGTATGGGTGACGTTGCCAAGAAAGATATCGCCGCCAAAGTCGGTATCACTACTGAGGTACAACCGATCGGTCCACGAGTCGACCGTCGTGGTCGCTGTGCCGTCGTTACGGACTCGCCACGTCACGTCGATCGAATCGCCAATGAATCCGTTTGTCGGCACCGAAATCGCATCGACAATCAAGTCGGCGGGGGGATCTTCGAGTTCGATGGTGATCGGACGAACGAGTCGATTGTTTGTTTCAACTTTTTCGAAGATCTGGCTCGAAGAATCGGTACGAACGATGATGAAGTATTCGCCGCTGATGCCAAAGGGAATCGCCGCATCAATCGATCCGATGTAGGTTCCATCGACCGGCAGCACTTCGTCGTGAACCAAGGTGCCGAGCAAACGATCGTCGCCATTGCCGTAGATTTCGTCTTGTGACAGCACCACGCGGTCAGTCCACGGATTTGCGGACACAGCATCGCCGATGTTTGTCACCGCCCACTCGACAGTGACGTTTTCCCCGTTTTTAGCCGCGTCGTTCGCTGAAATCGAATCAATCGTGAGATCAGGAGTGGCAAAAGAGACGGTCGCGATGAAACGATCTTCATCGACTTCACCGAACGTACCGTCGCCGTCTTGGTCCATTGCGTTGCCGGACGGATCCAAAATGTTGGGACCGATCGTGAACGTGTATTCGCCAAGTGTGCTCTGGGTTGGGAACGAAATGCGGACCATGTCGCTGTCTCGCGCGACGACTTGGTTGACTGCGATCACACCGTTGGGACCGATCAACGAAACGTCTTGCGGAGTAAACGTCGACACATCGATCGCTTCGTCAAACGTGACATCGACATAGAAATAGGGTTTGGTCACAAAGTCAGGTGTGTACGACATAATCCTCGGGCCGCCCGAATCAAGAGTGAAGCTCGACGTGAAAACGTCGTCGCCGACTTCACCCGCCGTGCCATCTTGGTCTTGGTCCATCGCGGTGCCTGCAACATCCGTCAGATTGGGGCCGATCGCAATGCTGTAGCCACCGGCACTGGTGACGGCAGCGAACGAAAGGGTGTAGGTCAAGGCGTCATCCGACGTGATGCCTGTGATGGGGATGACTCCATCCGGACCGGAGAGTGTGATATCGGCGACACCGAATGTGTTGGCGTCGAGCGCTTCGGAGAAGGTAACACCAACGGACGCGAGTGGGGCGGGGATTGTACCGACAGGTACAAAGTCGGTGACGACCGGACCGGCGCCGGCCAAGGTTAGAGTGCTCTCGTAGCGGTCGTCAATTTCGCCGGGGATCGCGTCGCCATCGCTGTCCATGAAAGTGCCGCCAACATCCGTGATGCCGGGTCCAACGATGATTTCGTAATTCCCATCGGCTGTCGAACGAGTCAAGTTGATACGATACCTCGTGTCGGTAATCCGCTCGACGCTGTTTGCGGCCACGCGTCCGGCTGGACCGACAACACGCACGTCGCTTGTGGAAAAGCTGCCTTGATCAATAGGGACGTTGAAGGTGACTTCCA
The DNA here is from genome assembly GCF_007860135.1 of Novipirellula artificiosorum. NCBI lineage: Bacteria > Pseudomonadati > Planctomycetota > Planctomycetia > Pirellulales > Pirellulaceae > Novipirellula > Novipirellula artificiosorum. Next base: position 48,786 of record NZ_SJPV01000019.1, read on the forward strand.
AGGACTCCAACGCGCCGACTTTCGTCCCCGTAGGTGACTGGGATACGATCCGTAGCGGTTGTCGATCGACGCTGATAGTGCTGAGGTAAACATCGTCCGTTTCACCGCCAACGCCGTTTGCGTTCTGATCGTGCAGGTTACCTGAAACGTCTTTGGCCGTTGGCTGAATGCGAAGTTCATAGTCGCCATCGATCGGTTGAGGGGGAAACGTCAACCGAAACGTGGTGCCGGTATCGTCGATCGATTCGACGCCGAGCGTTGGAATGCCGTTGTTGAATTCCGCATCATCGCCGACCAGATAGAAATCATCATCAAATGCCGTCTTCGTTCCCTGGGCGACGGACAGTTCAAATCCCGATGTGCCGGTCAGCTCATAGAACACGAAATTCAGCGGGTACTCGCCGGCGACAGGAAAATCGAACGTAACCAAATCGGTTGAAAAAGCACGCCCGGCGGAATATTCGGCGGAAAAATCACCGATTTCTAGACGGTATCCGTCGTCGCTGCCGATCGCGAAGGTCCACGGACCCGCCTTGGGGACGACCAAAGTTGCGGTCGCTTCCAAAGCGAAATAGTTGTCATCCCCTGGTCCATCTAACGGGTTCAACCGATTGTTGTCAAAATTTGATCCTTGGGGGCCATAGTTGATGACCGGGGGGTTATCGAACAGGGTTTCGGCTTGGTTCTCACTATCGTCCAGCACAGCCAACGCGCCGGCAAGATCGCTGAACGACTCGGCTGCACGAACTGCCGTGACAGCGAAACCATCCGTCAATGACAACGGGGCAAACGCATCAAGTGCAGCTCGAACCGCTGGACTGATCAATTCCACCGATGCAGGAGTCAGTGTCGCGGGATCGATCGGTTCGTTGAAGGTCACGGTGAGCGAGGACAGTACCGACGAAGTGGTATCGGCCGGTGTTTGCGAAACGATTCGCGGCCCGGCCTTGTCGACGATGAACGATCCGTGGAAGAGATCGTCGGAAGGTTCGCCGGCGGTGCCATCTTGATCTTGGTCCATCGCCGTACCAGAAGAACCAAGAATCTCCGGACCGACCGACAACGTGTAGCTGCCTGCGTTATGGATGACGCCTGACAAGGTCACCTCGAACGCCCGGTCACTGATGGGGCGAACCGATTGGACCGAAGTGGTGCTTGGCCCCGACAGAGAGAAGTCGCTGACATCGATCGAATCGGCGATGATTGGCGAATCAAACACGACCAGCAATCGATCCTGACCTTGGCCCAGATCGATCGTTCCCTGGTCACGAAGAGCAACCATCTCGGCATCGCTGACGCCACGATCGATGATCGAAACCTCGTCGATGCGACCTGAAAAGAATCCCGCATTATTGAATGTCGAACTACCGATACGAACGCCGGCGGTCGAGGGAGCGTAAGGCGTACCGATATCGAGACTGGCTCGTAGGACACCATCCGTGAAGAGGTAGCAGATGTTGTCGCGCAGTGTTGCCGCCACATGGGTCCAAACACCCTGCACGGCCGTCACGCCACTATCGAGAATTTGGCCTTTCACGATCGCGGCAAATTTTCCCTCGACAATTTCGATGGCCCAGTCTCGAAATTCCGCCCGCGTCCCCACGATCCCCGCTGAACCGCTGGCGTCGGTCGGGTTGACCCATGCCGCAACGGTCCACTCGCTCGCAGGAGCCCAGTTGCCCAGGTTCACGTAGTCGCCATCACCGTCGAGCGCGAACGAAGAACCCACAACACGTCCGGTCTCGAATCCGGCATCGCCGACGAGGGTTCCGTTTCGAGACCCGTGCTCATCGAGTACCGATTCGTCAGCCTCATAGCGATGGTGAATTGGGGTGGGGATCGGAGCGAGTTTCTGTAGCTCGAGGGCGCGTGGCCCCACCGGACGCGGCGGTACCGACAGAAACGCGCCGTAATCAACAAAATTGCTAACCGGTGTGCCAAGCGGATTGTCGTTGACGAATCCGTCAGTACCCGACGGATCGTGTGGACCACCCGGATGCCCCCAGTAGTTTCCGGTGAATATCGCATTGGTTCGATCCGTACCGAGATTTCTGGCGCCGAACGAGGTTTGACCCACAAAGCTGCTACCCGTTACCGTTGCAGTCGATCCGTTGTCGATCAAGACACCTTCGACACCACCAAAGAAATCGGAATCGGTGAGGGTCGCATTGCCATCGTCAATGTGCACGCCTTGCGTATCAACATCAATCACTCGCAGTCGTGTTAGCTCTACATCGGCACCGCCGTGGATTCGCACCCCACGATTGTTCGATGAAGTGATCGTTGTGTCGATCACGGAGGCGTCCTCACGCATATCAATAGCCGCAACACTGTTGCCGTTATTGGGACCCGAGGTCGAACCGGCATAGCGGACTTCGACGTTGGCCAGAACCGATTCGTCGGACCACAGATAGATCGATTCCCAATTGCCCGGTGTTGGCGAAGTCGCATCGCCGTCAGCATTCGAATCGCCACCGATGGTGTCGTCATGAACCGATGTGAAAACGATCGGCGCATCGACCGTCCCCGTTGCCTTGAGAATTCCTGGGTTGGCACTGATGTATTGAGCGTGTGCGATTTTGATCACGCTGCCGGGAACAATCGAAAGCGTCGCAGGCGTGCCAGCGTCTTCGCTGACAATCACATCGTTGGTCAAGTGAATCGGCAAACCGCCAAAGTCCCAAGTGCGATCGGTTCTCAGGGCTCCACCAGCCAGTTGCACATGATCGCCGCCCGCGTTGTTGCGGGCCGTGACGCCGTCGTAGGTTGGATCGGCAGCAAAGGCTTGGCGAATCGCGAACGCATCGCTATTGGTGATTACGACGTTTTGAAACGTCGAAGTTCCCGACTCAATATCGATTCCGATGAAGTCGCTGTCAGAGATCCGAACATTGCTGAGCGATGGACTGGCATTGATTTCAACCGCACCGAGGCTGTCACCATTATTGGGACCCGAGGTCGAACCGGCATAGCGGACTTCGACGTTGGCAAGAACCGATTCGTCGGAAAATAGATAGATCGATTCCCAGTTGCCCGGTGTTGGCGAGGTCGCATCGCCATTGGCATTTGAATCGCCAGCAACGGTGTCGTCATGAACCGATGTGAAGACGATCGGCGCATCGACCGTCCCCGACGCCAAAAGAATTCCCGGATTGGCACTGATATATTGTGCGTGTGCGATTTTGATCACGCTGCCGGGAACAATCGAAAGCGTCGCAGGAGTACCAGCGTCTTGGCTGATAATCACGTCGTTGGTCAAGTGAATCGGCAAACCGTCAAAGTCCCAAGTACGATCCGTTCTCAGGACTCCACCAGCCAGTTGCACATGATCGCCGCCCGCGTTGTTGCGGGCAGTGACGCCGTCATAGGTTGGATCGGCAGCGAAGGCTTGGCGAATCGGGAACGCATCGCTGTCGGTGATCAAGACGTCTTGAAATGTTGGAGTTCCCGACTCAATATCGATTCCGATGAAGTCGCTGTTGGAGATGCGAACATGACTGAGCGATGGACTGGCATTGATTTCAACCGCACCGAGGCTGTCGCCATTATTGGGGCCCGAGGTCGAACCGGCGTAGCGGACTTCGACGTTGGCCAGAACCGATTCGTCGGAGACAAGATAGATTGATTCCCAATTGCCCGGCGTTGGCAGCGTCGCATCGCTATTCGCATTGGAATCACCGCCAACGGTGTCATCATGCGTCGAGGTGAAAACGATCGGAGCGTCAACGGTCCCTTCCGCTTTCAAAATTCCTGGATTGGCACTGATGTATTGAGCGTGTGCAACCTTGATCACGCTGCCGGGAACTACGGTCAATGTGGCCGGAACACCGTCTGCCTGACTCACGACAATATTGTTCGTCAAGTGAACCGGCAAACCAGCAAAGTCCCAGATACGGTCGGTTGTGATCGTTCCTCCAGCCAATTGAACATGATTGCCTCCGAGATTGCTGTTTGCGGTCACGTTGTCGTACGTTGGTTCGGCCGGAAATGCCTGTCGGATCGCTGCGGAATCACTTCGGGTGATCTGTAGGTTCTTCAGTGACGGTTTTCCCGATTCGATATCGATGCCAACAAAATTGCTATCGCGAATCAACACATCGGATAGTTGCGGAGACGCACCGCTGCGAATTTCAACCGCGCCGACGCTATTGCCATTGTTGGGACCCGAAGTCGAACCTGCGTAGCGGACCTCAACGTGCGTCAGTCGTGCTGCGTCGCTATCGAGGTAAAGTGATTCCCATTGGCCCGGAACAGGAACGCTGTCGATCCCATCGGTCAAATCTTCGCCAACGCTGTCATCTTGGACGGAGGTAAACACAACGGGCTCGGCCATGGTGCCGATCGCATCAAGTGTCCCGACCGAGTAGAGCCAATGGCCTTGTTCAAACTTGATCACGGTCCCCGGATCGATCGACAGCGTCGCGTTTTGGGCAACGGTTACGTTACTGGTCACCCGGATTGTCCCCGACCAGGTTTCGTCCTCGTCGATTACTCCGGCGACATCTGTTGCCAATAATCGCCGCGGTTCAAGCTGTTCAAATAGGCTCCGCCGTTTTCGTCGTCGCTCGGATGCGGCCCTTTGACGTTTGGCGTTTTGTCTTGCAAGCAGTGACGTTTTGCCACACCAATTTGGCAACATAGCATCGGTCTCACGGGTGTTACTAGCTGCGCACGATTTAATACTTCCGGAAAAACCGGAAGTCGCTGCAGCTATTCGAGTAGTTTGTATGTCCCCCTTATGGTGGAGTTCGGTCGTAGCAATTGCAAGGATAAATCGTTTATTTGTGGGCTCTAGTCTCCCACGAGCGTGTGCTTTTGTACCGTATCCTTTTTTCGGTTGCCACGGCAGTTGCCTCGCAGCGCTGTCCTCGGTTGGCTACCGCGCGCCCGTATTGCGATTCACTATATTGGGCAGGTCCGTGCCAATCCGCACGGTTCCCGCTGTCCCATTTTGGAGTTTCCTGATGCTACGCTGCTCGCGTTTAACGGCCATGCTCTTGGTGTTTTCTTGCTTCACTTTATCCGTGGGGTACGCAGACGACGTCACAGCCAAGAGGTCAGCGCCTGCTGTTGAGGCGATTGACCAAGCCATGCAGGCATTTGTTGATTCGGGCGATCTGTCGGGCGCCGTAACGCTGGTTGGGCATGATCGCAAAATTGTTCATTATGGTGCGGTGGGTCATGCCGATCTTGACTCGGGAAAACCGATGACACGACAGACCCTATTTTCGATCGCGTCGATGACCAAACCGATTACCTCCACAGCAGTGATGATGTTGGTTGAGGAAGGCAAACTTGACCTTGATGACGAGGTCAGCAAGTTCATTCCTGCTTTCGCCTCCGTCAAACTTAGTAACGGTGAATCGCCACAGCGACAAATCACGCTTCGCGATTGTCTGACTCACACCTCGGGACTCCATGGCACGCAAAGTTTTAGCGATTCACTCAGGGAAGCGGTTGACGAATTATCACAACGACCCCTCGCCTTTGAACCCGGCAGCAAATGGAAATACAGCCCCGGGTTGAACGTCGCCGCAAGGATCGTGGAGATTGTTTCGGAACAACCTTTCGAGGCTTTTCTGCAGAAGCGGATCTTCGACCCCCTGGGAATGAAGAACACCACCTTCTATCCGGAGTCGAAACAGCAGCGACGGATCGCAACGCAGTACCGCCTTAGCGATGAACGAAAATTGCAGGCGGTCGAAGACAACCGCATTACGAATCTCTCGTCTGACCCCAATTGGCCTCGAACGCAAGGTCCGAATCCCTCGGGCGGACTGTACTCCACTGCTCGTGATCTGTTCGCGTTCTATCAGATGATTCTCAATCAAGGTCAATTCCGTGGCACGCGACTGTTAACCAAGGAATCGATTGAGCAGATGACGTCGCCTCAAACGGCTGACTTGGAAACCGGATTTACACCGGGTAACTGCTGGGGACTCGGGTGGTGCATCATTCGCGATCCGCAAGGTGTGTCCGAGATGTTGTCGCCGGGAACCTTTGGCCACGGTGGTGCGTTCGGCACTCAGGGTTGGGTCGATCCAAAAACCAAAACGATTTCCATCTTGATGATCCAGCGAACCGATTTGCCGAACAGTGACAATTCGGAAATGCGAGCGGCGCTTCACCGTTCCGCGGCGGAGTCGATTGGGATCGAACCCAGCCGATAAGGGCGAGCGGCCATCAGGAATAAGATCGCAAACGAGAAATGCTTCATGTACGCTACGACGCAAGATCATACGTCACTCCTGTGAAAGAATTTTTCGTGCATGCTTATCGTGAACCACTCGTCGTTTTATTGCTCCTTGGTCTGTTCGGTCGTGTTGGGATGTCACAGCCGTATTTGCAGGCGGCGACGACCGATGGTTCCGTCGAGCACTCGCTAGGGGCGATTGTAGACTCGCTTGTTGAAATCGATGCACTCGTCGACAAGGCGATCGCAGCGGATCAAATCCCCGGAGCGGTTGTTACGATTGGGCATCGGGAAGCGATCGTTTGGAACCGCTCGACCAGGTCATGGTCTTGTCCCAAAAAGAAATCGATCAGTTCAAGCAGCGACGGGAGAGCTGTTTGCTGTATGATCAGGGCACTCTCGATGAGGTTCAACCCTAGAGTCTTTTGTGATCTTGGTTTCTCGTTTTGGGGCGGTCCGATGGACCCCGGTGTCGTTTTCAACATTCAACGTTTTTCGATTCATGATGGGCCCGGAATCCGTACAACCGTGTTCCTGAAAGGCTGTCCGCTGCAGTGTCCGTGGTGTCATAATCCCGAAAGCCAGGATGCGAAACCAGTGATCGGCTTTCTGCCGGATCGGTGCATTGGTTGCGAAGCGTGTCTGGAAACTTGTCCTGAAAAGATCGCCGAACCACTTGATTGGAACCCGCAAGGCCGCGGCGATTTGTCGCGGTGCACGATTTGTGGTACCTGTACGGAAACATGTCCTGCAGGTGCTCGAAAGTGGATTGGGGACACCTACACCGTCGACGAGTTGATGGCTCAAGTCGATAAGGATCGCGTTTTTTATGAGGAATCGGGCGGAGGTGTCACCTTTTCTGGTGGCGAGCCCACGACGCCAAGTCGCAATTCGGGATTTTTACTTGCCTGTTTGGAGGCGTGTGAAGAGCAAGGCTACCACCGCACGGTCGATACCTCGGGCTTTACGCCACGCAAAATCATGATGTCGGTCGCAGCGCGGACGGATCTCTTTCTTTATGATCTGAAGCATATGGATGATCGCCTGCACCGCCAGCACGTTGGCGTCAGCAACCAGCCGATCCTGGAAAATCTGAAGGCGATCAGCGATTATGGGTCGGAGGTTTGGATACGCATTCCTTTGATCCCCAGCGTGAATGACGATCGGAGTAATCTTGACGCGACGGCCGCCTTTGTGGCGGGTTTGAGCAAAACCTATCCGGTTTTCCTGCTTCCGTACCACAACACGGGGAGCGACAAACACCGACGACTTGGGACAAGCAATTTGATGCAAGAGATTTCACCACCGACGCAAGAACAGACCGAAACGGCTGCGGAACGGTTCCGCTTGCTTGGTCTCGACGTCACCATCGGAGGCTCACGATGATGAAGGAACGAGTTTGCCGACTGAGGCAGCGAAGCGTCGAAACGAAGCCGTCGATTTCGGCCGAACGGGCCGAGCTACTGACTCAGTTCTACAGGGAGCACGAGGGCAAGCACTCGGTGCCAGTTCTGCGAGCGATGTCCTTTCAGTACCTCTGTGAGCACAAGACGATCTTCATCGGAGAAGACGAGTTGATTGTGGGCGAACGGGGACCGCGTCCTGCGGTCACGCCAACGTTCCCTGAATTGACCTGCCACAGCATCGAAGACTTGGAAATTCTCAACATCCGCGAAAAAACCAGCTACGACGTCCCCGATCGAGTGATCGCCGCCTACGAAGCCGAAGTGATTCCCTATTGGCGTGGTCGGTCGATTCGTGACCGCGTCTTCCCGTTATTGCCACCGTCGTGGCACGATGCCTATGAAGCAGGCGTGTTCACGGAGTTCATGGAGCAACGTGCTCCGGGGCATACGGTTGCAGATGGAAAAATCTATCAAAAAGGATTGCTCGATTTTAAGCAGGAAATCGCTGAATCGATCGCCTGCCTTGACTTCATCCATGATGCCCACGCGTTTCAAAAGCGGGAACAATTGTGGGCCATGACGATCGCGGCGGATGCGGCCATTCGTTTTGCCCAGCGGCATGCGGAGCTTGCCCGAACCATGGCATCCGCAACCGAGGATCCGCTGCGAAGAGTGGAGCTCGAACAGATCGCAGCCACCTGCGATCGTGTGCCAGCCAACCGACCGCGAACGTTTCGTGAAGCACTGCAAGCGTACTGGTTCTATCATCTTGGAGTGATCACCGAGCTGAATGGATGGGATTCGTTCAACCCGGGACACCTCGACCACCATCTTGGACCGTTTTACGAGAAGGAAACGGCCGATGGAACGCTTACTCGTGAATCGGCAAAAGAGCTCCTGGAATGTTGGTGGATCAAATTCAATAATCATCCCGCGCCTCCCAAGGTGGGCGTGACGGCGGCGGAAAGTGGTACCTACACCGACTTTGCGAATATCAATATCGGTGGGCTCCGCCGTGATGGTTCGGACGCCGTGAACGAGGTGTCGTACCTGCTGCTTGAAGTGATCGATGAAATGCATCTGTTGCAGCCGAGCAACAATATCCAACTTTCGCGTAAGAACCCTGATCGGTTTGTGAAGGCAGCTGCCAGGGTGATTCGCCAGGGCTACGGCTTTCCATCGGTGTTCAATGCCGATGGCGTCGTGGAACAGTTGCTGCGACAAGGAAAACGTGTGGAAGACGCTCGCGAGGGCGGCACCAGCGGATGCGTCGAATCGGGCGCGTTTGGCAAAGAAGCTTACATCTTGACCGGGTATTTCAATCTCGTCAAAGTCCTTGAACTGACGCTTCACAACGGCATCGACCCTCGCACGGGAAAACAGTTGGGCCCGCAAACGGGTGATCCTCGGAGCTTTGCGTCGTTCGATGAATTGTTCGAGGCGTGGCGTCAACAAGTGCAACACTTCGTGGATCTGAAGTTGACCGGAAATCATGTCTTTGAACAAATGTATGCGCAAAATGCTCCGGCCCCTTTCTTATCGATCATCACCGATGACTGCATTCGCAACGGCAAAGACTACAACGCGGGCGGAGCGCGTTACAACACCAACTACATTCAAGGGGTTGGCATTGGAAGCCTGAGTGATAGCTTCTCGGCGATCCAACATCACGTGTACAGAGAAAACACGGTGAAGCTCGATGAATTGCTTACGGCGATCGACAGCGACTTCCAATCAAACGAACGATTGCGACAGAGCTTGTTGAACAAAACCCCCAAGTATGGCAATGACGATGCGGCTGCGGACGAGTTGATGGTCCGTTGCTTCAATGCGTTCTTTGACGCGGTCGAGGGCCGGCCCAATACCAAAGGGGGCGAATACCACATCGACATGCTGCCCACGACTTGCCACGTCTATTTTGGTACGGTCACCGGTGCAACCGCGGACGGTCGGCAAGCAGGCATGCCGCTATCGGAGGGGATTTCTCCGGTGCAGGGTGCCGATCGCAATGGCCCAACGGCCGTGCTGAAATCCGCTGCGAAAATGGATCATGTGAAAACGGGTGGAACGCTCTTGAACATCAAGTTCACGCCGCAGCTGCTCAAAGGCGACGAGGGGATCAATCACATGTCCCATTTGATCCGCAGTTACTTCAAGCTGGACAGCCACCATGTCCAGTTCAATGTCGTCAGCGCCGCGAAGCTTCGCGAAGCCCAAGCCGACCCCGATCGGTATCGGGATCTGATTGTGCGAGTTGCTGGTTACAGCGACTACTTTTGTGATCTTTCGAAAGCGCTTCAAGACGAGATCATTACTCGAACGGAACACGAGTCGTTTTAAGCATCGCGTGAACAACAAGTGACGACTTTGGTAGTGGACGAGGCCACCAGTCCCGTGTTGCAGGACTCGTGGCCTCGTCCACTTCTATGAAATGTTTGCTGCTGTCAAGTGACTGTTGTGTTGGGGTGGTTGTTGATTGAGTTTGCGTTTAAACGATCCGGTTCCCCATTCTTCTATCCGAGCTCTGATGGCCCAAGTAGAAACCGTGCTGGAATTTCATGTTGTCATCGCAGCCCGTTTTCCCTCTCCCTCGCTTAGGCTCGACCTCTCCCAGAGGGAGAGGTAAATCTTGTAAGTCTCTTTCAATCAACAACTTAAAAACTGCCACGACCTGTCCAACGCATGGAACACATTCGGACCAGGAGCCAAAACAATTTCACCGGATTAGGATGTGGGGTACAACGAGCGCTGCGCAGGCAGGATTCCCATCACACTACCCCAATCCGCTCCACAGAGGGGGTGGCGAGAGGTCCGTAAACGCTTATTGTCAGCCACTTAGAACCTCTCCGAAAAGGGGTCTGACCCTTTGTCGACCGACGTTTCGATTGCTCAAAAACTCGTTGTTTTCCAATGGATTCGCTACCGATACGCTCAGACCAAGAGAGGGTCAGACCCCTTTTCGGATAGGTTTTTAATAACGACAAGCCCCCCGATAACCAGGGCATTTAACGATTCCGTAACAATTTGTAACGTCTGCTCATTGATTTCAGTGGTTTCTTTTTCTAAAATAAGCAAGAATAAGGGGAACATCTGCGCCTCAATCCCGTTCAAAGGGTTGATTGGGGCCGCTGTTTGGTCCACCTGCGTCGCGTGGTTGCGTTTCTCGCTCAGCATCTTCTCCGAAGTGCATTCTTTCCTACTTCTCTTAAAGAGGCAATGATGAAATCAAATCCTGGAAGCCAGAATCGTCTTGGCTTCACCCTTGTCGAGCTCTTGGTGGTGATCGCGATCATCGGGGTGCTTGTGGGGCTATTGTTGCCTGCGGTCCAGGCAGCTCGTGAAGCGGCTCGCCGTATGAGTTGCAGCAACAATGTCAAGCAGCTTGGCTTGGCAATTCACAATTACCATTCCGCTTTTAACCAACTGCCACAGGAGCTGTCCGGTCCTCACCGTTCGCCGCTTTGGCTGCACGAACAAGCGCCTCCTGGCGACCAGTGGCAAGTGCAACGCCTCGACATGAACTGCATGGGAACCAACAGTTTCTTGGTGGCTCTGCTTCCCTTCGTCGAACAACAACCTCTTTGGGAACAAATCTCCAATCCTCGCGACAACAACGGTGACGGCATCGTCGACATCGGTCCGTTCGGTTACGCAGCGGACTCCGACGCGGGTAACAATTACGAGCCTTGGTTGACCGAGGTTCCTGGTTTTCGCTGCCCAAGTGACCCCGGTACCGGGGCTCCCGCACACGGCCGAAGCAATTACGGTGCATGCATGGGCGATGCTCATGACTACCAAATGCAAGGCACGTGGGAATGGGACATGACCGCTCGAAAGGGCTGGCCCGCAGAGCGTTCACCCGCTGCGACGCGTGGTATGTTCATTGGACGTACTCCGACGCGATTCCGAGATGTTCTTGATGGTTTGGCCAACACCGTGATGTGTGGCGAACACGCAACCGACTTGAATGACCAGGACGTTCGAACGAACGCGCTCAATGACGGTGCCTGCCGTTTGGATTACGCTCCGACGGTTCAAGCTTGGAAAGACCCGCTCCGTCCCACCAATTGGAACGACACGGCGGACTTGAATTGCAATTCGGGCACAGGCTGGACCCTGCGATATGGTCGCGGTTTCCGCTGGCACAGCGGTTACATCAACGACACCGGCTTCACCACGATTGGGCCTCCGAACTCGGCATCGTGTGCCTTCAACACCGGCGACTGGTTCCCCCATCGTGATGGGGGCATCTACTCGGCCAGCAGCCGCCATCAAGGCGGTTGTCATGTCGCGATGGGTGACGGGGCGGTGAAGTTCATCACCGATTCGATCGAAGCCGGCAACCAAGACGCCGACCCGGTAAAATGGGACGGAACCGGCCTCAGCCGACCAGGCTCCAAGAGTCCCTACGGTTTGTGGGGTGCTCTCGGTACGCGTTCTTCGAAGGAAACGGCCAGCACGGGCGATCTATAGGATCGCTGTCTGACATTCGACTTCATGTATTCTCCCTCAGCCCGTTTGCCCTTCAGACGGGCTGAGGTTTCAACAGCTTATGTTTAGGATTTTCCCACCGATGAAGTACCTCACTTCCTTACTTGCATTGATGCTCCTTACCGCCGTAATCGGCTGCGGTGAAAAGAAGGCCGGCGTTGTTGCCGACCCCGACGAGTATGAGCAATACGAAACGCCTCCTGGAGCCATGGAACAAGCTCAGAAAGAAGCGCAAGCCGCTGCTCAAGGTAGCTAGTTTCGTTTGAACTTCTCCCGCAACGGAACTCAACAAGTTGGTTGCGTGAACGATTCCCAATCAGCGGTCCGTCTTTTCAGATTGGCCGCTGTTTTTTTGACCTCACCCTGATGCCTCCGCCATGGAGGCCCGCTCACCATCAGGACGATGCAAACAATCTTTCCATCGCATCGTCAAACCTCGCGATTGATTTCTCGGCCGCCAATTGCTGGATCTCCGATCTCGCCTGGAACGATGCCTCACGAAGTCGCTGTGGATCCGTTAATTGGGCAATCCGTTCGACCGCATCGTCCAAGCTGCTGTAGCGAAAACGGTCGCTAACCAACTCGGGATAGCTAAGCCGATCGGGAAGAATCGGAATGGCGCCAGCATCGATCGCTTCACAAACCGCGATCCCAAAAAACTCGTGCTCCGCGGTCGACACAATAAAATCGATCTGGCGAAGCGACTCATGATACTCGGCCGTCGATTCCGCAAACCCATCGACAAGAATCCTCGCCCCGAATGCTTGCCGAACACGACGCAGGGCCGCAGGCGTTTCCGCCGATCGCTGTCCGAGTAGCACCAGCCGAAAATCGATGCCACGATCCTGCAGCCGCTGCAGCAACTCATAAAATTGATCCGGCCGTTTGTCGTGCTCCCATCGTGCTACCCAGCCGATCCGAGGGTGCCCCGCAAAGGCTTCCCCAGACGCCCGATGCTCAGCACCTCGAGTGCAGGGGATTGGCTCAAAGCCCGGCGGAATCACCTCGGATTTGCGTCGCAACCTCGCAAAATCGTGGATCGAAAGTGAATCCGGCATGCGGCGCACCATCGACTCCGCCGCTTCAAGGAAGCCATCGCAATGGTAGCGAGAATTGAAATAGCAACGATCCGCCGCGAACATGCTCAACAAGTTGGTGTAGCCATAATGAAGATCGTGACGGGCTTCGGGGGACAAGGGGTACATCCATTGGTTTTCATGGAAATAGATGATGCTCACCGCGCTGAACAACTGCGGTGATCGCACGAGCCCTCGCCACGAAGGCAGATCCAACATCGACGAACAAGCGACCACATCAAAGGGCGGTTCGCCGTCACCTTGCCGCTGGTCAACCATTCGGTCAGCGGCAACCGCAAGGTCCAGCGCCGAGGACCGCATGCGCCACTTCCAATGGACGGGTTTACCGCGAAGCACCGACCAATCGTGACGACTGCGACGAACGATGCTGTCGGCAAACGCCCGATGGCTGCCACCGTAATAGGGCTCGATCAACAGGCAATGCATCCTACGGGCCCTCTCTGTTGTGGCAGCTCCGAAGCAAAACGCCGCTCCGTTTCGCTGGGCAACGTTTCACTGGGCAACCGAATTGTACCGAAAAGTACGGATGGAGTGTTCGCTCAGCGCGTATGTCGCGGACTTGGGAAGATCGAGCGAACGATGAAAAAATTCGAACAATCTCTCATTGACACCTCGCGAGTTCGCGATATATTAATATAAACAAAGGAGGCGGTGGTAGTGAATCCGAGGCAAACACGAATGCGGTCAGGTAGTCCGGGCGGAGCTTCCGATCTTCGGACCTCGCCACCGGGGGGGACGAAAGAGTTCTCGCCTGCGGCAGAATGCCTCAAGACGCTCGCTCATCCGGTACGATTGCGGATCGTTCAGTTGCTACTGCATCGCCGATACAGCGTGGGCGAACTAGCCGACGACTGCGGGATTCCCGATAACGTGGCGTCCGAACACCTTCGGCTGATGCAGCGTTGCGGGTTCTTTGACAGCCAGCGTGAAGGACGCAAGGTGTTTTACCGCGTTGCGGAACCCCATCTTGCCAGTCTGATGAAATGCATCGAAAATCGCTACATTGGCTCGCTGCCCCAAGACCACTGAGCCCACCCGGCCCCCTTTTTTCGAACAACACCTCGTCGCCTAGCGACATAACGACTATATAATTTCACGATCCAATCCCTTAGGAGTAACAAGAATCATGAGCGAAGTCCAAACCATCAGCGTACGAGATTTAGCGGCACTCGAAGCAAAAGAAAGCATTGAATTGATCGATGTTCGGACGCCAGCCGAGTTTCGAGGTATCCACGCGGAGTCCGCCCGCAACCTTCCACTCGATGCACTCGATCCCGATGCGATCATGAAAAACCGATCGGGACAAGCGGATGCCCCCCTCTACGTCATCTGTCGATCGGGTGGACGAGCGACGAAGGCATGCCAACAATTCATTCAGGCCGGGTACAACAACGTGGTCAATGTTGAGGGCGGCACGTCGGCATGGGACAGCGCAGGATTGCCTGTGGTGCGTGGAAAACAAACTATGTCACTCGAGCGACAAACACGAATCGCGGTCGGTGTGATCGTGTTAATCAGTGGCGTCCTCGCGGTAGCGGTCAACCCGTATTTTGCAGTCATCGCGGCCATGATGGGGGCTGGATTGGCCTTCGCTGGAATCACCGACAGCTGCATGTTGGGAATGATGCTGGCTAAGATGCCATGGAACCAAGCGGGCACGGAAGTTCAGGCGTGTGCAGTAAAATAACGTCCTCCCCAGGATCACGGCCTCCGCCAGGCCGTTCAGCTTTTTTTGTCGTCGCCGTATGGGTTGAAGGTTTTATGATGAGTCGTCCGTATCGTGTCGTTTTGATGATCGCGTTGGTCTGCACGCTCCCCAATTCGCTTTTGGCGCAAGGGGGTCGTGGGTTCGACGAAGCGATGAAGAACCACCCGGTTCCGGAGCAGCCCAGCTCCGCTGCGCCACCATCCCGGGTGGTCGGAAACGAAGCGCCACGTCGACGGATCGAAAACTTTGGCGCCGTCGTGCCGTTACCGACCGCGGCAGCGCAACCGCGCTCCGGCAGCAAGATCCTGGTCGATCTGACCGGCGGTGGGGCGCCGGAACTCCCCAACCGATCCATCGAAACGGTCGCGAGATTCGTCAACATCTATAGCGCTGCAGGCGAAAAGAACGCAACGGCCAGCTTTGTCGTCGTGCTGCATGGCGATGCCGTTTTGATGGCGCTCAACAGCGATGCCTACGGCGAGCGTTTCGATACCGATGGCAACCCCAACTTCGAAGTCTTGCGGGCCCTGCATGAGTCCGGAGTCGAGTTTTATGTTTGCGGGCAATCGTTGATCAAGGCGGGAGCCAAGCCAGAGGAGGTGTTGGTGTTCGCCGATGTTGCCGTGTCCGCACTGACCGCCTTGGTGAATCTACAAGCGGACGGCTATGCCTACGTCCCACTCCCTTAGCGGCCCCCCTCCAATGAGAATTTTGGTGGAACGTTCGACGGTCTTTCCGTAAGCTGACAGCTTCGAAACCTCTTTTTTGCGTCTTCACGAGCCGCTCCGATGAAATCTCGATTCCCTCGCAAGTTGTTTTCCCTCGCCGGTCGGCTTGTTGGCATCGTTTGTGGGATAACCGTCTTGGTGCTTACCATCGCGTGGTTGTCAGGGATGTTTGTTGAAAAGACGTCGCCCGGATGGAACGATCGTGGTGTCGCGGTGGCCTCCGACCAACCGACCGACGTCGTTCACGAAATTCGCAAGGAGTACATCGAAGAGGCGATTGGGACCTTGAAAGCGTCCAGCCGCACCGTTGTCTCATCGAAGTTGTTGGCAACCATCGAAAGGATCAACGTGACCGCGGGTGACGAAGTCACCGCCGGCCAAGAACTGATCCGGCTCGACGGCAAGGAGTACCAGACGCGGTTGGATCAAGCCAAGCAGGCACTCGAAGGTGCGACCGCGCACCGTGCCCAGGCTCAGCGAAATTTCGACCGTGTTCATTTGTTGATGCAGCAGAATGCGGCCTCGCCATCCGATAAAGAAATGGCGACGCGGGACTTGCAGGTGGCTCAAGCCGAGGAAAACCGTGCACGCCAAGCCGTTTCCGAGGCGGCTGTGATGATCTCCTACACGAAAATCATCACGGCCAAGAACGGTCGCATTGTCGATCGGTTTGCCGAGCCCGGCGACATTGCCAAGCCGGGCGAGCCGATTTTGGTTCTATATGATGCAACCTCGTTACGGCTGGAAGCACCCGTGATGGAGCATTTGGCTGTGAAGCTGAGGATCGGCGACCAGCTGAAAGTCTTTGTCGATGCGCTCGACAAAGAATATGACGCAACGATCGATGAAATCGTACCGCAAGCGGATGCGCCAAGTCGGTCGTTCTTGGTCAAAGCGAGTTTGCCGAAGTCCAATGATCTGTACGAAGGGATGTTTGGACGATTGCGAATCCCCGCGGGCGAACGCCGCCATCTGTGCCTCGCTGACGACGCGGTGATCCGCGTCGGGCAATTGGAGTTCGTCGATGTGGTCTTGCCCGACGACACGATCGAACGACGGCTGATCAAGAGCGGTCAAATGGGAATGCCGGGCCGCCACGAAGTGCTGAGCGGATTAAAAGCGGGCGAAAAAGTGATGCTGCAGCAGACACCGCAGATGTAGCGAGTCCTCGCAGAGACTTTCGAAGTGGCAATGCCGATGCGGTCCACCCGTGGTGTTAGGAACAAGAGCAATGGAACGAGACGAGCAATCGAATTTTCTGACACGACTGGTTGAGATTTTTCTCCGAGGTGATGTCGCGATCCTGATCACCGTCGTTTCCTTAATGCTTGGCGCAGCATCCTTGTATTTGACGCCTCGCGAAGAAGAACCCCAAATTGTTGTGCCGATGGCGGATTTGTTCGTTTCGGCTCCGGGGTTGTCCGCCGAAGAAGTCGAAAGACAAGTGACCGATCGACTCGAAAAGCTGCTCTACCAAATCGATGGCGTTGAATATGTCTATTCGATGTCAAAGACCGGCCAATGCATTGTGACGGTGCGCTTCCACGTGGGCGAGGACCGAGAAGATTCGCTCGTCAAGATCTACAACAAGGTCAATTCGTCGACCGATCAAATCCCGCCGTCGGTTCAATCATGGGTCGTCAAGCCGATCGAAGTGGACGATGTCCCCATTGTGATTGCTACGCTGTGGACCGATCGCCCTGAGCGTTACGGCGATCATGATCTGAGGCGTATCGCCGAAGAAGTCCAACATGAGCTTCAAGCCATCCCCAACACGAACCGTGTCGAAGTCCTCGGCGGTCGGCCGCGGCGGATCTACGTGAACCTTGACGCCCAGAGACTCGCGGCCCACAGGACATCGCCGCTGCAAGTCGCAAGGGCGTTACAAGTCAGCAACGTAA
This sequence comes from Novipirellula artificiosorum, assembly GCF_007860135.1. NCBI lineage: Bacteria > Pseudomonadati > Planctomycetota > Planctomycetia > Pirellulales > Pirellulaceae > Novipirellula > Novipirellula artificiosorum. Next base: position 66,310 of record NZ_SJPV01000019.1, read on the forward strand.
CCGTCCGCAATGGCGAGTTTGAACAGCAAGACAAGTTGTTCGCGGTGGAAACAGGAACCTTTATTCAAGGTGTCGACGAACTCAACGACTTGGTCGTCAACGTTGCAGGCGGTCGTCCCGTCTATCTCAAGAACGTCGCGACGGTCGTCGACGGACCCGCCGAGGCCGAAAGCTACAGCTGGATCGGTTTTGGCTCGGCAGATGAAGTGCGAGGCGGTGGCGAACTCTATCCGGCGGTCAATCTTTCGATCGCCAAACGAAAAGGATCCAATGCCGTTCGAGTGTCAGCTGCAATTCATGCAAAACTGAAGGAGCTTTCTGAAACTCACTTGCCCAGCGGTGTCCAAACGCGGGTGACCCGTGACTATGGCGAAACGGCGAACGAGAAGGTCAACGAACTGGTTGAGGGCTTGGTGGTTGCGGTGTTGACCGTGATTGGATTGATCGGCTTGGTGATGGGTTGGCGGCCCGCATTGGTGATCGCCTTGGCGATTCCCGTCTGCTACAGCCTGACGCTGTTCATCAATCTACTGGCGGGCTATTCGATCAACCGAGTGACCATGTTTGCGTTGATTCTGGCCTTGGGATTGCTTGTCGACGACCCGATCACGGATGTCGAAAATATCGCCCGGTACTTTGCAATGAGGATTCTGCCACCTCGCGAATCGGTGTTACAAGCAATTCAAGAGGTTCGCCCCGCGTTGATCCTGTCGACCCTGGCGATCATCGCCAGTTTTTTACCGTTAGCGTTTATCACCGGCATGATGGGACCGTACATGGGACCGATGGCCCTGAATGTTCCGTTGACGGTGACGATTTCGACGATCGTCGCGTTCGTGATCACGCCGTGGCTATCCATGGTGTCCCTCAAACATATCGATGATTCGTCGGAAGGCGAACGTTTCGATTTGACGAAACGGCCTCTGTATAGGATCAGTCGCACGATTCTAACGCCGATTGTCACGAAACCGATCTACGCCTGGGGCGTCTTGCTTGCAATCGGCGTCTTGCTTCTCGCGGCGATGATGTTGCCGGTCTTCCGTGCGGTGCCCGTCAAGATGCTGCCCTATGACAACAAGAATGAGTTCCAGATTGTCATCGACATGCCCGAAAGCACGACGCTTGAGCGGACCGATGTGGTCGCACGCCGGATCGGACGCTACCTGGGTGGACTTTCGGAAGTCCGTGATTACGAGCTGTTTGTTGGCATCGCCTCGCCCATGGACTTCAACGGCTTGGTACGACATTACTTTTTGCGTCGCGGAGCGAACGTCGCGGACATTCGCGTGAATTTGATGGCGAAGGATTTTCGTGTGCAACAGTCTCACGAGATCTTGCTACGGATTCGCAACGATGTGAAGGCGCTTGCCGATTCGATGGGAGCCAAGGTCAAGTTGGTCGAGGTGCCGCCGGGGCCACCGGTGTTGGCATCGATCACCGGCGAAGTCTACGGGCCCGCTGACGGAACCTATGCAAACCAGATCAAGGTCGGCAGACTCGTCGAAAAACGTTTGGCGATGGAACCGGGGGCGGTCGATTTAGATATCAGTGCCGAGGACGATCATTTGAGGTTCGTGTTCGAGACGGATAAATCCAAAGCAGCCTTGTCGGGCATCTCAACACAAACGATCGCGGAGACCATCGACACCGTGCTGAGCGGGAACAAGGCGACGGTTTTGCATCTTCCAGAAGAGGTCGAGCCGTTGTGGATCGAGTTAAAGCTTCCCCGAGAAAGCCGATCGGCCATTGATGACTTGGAAGAGGTTTACGTCCAAGGGAATGAGGGCCAAGTGGTTCAACTTGGCGGACTGGGGCGTTTTTCGCAAGTTGAAGATGAGAAAACGATCTTTCACAAGAATTTGCGACGTGTCGTCTACGTCTACGCGGAGGTTGCGGGGCGACCGCCTGCCGACGCGATCGCTGACCTCGAAGTGGACCGATTCTTCGCAGCCCCCAACACTCGGGGAGTGATTGACTCCGAGGCGCGGCCTATCGAAGACCGGACTTGGTTGAACCCAGGTGGTGGAATCGCATGGGCGATCCCCGAAGGCTATACCGTCGATTGGGCGGGTGAGGGGGAACTGGATATCACGTTGGACGTTTTCCGAGATCTCGGTTTGGCGTTTGGGGCAGCACTATTGGGCATCTTCGTGTTGCTGATGTTCCAAACCGGTTCGCGAATCTTGCCGGTGCTGATCATGTTGGCCATTCCATTGACGATGATCGGTATCATGCCGGGATTCTGGATCCTGAATTTAATCACGGACCAAGGGGTCGGTGGCTATCCCAATCCCGTCTTTTTCACAGCGACGGCGATGATCGGCATGATCGCGCTGGCCGGAATTGTGGTTCGCAACTCGGTCGTGCTGATCGACTTCATTCACCTTGCACAAGCCGAAGGCCATTCGCTCGAAGAGTCGATCATCCGTAGCGTTGCAGTCCGGACCCGACCGATCTTGTTGACCGCCGGCACGACGCTGCTTGCCAATTGGGTGATCACGCTCGACCCGGTATTTTCTGGACTCGCATGGGCCATCATTTTTGGGATACTGACGTCGACCCTGTTCACATTGGTCGTGATCCCCGCAGCCTACTGGCTGCTGTATCGCGAACCCACCACGGAGAAAGTTCAAACACATGAGTGAGCAAGCTAAGAAACGTCGACCTTCGTTTCCCTTCAAGCGGATGTTCGTGCGGTCGTTGAAGTTCGTTGTCGTTGCAGCGGCCATTGCGGCAGGAGTCTATTGGTTCAAGTTTTCGCCGATGCCGGTGGTCGAACATCCGGTCGAGCGTGGGTTGATCATCGCCGAGGTGATGGGGACGGGAACGCTCGAAGCGCGAGTGCAAGCGACCGTCAGCCCAAAGATTGCAGGACGGATCGAAAGATTGATGGCCGACCAAGGTGACACGGTCGCTGCGGGCGACTTGCTCGTCGAGCTTGATGATCAGGAACTGCAGCAGCAAGTCGCCATTGCAGATGCGAATGTCGAGGCCGCTCGGGCTGCCCTCAATCGGCTGGGAGCCGACAAGGAACGTGCCAATGCAGCGTTCACGCAAGCCAAGAAGAGTGACGATCGGGTTCAATCGCTTGCCGGGCGTGGAGCGGCGAGCCAGGAGGACTCGGACAAGGCGACCGAAGCGTTGGCGGTCGCCGTCACCGGGGTTTCGCGGGCCGAAGCCGCTATTACCGAAGGCCAGAAGGAGTTGATCTCGGCACAGAAAACACTTGAATATCACCGCACTCGCTTGAGCGACGCCCGCGTGCTGGCGCCGTTTGATGGACTGATCGTCAGCCGCGATCGTGAGCCCGGTGATGTCGTCGTGCCTGGGAGCGACATCATGAAGTTGATTTCGACCGACCAGATTTGGATTAGCGCTTGGGTCGACGAAACGGAAATGGCGAAGCTGCACCCAGAGCAACCCGCACGGATTTTGTTTCGCTCCGAACCCAACCAGGATTTTGCGGGCAAGGTCGTGCGTCTCGGGAAGGAGGCTGACCGAGAAACACGCGAGTTCATCGTCGACGTTGATGCACTTCGGTTGCCCGAGAACTGGGCGGTGGGTCAACGGGCCGAGGCATTCATCGAGGTCGCGCGCAAGGAGAACGTGGTCAGGATTGCGGCGAACCGGGTGACCCAGCGTGACGGGCAATCGGGCGTTTTTCGAAACGTGGCGGACAAAGCCGTTTGGACCCCGATCACGATTGGACTTCGGAATCGCGATCACGTCGAGGTTCTCAGCGGGTTAACCGTTCAAGACGTGCTGGTTTCGCCAAAGAAGGCGGGAGCCAAGTTGACCGATGGACGTAGCTTGGTGGCGTCATGAATTTGGCGATCAAGGATATCCGACACAACCTCGGCCGTTTCGCGCTGACAACGGTCGGCGTCGGCATGCTGCTGATGATTGTGATGGGCATGGGCGGAATCTATCGCGGGATTGTCGAGGACGCGACGTTGTTGGTCGACAATGTTGGGGCCGATTTGTGGATCGTTCAGCGAAATACACGTGGCCCGTTTGCTGAGATCTCACGCGTGCCACCCAACCTGGTCTATCGCGCTGCGGCGGTCCCAGGGGTGGTTGCCGCAAGAGAGTTTGTCTATCACACGGTCCAGCGAGAACGAGACGGTCAACCCTTGCGAATGGCGGTGCTGGGATTAAGTTGGCCGAGTGACAAGGGAAGCTGGATCCCGCTAACCGCCGGTCGCCCGCTTGCACAAAACCACTTCGAAATGATTGCCGACGAATCCCTTCAACTCGCGCTGGGTGACAAAATCGATCTGGGAAAAGAAACCTATACCGTCGTCGGTACGACCAAGAGTATGCTAAGTGCCAGTGGCGACGGCATCGCGTTTTTCACCGTCTTTGACGCACAACAGATCCAATTCGATACACCTGGGGAAGCGGTGCGATTGGAACGAGCCTCGCGGTACGCACGTGGTGAAGACAGTGAACTCGGTTCGCGGCAACCGACGCTGTTGGATAATACCGATAAACCTGCGTCCGAGTTACCGGCGATCGCGCGACCGCAATTGAGCTCCGTCATGGTCACCGTCTCTGCGGGAGCCGATTTGCAGCGGGTCGCCGACATCATCTCGGGCTGGGGAGACGTTTCGGTCTACACCCAAGAAGCTCAACGCAATCTGCTATTGAAAGGCTCCGTCGACCGCGCTCGTCGCCAAATTGGGCTGTTTCGCGTGCTGCTGACGCTCATCGCCGCGATCATTATGGCACTGATTCTCTACACGCTGACGCTGGACAAAATCCACTCCATCGCACTGTTGAAACTGATCGGTGCCCCCAACCATGTCATCCTTGGTTTGATTTTGCAGCAAGCTCTCGTGCTTGGCATTTTTGGTTTCGTGATCGCCTACCTTGTTGGCGGAAGGTTGTTTCCGATGTTCCCGCGAAGAGTGATCTTAACCGAAACCGATTTGACACAATTGGCGTTGATCGTGCTCGGGATTTCCGTCGCATCGAGTTTGTTGGGCATTTGGAAGGCCATGAAAGTTTCTCCCAACGAGGCCTTATCATGAATGCATCCCCCCCTGACGAGCTTGCGATTGAGACTCGGGATTTGACGAAAATCTACGGCAGTGGCAACACCGAAGTGGTGGCGATGAAGGATGCGTCGATGCAGGTTCGCCGCGGCGAGGTGGTGGCATTGCTTGGCCCAAGCGGATCCGGCAAGTCAACGTTCTTGACCGCGGTCGGATTGATCAACCCACCAACATCGGGCCAAGTATGGATCCGCAACCAACTGGTGCTCGACGGTGATGTCTCTCACGCCGACCTACGTGCGTTCCGGCGCAGACATATTGGATTTGTCTTTCAGAAATCGAACTTGATCCCGTTTTTGACGGCTCGAGAAAACGTGCAGATTGCGCTCGAACTCAACGGAGCCTCCTCCCGCAAAGCACGCGACCGAGCGATGAGCTTGCTCGATGAGTTGGGAGTTAGCGATCGAGCAGGAAATCGCCCCTCCATGCTCTCAGGCGGTCAACAACAACGGGTCGCCGTGGCCAGAGCGTTAGCGAATCGCCCGAGCGTGATCCTGGCCGATGAACCGACCGCGGCACTCGACGGGCATCGAGGACGACAAGTGATGGAGTTGTTTGCGCAAGTCGCTCACCAACACGGGACAGGCGTGATCGTGGTGACGCATGACCAGCGAGCGTTGGACGTCTTCGACACCACCTACGAGATGGAAGACGGCATCATGACGGCGATCGATCCCGCAGCCGACATGACGCGCTAAGAACCTATTCGAAAAGGGGTCTGACCCTCTCTTGGTCTGAGCGTATCGGTAGCGATTCCATTGGAAAACAACGAGTTCTTGAGCAATCGAAACGTCGGTCGACAAAGGGTCAGACCCCTTTTCGGCTAGGTTCTAAGCCTGCAATCGCTTGGCCGCCTTTCTGGCGAGCGAGGGGACCGATTTCCGAATCGTCTTCCAAGCCGGAGTGGCCCCCTTTTTGGGTCGGACGACGATATCGAGTCCCGCCGGAAGGTGTTCCCACTGCGTTCGAAACGATTCGCGGATCCACCGCTTCCAACGATTACGGATCACCGCATTTCCGGCCCTGCGGGGAATCGTGATCCCGATCCGTGTCGGACCCGGCGTCGATTGTGCAACGGCGAACAACACCAACACACCATCGGCGGCACACGCACCTTGCCGCAGCACGATCGTGAATCGATCACTCCGTACAATCCGCCGCGACTTCGGAAAGAAGTAACGCATGATTAGAACGACAAATCGTTACGAAGTGCCATGGGATTGTGCTCGGCAAATTTCTCAATCAGCTCTTTCGATTCCTCGTCGAGCGAATCGGGCAGCCGAATTTGAATCTCAACGATCAAATCGCCCGCCGATCCGTCGCGGCTTCGAACTCCCTGACCTTTCAAACGCAATCGTCGACCGCTGCTGGTCCCTACCGGGACCGACAACGCTACCGTGCCGCCAGGCGTAGGAACATCGACCTTGGCCCCCAGCGCCGCCTCGCCAAGCGTCACCGGCAACTTCAATTCAAGGTTCTTACCGATTCGCTTGAAACAGGGGTGATCGGAAACCTTGATCAGCAGAATCAAATCGCCGCTGGGGCCACCATTGGGCGACGGTTGGCCCTGTTCACGAAGTCGAATCTTCGATCCCGTTTCGACTCCCGGAGGTATCGTGACCGAAAGCTTCTCGCTCGTTCCGGTCCGGTTCAGGTAGAACTCGGTCGTACCGCCAAGCACAGCGGTTTGAAGCGGCAATTCCAATTCATGACGAACGTTCGCCCCACGTTGTGGTGGCTGGGGGCGTCGCGATCGTCCGCGTGGATTCCCCCCACCACGTCCCGCCGCTCCGGATCCCATCAATTGCTCAAAAAAATCGGAGAATCCATGTTCGAACTGGACTCCACCGCCACCGCCACCTCGGCCACCGAATATCTGGTCAAGGTCTAAGCCGTCAAAACCGGCGCCTGCACCACCGCTGGCGTTCGGATCCCAACCGCTGCTGCGTATCTTCTCGAAATCAGCCCCATAACGGTCATAGGCAGCCCGTTTTTCCTCGTCGCTGAGGACATCGTACGCCTCCTGAACACGTTTGAACTTCTCTCGCGCAGTGTCGTCGTCCGGATTCTTGTCCGGGTGGTACTTCAGCGCAAGCCGGCGATGGGCTTTCTTGATGTCGTCTTTCGATGCGTCACGGGAAACGCCGAGGGTTTGATAAAGGTCTTCGGACACGGCGATAGCAAGGGATGGAGGCGTACAAAAAGGGGCAGCGATTGCTGTCAACTTGGCACATCAAGGATGTTTCGCCAAGCGGGGAGCAAACCGCGAGCCAAGCTGAATTGATGCACGAGTGGACCGTCAAGTGTAAACCTGCGAGTTGGAACGTAGTGGACTTCGCCAGAAGTCTCTCCGAATATTTGATTTACTGATTTCTGGCGAAATCCACTACCCTAAAACTTTGTGCTGACCGTCCACTACTTGGGATCCGCCAATCGCTTCGCGTACACGCGAGCGATGTCACCCATGTAGTTTCGCGGAGCATCCTTGGCGGCTTGTTGCATCCGCTCGATCGCCTCGTCCGAATCTCCGGCGGCATCGGCATAAAGCCCCAAATAGAAGTTGCCATAAAACGCCGCTTGCGCTCGTTCGGAGGATCCCGCCGCCGTCGCTTCGATTCGGCTCTCGACCGCGTCCTTGTTTCCGCTGCGGAGCATCCGCTGAATCTCGGCCATCGGTATCCGTGGGTCATCGGGGGCGGGCAAGACACTCTGCTGCGCTTCGGCCAGCGATTTCGATTTGGCAACGCAAAGGAAATGCCATGCTGCATTCTCGACATCGTTCGGATTGACCGTGCGATGAGCTTCAAACTGCTCGGCCGCCGCTGTGTAGTCACCCCCAAAACAAAGCGCGATGCCGCGTTGCCAAAGTTCGGGCATCCTTGCCGGGTCTGCCTTGACGTAGCGATCGAAGAGACGCACCGACCAGGGAACGCGGCCACATCGCAAGTAAACGTCTGCAGCCAACCGAATCGCTCGCGGATCGTCACCGTGTTGGCGAACGATCGCATCGGCGGCTAAGATCGCAAGCTCTGTCTTACCCTCTTGAAGCTGTTTCAGCGCTTCGGCACGGAGCGTTGATGCGGAGAGCGTGCCGGGGTCCTGGGCCCTTGCAGGAATGGCTGCGGCACCGATCACCACAGCACCGACCAACGCGGCGCCAAGATACAGAAAAACCACCCTTCTCATCTTTGTGTCCATTTCCTGCCAATCCGGTGATGCGTTTGATCGTCGTTCAACCGCCCTTCCAAGTCTCGGTTTGCCACCGATCGTCAACGTGGTCGGTTATTGAGCGGGCGACACAATTTCAAGCAGTTCAATCGCGGGGTCGCCATCGCAATAGATTAACGCGGTTCGACCAAAGCGTTGAGCTCCAATCTCGGTTTCCATCAAAGAAGCGAGTCGCTTGCCCATGGTGACGCGCCACAACCCGCACAATTCAACCTCGCAGAGCAGATCATGCTCGATCAACACGCGGCCAAGCGGTGTCTGCTGGCTCTCGATCCGCCGCCACGCATCCTCGCTCAAAAGATTGACGTTCAACCGTACCATGCCGTACAGCACCTTCAAGCGACTCTGCTGAGTCACCAGCGTGATCTCGCGCGCGTACCACTGGTCGTCGCGCTTTGCCCGATCCACGATCACATCCACCTTTTGCCGGTGATACGCTTCGACCGTCACGGTCATGTGATTGTGGTGATCAAGCAATGTATCGTAAGGCGCTGGCACACGATCGACCAGCTCGAACTCGCCTAGCTCGGGGATCTGTGCTGGCCAATCGTAGAACTGGCCAAACAACTTCTCAATTTCGATCGTGGGACTCGACGACACACTCATTTCCTTATTCATCATGCCGTGGGAACAATTCCAAGGGAAACCACGGTCGGTGTGGGAAGCTCTGGTCTTTCTAAAACCGTATCGACGAGGAAGTACAACAAACGACGCAACGACTCTGGTTCCAATTCATCCGCAATCTGTTCCGCTCTCGCTTGATGCTTGTCGACCAATTGCATTGCGGTATCAAACACACCCGCTTTGTGATACAGACGCGTCGCGATTGCCAACCGTTCCGCATCGGGCATGTCGTGTTCACGATCGGCTAGCTGTAACAACAACGAGCGATCGTCGTCCGACAAAGCTTCGAGTGCAAGCGCCCAAAGAACGGTGGGCCGACCTCCAAACAAATCGCTACCGACCGAAAGCTTGTTATGCTCGTCACCAACGAAATCACCAAGATCATTCAAAATTTGGAACGCGACCCCGAGGTTGCGGCAGTAATTGCGAATCGGTTGAACATAAGCTTCCGCGTCGCCGGCCAAGCGAATCCCGCTGTAGAGCGCCGCCTCGAACGCCGGCGAGGTTTTCAGGGCATAGACCTTTAACGCATCAAGCGGCGTCAATTGCCGATCGGTCGAATCCCGCCATAACAATTCGGCACCTTGCCCCTCGGCTAAACGCGTGTGCGCGTTGGCCAGCGTGTCAAGAACATCGACGCGAGCCTCGGCGGGGACCTGGTCGTTCGACTCGTGACGGCTAAGCAGGCGATACCCCAGCCCGATCAAATAGTCGCCGACGTTAATTGCCGTCGGTAATCCAAACCGTTGGTGGACCGCGGGTTGTCCGTAACGGTACGCATCGCCGTCTTCGATGTCATCGTGAACGAGGCTCGCTTTGTGGAACGTTTCAATGCTCATCGCCGCTCGTCGAACCGTGGCCGGCAGCGACGAGACCGTTTCGGCACCCTTTGCATCGGTGCAACCCGACCCGAGCATCGCATCGTAGGCGGCCAAGGTGATAAAGGGGCGCGAGTGTTTTCCGCCGCGAGCGAGAAAATCATAAGCAATGTGCTCGGTCGCCGCGATCGCGTCCATCGATTGAATCTGCTCGATCGTAACCGCATCGCCGCCCAAGGGAGTCTTGTCTCGGATTCGAGGCGCAAGTTCGTCGATCGACGCTGGCTCAAACAACTCGCTGGCCGCACGCATCAAATGCACATAACTCTTGGTCTGTTGGCTGGCCGGAAGATACGGCGTTCGGATCATTTGATCCACCCACGCTTCATCCACCTTCGTATTGCGACAATCACTGCTCAACAACGGCACAGCCATGCAAGGAATGCCAGCCAACAAGACTTTGTCAATCGCCTTTTCCAAGACGTTCAAACAAGCCACTCCGACCACCGCATCGACATAGCCACCCACAATGATCTTCAAAACGACTGGCGATCCTTCGGCTACCAAGACACGATAGCCCATTTCTTCGGCAACGCCGCGAAAATCCGCAATACTGCAAGCGCCGCATTCCTTACAATTCATCCCGAATTGGTCGTACTCGGCAGGACATCCATCGGCATGTTTGAGACAATGCGGCAGCAGAAACAAACGACGTTCCGGAGGCACCGACGACAGCGACTGGCGCCAAAACGCACTGCTGAGCATCACCATCGTCCAACCCAAGTAGCCTTCGGGCAAATCGGCTTCTTCAAGGGTCCGTTGAGCAACCTGCTCGATTTGGTCTTTCGTGGGTGGCACCGAGCGATCCATTCGCTGAGCGACTTGGTCGCAACGATCGCGCAACGCTTCACGGAGTTCCAAGGTCGGCGGAACGTCCTTCAAGTGGCTCGTCTTGCGACGAACCCTGCGGGCCGCTGGCTTGTGATCAGCCGTTTGGATTGATGTAGATCGGGAGGCGGTCGACAAACCGGGGTCCTTTTGATGGGTCAAATGAAAGGCTGACACGCGTTTTTAGAGCGTAGCCGGAGTCGTTTCGACACCCCCCTACGTTCGTCCTTCTTCCCGCAGAGTCTCGCCCAACGCGGCAAGGGTGAATATCAACGGGTACAGTTTTTCATAGTACCAGAGTTTTGCAAAGTAAAATCCGATCGGCCAGGCGGCTTCGTGATGACGATCTTGAACACTACGGAGCAAGAAATCCACCCCTGAGATTATAGCCGCTTGAGAAGCGTTCTTCCCACCTCCTAAAGGAGATGTCTCAAATTCTTTTGTTCCCGCCACTTGGGTTGCGTTCCACACGGCCGACAGTGCTTCCACCGCCACCGCTGTCTCTTCAACACTGCTCGCCGTCCGAAGTTCCTCGGATTCACCCTGTTTTCCCCCTTGCATCCCGGTTTGTCTCCGGTCGATCCGCGAAGGCCCGCCCCCCCAGCCACCGTCGTCGTTTTGGCACCCGATTAGGTAGTGGCACCCCTGCAATCGAGCTGATTCGTCCAAAAATCCCGCTGCACAAGCGAGCAGCACCTTTGCGGTCCCATAGACGGGGTTTTCGTCACCGGCGTTATCCTGATTTCCGAACCAGAGTGGCAACCAGCTTCCGCCGTCTTGCATCGAACGAGCCAAAAACCGCTCAGCCTTGGCCACCGCTTGTTCGGACAAACCATCGCGACCGACGGCTCGAAGCGCATGAGCCGTCAAATCGGTGCTACTTCGGTCGAACGGCAACTTTCCCCAACCCCGACAAAACGTCGGCCAACCGCCGTCACGATTCTGCAACTGGATGAGCCACTGCCGCGCCTGGTCGATCGCCCCCTCGATCGCTTGTTGCCGCTGTCGATCAACGCAAGTCCGAAGGGACCGGAGCGCTAAAATGGCTGCGGGCGTATCGTCTGCATCGGGAACCGCTCCTGACAAATCGGTCCACCCCCATCCACCAGGATCCGCTGCCGTGAACGGATGACGAGATTGGTGTTGGCAACTCAATAGCCAATCGACCAAGGATTCGTTGCACCAAGAACGATCATCTTCGGGATCCTTCGCCAACGCATGGATCGCCAACGACGTCACCCAAGTGGCCAAATTCGTATCGATCGGCCAACTGCCGTCGGCATTCATCGAATCGATCAAGAATCGCTCGCATTCGCGCGCCACAACGCTGGCCCCTCGATCGGTGGCCGCCAAACTCATCAATACAAATGCTGTCAGCGGAGTTGCTTCCAAATATCCGCCGCTATCGGGCTGCATTCGCCTCAGCACCTGCATCGTCCGCGAAACGGATAGCGAGCGGATCATTCGCAGCGGGACAAACGCACGCGGCCCATGAAAGTGCCTAGCCTGACCAATGGCCACCAAGGCTGGAATCGCGTAGCTGACCACCGGCATCCTTAGCAACCGGTACATCGACTGAGGAAACACGGCGGCTTCGAACGGCAGCGCCGGAACGTCTTTCCACTGCACCAACCCCGCGATCGCGAGATTCGTCAAGATGGGAACCACAAACGTCTTGTCCGTTCCGTAGCGACGGCGGAGACCATCGATTTGACCGTTGGATTGGATGTAGGTCTCGAGCTTCGAAAGACGTTCCTCGCAACCGATCGCTTCCGACGAATCCATGGCCCTGGCCGCCAATTCGAAGGCAGCCCTGGCCAAGTAGCTGGTGGCAATATTCGAATAGCTTCGATCCGTATCGCCAAAGCCACCGTCGGCGTTTTGCTGAGCCGCCAAATAGGCCACCCCCGTCGTCACGACCTCGCGAATACGACTGCAATCACGGCGAACATCGGTGTTATTCAGCAGCACCGCCGACAAGGCACTGACGGCCGTCGCGGTGCTGAGCGCCGATGCCGATAGCTGCCCGGTCCAATGACCGTCGGACGTTCGCTCGGCCAACAGTTCCGTCCGCAATTGTTGGAGCGTTTGACGAATACGCGTTTGAGTCGCTTCGGTATGCAAATTCACGCGGTTTCTCGAATACTGAGGCATCGGTCGCGGGCCACAACGATATGGTCGAGTACAGAAATGCCCAACAAACGACCGGCGTCGGTCAACTGCTCGGTCACCTGGTGATCCTCGCGGCTTGGCGTCGGATCACCACTCGGGTGATTGTGTACCAACAAAAGGGCTGATGCGGAATCACGGATCGCCGGCCGGAACACCTCACGCGGATGAACCAAACTGGCGTCAAGCGTTCCGACGGTGATCCGATGGGTGTGAATGGGTTTGTGCTTGGTATCCAGCGTAACAATATGGAATTCCTCCTGAACCGCGTCGCTTGCCAACCGTGCGAATTCCTGCGAACAAAACTCAATCGCCGCTTGGCTGCTGGTGATCTTGGTGGTGGAACGCTGGTGATCGCGTTCCGCACTCGCCACACGGCGTCCCAATTCAATCCCCGCCATGATCTGCGCGTAACTGACCTTGGTAACCGTTGCACTGATTTCCCGCAAATCTTCGCGAAAACACCTTGGCAAATCCTGCAATCGGTCGGCAAAGCGATTTGCGATCAGACGACCTCCCGCGACTGCCGACTGCTTTCGTACACCGACGCGAATCAGAATGGCCAACAAATCCGCATTGCTGAGTGACGCGGCACCGTCGCGGAGCAATCGTTCACGCGGCCGCTCTTGCTCGGGCGTCTCGGTGATTTGATCCCCATGGATCTGTTGCTCAATCCACCGCTCCGGCTCGAATTGACCAGGAAGACGCCATCGATAGAAACTCTCGTCGTCCGCAACGGTTCTCTCGAGGTAGCCGTCGCGAACCAGTTCTTTGATCGTCGACGTCACGTAGGCCGGACTCGAATCGCATACCGATTTTGCCTGTGCGGCAGAAAACTGAGGCATAGTAACGAGCGGCGTCAGGACTCGCTGCAGCCGCTCACGACGAGTATCGATCATCGAATCCATCGCCCTCGATAAGGAACCTATCCGAAAAGGGTTCTGACCCTCGCTTGGTCTGAGCGTATCGGTCGCGAATCCATTGGAAAACAACGAGTTCTTGAGCAATCGAAACGTCGGTCGACAAAGGGTCAGCCCCCTTTTCGGTTAGGTTCTAGGAAACAAAAGCAGGGAACGAAACTATCGTATCATGCCTTGTCCCCCTTTTCGCGGACCTCCCGATAATCTCCTGGCTGACCAAGCACTATTCTCGAAAATCGGATCGTTTCTGCTCCGAATGGATCACGGTCTTGAAATAGTTCCGCAACTTTGGCTCGGTGCGATCATTCAAACGTACGCTTTTGGTCGCTGCGGCATCGCCGACCCACCCGCTCGACAACTCCAAATCGATCTCGATCGGTTCAAAGCGTTTGGCGTTTGGATCCGTGATCCGCAAACGAATTCGATTCGGTTCGGTCGCGTCATCCCGCGACGACGTTCGCGACGCAAGCGGTGTCGATCCGCGGCTGGTCCAATCGTAACTGCGCTCGTCGAGCAACGCATGACGCAGCAGCCCCAATCCGGGCATCGCCGTCAACTCGATCGGTTCTGCCTGCGCGTCACCGAGCAAGATCACTTCCATTCGCTCACCGAGTTGCAAGGCGGTCACCGTGTCATCGCCCCAGAAACTTCGCGTCTCGTCCAACTGAGTCCGTCTTCCCCGAATGCTCGCTGCCGCCCCGATCACGGCCAACGCAGCGATGCCAACACCGATGAGGATCCCGCGTGGCGTGATCCTTGCCCGCGGATCGTTGAATTTGTCGTCGTGGTTGGCGGTCATGGCACTACCCAGAAATTCGAAGATTTTTTGGCCAAGCCTCACCGACTGGCGGGCTGGCAACAATGGAGTGTAAGCTACAAGCCTCAGCTCACCTCTCCCTTTTGATAACCCTTTGAGTCATTTCATGCTATCCGGTTCGCAAATTCCGAAACGCCAAACCGTCGAGGTTTCCCTTGGGGACCGCAGCTACCCCATCGAGATCGGAACGGATTGGATTGAACAGTTTTGCGACACCATCGCCGGCGTTTTAGGCGATTTATCACACGCATTGGTGATCACCGATGCTGCGGTCGAAACGCCCTGGGCCATGAAAGTCGCCACCGGTTTGGCGAAAATGAACACCACGGGCGGCGACTCCGTCCGCGTCAATTTGTTGGCCGTCCCCTCTGGCGAGACGAGCAAATCGCTCACTCAACTCGACACGCTTTGGCAATGGATGCTCGAAAGCTCCACCGATCGACGCAGCGTCGTGATTGCGGTTGGTGGCGGAGTGATCGGCGACCTGGCGGGTTTCGCCGCGGCCTCCTTCACCCGTGGGATTCGATTTGTCCAAATCCCAACCACGCTGCTGGCGATGGTCGACAGCAGCGTGGGAGGCAAAACGGGAATCAACCTGCCCACCGCCAAGAACATGGTCGGCGCCTTCTGGCAACCCGCGGCTGTACTCATTGACACGACGGTCATGTCGACTCTTCCCGATCGCAGCTACATCAGCGGGCTGGCCGAGGTCGTCAAGTACGGCGTGATCGATGACGCACCGTTCTTCGAATGGTTGGAGCTCAACGCATCCAAATTGATCGAACGCGACGACGAGGCGGTACGTTACGCAATCGCTCAAAGCTGCCGCTCCAAAGCCAACGTCGTCGGCGAAGATGAGCGAGAAACCAGCGGCCGGCGAGCGATTTTGAATTACGGTCACACCTTTGCCCATGCGATTGAGGCAACCGCAGGCTATGGCGAAGTGCTCCACGGTGAAGCGGTCGCGATCGGCATGCAAATGGCCGCGAACTTATCGATCGAATTGAAACTCTGCGATCCGGACCTGCTTCAACGGCAAACCGCACTGCTGAAAGCGTGCCAGTTGCCCACCACGTACGCGGCGGCCGACGTCAACGCGATGTTGCCCGTGATGAAGCGGGACAAAAAGGTGTCCCACGGCAATCTGCGGTTCGTTTTGCCTGAACGAATTGGATCGGTCATGCTGCTCGGTGAAATCGAAGGATCGGGCGTGATCCATGCAATCGAAGCCTGCCGCTAGCCGCCGCTTAATGCAGCGTTTCGTGCGAAGCGATTTCACCGGTGTCGGAACCCGCCGTCGGCAATCGCAGCCGGAAACAACTTCCGATGCCGCTCGCAGGCGTCAGCACTTGGATCTCTCCACCATGTTCCTGCATGATCTTTGCGCTGACAGGCAGCCCCAATCCGGTCCCTCGAGACCCTTTGCGAGACTCGAACAAGGAAAAGATCTTTTGCCGGTCCTGTTCGGCAACTCCCGGCCCGTTGTCGACCACATCGACCGTCCAGCCGTCCGCCGCATCATAGCAAGTTGAGATCTCGACCCTGGCGACAGCATCGGTCGCTCCCTGTTCCGAATCACCCTCCGATTCCTCACTCAGCCGTAGCTTCACCTGTTCGCTGGTCGCATCGATCGCATTGGTCACAAGATTGAGTACGGCACGATGAAATGCGTCGGGGTCGAACGACGCGTCCGGCATCGATTCGGCGAGGGATGCGGTCAAGGTCACGTCCAGCTCCGCAGCTCTCGGCTGCATCAATTCGAAGACGTCGCGGACCGTTTCATTCAAATCGGCATCCACACACTGTGGCGTACGCTCTTTCGAGAAGGTCAACATGTCGAGCACCAGATTCGAGATCCGTTCTTGATTGCGGTCGACGATCCGCCATCCGCGACGAACCGCGTCCGTATCATCCCGCTGCAACCCCGCTTCGATCAAGTAGCTGCCACCCCGAATGCCTTGCAGTATATTCTTGATGTGATGGGACAAGGTTGCAATCGTTTGCCCCATCGCCGCCAAGCGTTCCCCCTGAACCAGCGCTGAATAGTAGAACGTGTCCTCGATCGCAAGCGCCGCTTGATGGCCGATCGCGGTGATCAAACGCAAGTGATCATCTGTAAAACGGGGAGCATAATCGCGGGCAATCATTTGCGTCGGAGCGGTATAAGTATCCACGTACAACGCACCGACGATGTCATAACGACCTTGCAACGGGACGCAAATCGCTTCACGCACTCCCGCGCTAACGATCGAAGCCGCCGAATCAAATCGAACATCGTCACTGGCATCACTGGTCCGGACACCCTCTTTCTGCTCGAGCACGAAATCCAAAATCGTGCGGCTGATCGATATCCGCTGGCTCGAACCATTTTCGCCTCGCGACCCATCGCTTTCGTTCTCGCTATCGCGATCACAACGAGCCGCGGGTTGAAATTGCCCCGTTTCGTTGTCACGAAGCATCACGCAACCGCGGTCCGCCTCGACCCAATCGAACACCAACCACAAAATCCGATTGAGCAACTGATCCAAGTCGTCCGTTCGCCCAACCGCGATCGCCGTCCGGTACATCACTTCAAGCGACCGATCCGCATCCGTTTGGGTTGGCGCGATGTTGTGACTCGGTCCGATTCGCAACGTCCCTGACGAGGGGGCTATCGACGAAACGATTCGACTCCCGTCGGTCTGGTGACTCTGGTACACAATGTCGACCCCATGAGCCGCGTCCATCGCGTTGGGCGGACCCGTGCTGGTAAAAATCAACAACGAGCCACCGATTTCCAGCCGATCTCCACTGGCAAGTCGTTGTCGGCGAACCTTCAAGCCGTTGACAAGCGTGCCGTTGCTGCTTTCCAAGTCGACCAACTCGCAACGACCGCCTGGATCGATGTGGATCTCCGCGTGGGACCGAGAGGCTTCGGTATCGAGCAATTGGATCGTACTCGATTTATCGCGGCCAATCCGCACCACATCGCCGCTAAGCGGGAAGTGCTTGCCCTGGTCACGCCCTCGTACTACAAACAAAGATGCCATCACTGCCCACGCCTTGGCGACAAAGAAATTCCTGAAGCGACATCATAAAACAATCCTCCAAGTGAAAACAGCCCGCCAGCAGCGTCGCGATGCGGTGAGATGCAGACTACAATGCGGCGGTGTTGATGGGTCCTGACTCGTTAGAGGAAACAAACCATTGGTCCAACCACCCCCGATTGAATCGTCGGATGACGAAGCCGCGGCCGCACGGCTGGTCCAGGCATGTAACCAAGTTCGCCAACAGGTCGCTCGCATCGTGGTCGGGCAAGACGAAGTGATCGAACAGTTGCTGATCGCCATCCTCGCCCGCGGTCACTGCCTGCTTGAGGGCGTCCCTGGATTGGCCAAGACCTTGATGATCCGTACTTTGGCCGAGTCGATGCATTTGTCCTTTCGGCGAATTCAATTCACTCCCGACTTGATGCCTGGCGACATTACGGGAACCGAGATCATTCAAGAGGACCCTACCACGGGACGACGCGAGTTTATTTTTGAACGTGGCCCCATTTTCACACAAATGTTGCTGGCCGATGAGATCAACCGAACGCCACCCAAAACTCAAGCGGCATTGCTTGAAGCGATGCAAGAACATGAAGTGACCACCGCCGGCACCACGTACCGATTGTCCGAACCGTTTTTTGTGTTGGCAACGCAAAACCCGATTGAGCAGGAAGGGACCTATCCGTTACCCGAAGCCCAACGCGATCGTTTCTTGTTCCATGTCGTCGTCAATTATCCTAGCCGCGATGAAGAATCAGAAATCGTGGATCGAACCACATCGACTTTCCAAACGACTGTCGATCCGGTTGTTTCCGGCGAGGACATTGTCCAGTTCCAACAAACGGTTCGCCGAGTACCGCTGCCACCCCACGTGAAGGACTGGGTGCTCGATGCCGTCCGAGCCATTCGGCCCCAAGACGAACAAAGCGCGCGTTGGGCAAAAGAACTGATCCAATGGGGCCCAGGACCGCGAGCAAGCCAACAATTGGTGTTGGCCTCGAAAGCACGTGCGCTGCTGCATGGACGCCCAAGTGTCTCGATCGAAGATGTCCAATCGCTGGCGTTGCCGGTTTTACGACACCGCGTCGTCCCGACGTTCGCAGCCGAAGCGGATGGCATCACCGTTGACAACCTGATTGGACGGATGATCCAGGAAGCCTCGAAGGCCCCGGCGAGAGTGCTTTAGCCCGGATTATTCATCAGTCCAAACATATTCCCCGTAACCCTTTGTATGCAATCAGCTTACATCGATTGAGTAAGAAACAGACTGCGCACGTTGGAGTCGTAGGCTTTAGCCGATTCAGCAAGGTCCAGCCGCAATCGGCTAAAGCCTACCACTCCAACGAATAATCCGGGCTAGTGGCCCCCAGGGTGCGCCGCTGCGCGTCGACCCTGGGCTCTGGAGTCAAACCGCTTCGCGGTAAATCGAGTTCCGCAAGTTATCAATCGAACGTCCCTGCCGGGAAATCGCAGTCGGGGTCGATGGCCGGTTTGTACGTCCACCTCCAGATGCGCTATCCGCAATCCGGGGCTAAATGCTAAAATGCCCATGGCATGAACGCTTTGGGTTCGCGCCCAAGCGGAAACCGATGAGTGGCTATCCCTCGGCTGCAGCCGCGTCGTCTTCCTCTTTCTTGTACTGGTCAAGTCGCCGGTACAACGTCCGGGCACCAATCTGAAGCACCTTGGCTGCTTCCTCCCGATTACCCCCGGTCAATTTGAGCGTTTCTTCGATCGCCCAACGCTCCACCACACTGAGCGGTTGACCAATCAGGTTCGATGCCCCCCCGACGTCGCCAAGCACTTGCTCCGCGGCTTGCTCTGCGCTGCGATCGAGTAACTCGGGAGGCAGATCGTCCAGATCCAACGAACCGTCGGTATCGAGAACGACCATCGTTTCAACAAAGTTCCGCAATTGGCGAACATTGCCCGGCCAATCATAGGCATAGAAGCGCTTTGTCACCGCTGGCGTGAAATGCGCCGCCGGTTTGTCATGCCGCCTTAAGAACATCTTGCGAAAATGATCCATCAACGCAATCACATCATCGCGGCGGTCACGTAGCGGCGGCAATTCGACGGTCACCACCTTTAATCGAAAATACAAATCGTTGCGAAAGATGCCCGCGTCGATCATTTCCTCAAGCGGCCGGTTGGTCGCTGAGATCAATCGCACATTGACTTTGATCGGTTTGTTGTCACCGACGCGCGTGATCTGGCTTTCTTCAAGAACGCGCAACAACTTGATTTGCGTGCTCATCGGCATGTCGCCGACTTCATCCAAGAACAACGTCCCGCCGTTCGCATACTGGAACGCTCCGACACGATCCGAAACCGCATCGGTAAACGACCCTTTGACATGCCCAAACAGTTCGCTTTCGACCAAGTTTTCCGAGACCGCGCGTGTGTTCAACGCGACAATGCGTTTGTTTCGCCGTGGGCTATTCTGGTGGATCGCCTGAGCAATCATCTCTTTGCCGGTACCGCTTTCCCCGGTGATCAAGACGGTCGCATCGGTTGCTGCGATTCGCCGTAATCGATCGATCACCGACTGCATCTTGTCGCTTGTGTAGATGATCCCTTCGAACCCATACCGCTCATCGAGCCGCTGCATCAGTTCCGTATTCTGACGACGCAGCCCAACGGCATCGGCCGCCTTTTCCACAATCGCTCGCAATCGATTCGGTGTGATCGGCTTTTCCAAGAAGTTGAACGCGCCTTGCTGCATCGCCTGCACAGCGATCGGGACCGTCGCGTGTCCGGTGACCATCACCACTTCACAATCCGGCAACTGTTTGTTGGCGAGGCTCAAGATCTTCATGCCGTCAACATCGTTCATCACCATGTCGGTAATGATGATGTCAAACGTTTCTCGCTCGATCAACTTAGCCGCTTCCGGTCCGCTGGTGGCGACCTCACAACGATACCCAACCTTTTCCAAACTCTCCGTCATGGCCCGCGCATGGGCAGCCTCGTTGTCGACGACCAAAAGTTTCAAATCGGCCGGATCGTAAGCGAACTTCTCACCCGCGTCGGCAATCCGCGTTTCGCTCGAATCCGTAGAGGATGGGGTGCTGGTCATTTCATGGTACCTTCGTCAATCGGGAGCTTCTTGTTATCGCAGCACGATTCGAGCGACCAACGGGAGCGGGCCAACGCCACTTCGAGCGGTAGCTCGCTTCGCTTGCGGCCGTGCCGCCCTACGAATTCGCATAGCGATTCTGCAATGATTCGACCTGAAGCGGCCCTTCGCGTACCGCGACCATCGCACGCACCGCCGCTTCGGCCGCCGCAACCGTTGTGATACAGGGGACGCCACATTGGACCGCCGCAGCTCGGATTTTGCCTTCGTCCGTTCGAGCGCCCTTGCCACTTGGCGTGTTGACAATCAATTGGACGTCACCGTTCTTCAAATAGTCGATTAAGTTCGGGTGCCCTTCGGCGATCTTCTTGACTTGCGTCACCTTGACTCCCGCAGCTTGCAACTTTTGGGCCGTCCCGCTGGTCGCCAACAATTCAAAGCCGAGATCACTCAAACTCTTCCCCAGCATGGCAACCGATTCTTTATGTCGTGGAGCCAAACTGATGAACACCTTCCCCGAATCGGGCAAGATCGAACCCGCTGCGATTTGACTCTTCGCAAATGCAACCGAGAATTTCTCGCTGATCCCCATCACTTCGCCGGTGCTTCGCATCTCGGGGCCAAGCACGATGTCGACACCCGCGAACTTTCGGAAGGGAAAGACACTCTCTTTGATCGAAACATGGCGCGGAATCGGTTCCGTCGTGACCCCCAGATCCTTAAGCTTCATGCCCGTCATGACTTTCGTTGCGATGTTGGCCACCGGGACGCCGGTCGCTTTGGCCACAAAGGGGACGGTTCGGCTCGCTCGCGGATTCACCTCCAACACGTACAACGTTGGCACGCCTTCTTCTATCTTGATCGCGTATTGGATGTTCATCAAACCAATCACTTGCAAACGCATCGCAAGCTTCTTCGTCGATTCACGGATCTCGTTGATGATCGGTTGAGTCAAACTGAAGGGTGGAATCGCACAGGCCGAATCGCCCGAGTGGACTCCGGCTTCTTCGATGTGCTCCATAATCCCCATGATGACACAATCGGTACCGTCCGCGACTGCGTCGACATCCACCTCGGTGGCGTCCTCGAGAAAATGATCGATCAACACCGGTTGACCATCGGCGACAATAAACGCCTCGGCCACATACCGCTCAAATTGAGCTTGATCGTAACAGATCTCCATCGCCCGTCCCCCGAGCACAAAACTGGGTCGAACCAGCGCCGGGTAACCGATGATTTTTGCTTGACGGCGAGCTTCGTCCATATTTCGAGCAATCCCGCTCGGTGGTTGACGCAGCCCGAGTTCTTCAATCAACCGCTGAAACAATTCGCGGTCTTCGGCCGCTTCAATCGTTTCGACACTCGTCCCGATGATCGGTACGCCCGCCTCCTTCAACCCCCGGGCCAAATTCAGCGGCGTCTGGCCACCAAACTGGGCAATCACGCCGTCTGGCTTGATCGCTTCGCAAATGTTCAACACATCCTCGATCGTCAGCGGTTCAAAAAACAGCATGTCCGACGTGTCGTAGTCGGTACTGACGGTTTCTGGATTGCTGTTGACCATCACGCTCTCGATTCCAATCTCGCGAAGCGCAAAGCTGGCGTGACAGCAGCAATAATCAAACTCGATCCCTTGGCCGATTCGGTTGGGCCCCCCTCCCAAAATGATGATTCGCCGCTTGTCCGTCTTGGGCGGCAATTCATCCTCTTGCTCGTAGGTACTGTAATAATACGGCGTGTAAGCTTCGAACTCGGCGGCACACGTGTCGACACTTTTAAATACCGGCTTCACACCCAGATTCAAACGTTTGGCACGTACCTTCAACTCCGTCGATGACGATAATTTGGAAAGTTGGCGATCAGAAAAACCATACCGCTTGGCTTGCCAAAGATCCTCTCGCGTCATCGCATCGAGCGAGCCGATCTTGAGCAGCCGTTCTTCTTCCTCGACGATTTGAAGCAAATGGTCCAAGAACCAGCGATCGATATGAGTCAGCGAGAAAATCTCGTCGATCGACATCCCTGCTTTCATCGCGTAGCGAATGTAGAAAATCCGCTCTGCCCCCGGCGTACTCAGCTTGGCGCGTATCGTATCCTCATCGGGTTGAGCATCGGTTCCCCAAGCATCACGATTGTCACAACCCAAACCGAAGGCACCGACCTCCAATCCCCGCAGCGCCTTTTGGAGCGATTCTTTGAAGGTTCGACCGATTGCCATCGTTTCGCCGACACTTTTCATCTGCGTCGTCAACGTGGCGTCGGCCTCCGGAAATTTCTCGAAAGCAAACCGCGGCATCTTCGTCACGACGTAGTCAATCGTCGGTTCGAAACAAGCTTTCGTTTTCTTTGTGATGTCGTTGGGCAGTTCCCAAAGCAAGTAGCCTACCGCCAACTTGGCAGCAATTTTTGCAATCGGAAAGCCTGTTGCCTTACTCGCTAACGCACTCGATCGACTCACGCGA
This sequence comes from Novipirellula artificiosorum, assembly GCF_007860135.1. Lineage (NCBI taxonomy): Bacteria > Pseudomonadati > Planctomycetota > Planctomycetia > Pirellulales > Pirellulaceae > Novipirellula > Novipirellula artificiosorum. The sequence continues at coordinate 89,401 of NZ_SJPV01000019.1, forward strand.
GGGTTCATTTCAATCACAATCATTCGGCCCGTATTCGGTTCGATCGCGAATTGAATGTTACTGCCTCCCGTTTCCACGCCGATTTCGCGAATCACCGCTAACGACGCATCCCGCATCCGTTGGTATTCCTTGTCCGTCAGCGTTTGTGCGGGTGCCACGGTGATCGAGTCCCCCGTATGGACCCCCATCGGATCAAAATTCTCGATGCTGCAAATGATCACGACGTTGTCTTCGCGATCTCGCACCACCTCCATCTCGTATTCTTTCCACCCGATGATCGACTCTTCGATCAATACCTCGGTGATTGGCGATTGGTCCAAGCCGCTCTGCACCAACCCATCGAATTCATCGCGGTTGTACGCGATCGCCGAGCCCGACCCACCCATCGTAAAGCTGGGGCGGACAACCGCAGGCAGACCAACTTCGGCCAAGACTTCTCGCGCCTGCTGAAGCGTTTTTACGGTTCGACCCGTGCAAACGTCCAAGCCGATCTTCTCCATCGCTGACTTGAATTGCTCGCGTTCTTCGGCCTTCGCAATCACCTTGGCGTTGGCAGCGATCATTTCAACGCCATACTTTTCCAACACCCCGTTGGCTTCCAAATCCATCGCAACGTTCAACCCGGTTTGGCCCCCAAGGGTGGGCAACAGCGCATCAGGACGCTCTTTTTCGATGATTTTTTCGACCATCTGCCACGTCAACGGCTCGATATACGTCGCGTCAGCCGTGCTCGGGTCCGTCATGATCGTGGCCGGATTGCTGTTGACCAACACGACTTCATAGCCCTCTTCGCGCAATGCCTTGCAAGCCTGAGTTCCCGAGTAGTCAAACTCGCAAGCCTGTCCAATGATGATCGGGCCACTTCCAATGAGCAGAATTTTCTTGATGTCGTCTCGACGGGGCACGGAGTCACTTCCGGGTAATAGGGAACAATTGTCTAGCATCCATGGCAGCGAGAGCGGTTCGCCACGACGTGCAAATTGCCCTGAGAATAGCAAAACATCTCGCGGCGTCGAAGTGGACGCATCGCGTAGAACGGAATTCTCTCCTTTACCCCCCCTACCGCGGCATCGCTGGGCTACCGACAACGAACTAAGTCGGTCGTTTCGATCCCCAACCGCTCGATCAGCCCTGCCGCTTCGCCCAAAAATCGATCCGCATCAACCGGATAGCCGGCCGTTGGCTTGAGCGATTCGCCCTCGACCGCGTGTCGACAAAAGTAGTCGTTGAAGGACTTCATACAGACCTCGCGCAAGCACTTCGCATGGATCGATGACAACGCGACCGGCACAAACGAGTCACCCTTGACCGTAAAGTGCACTCGCATCGTTCGTCCTGGCGAACCGAGATCGTCGGGCCACTTCAATTGATAACTGCTGTGCTGTTTCGTCTCTTCCTCAACGCTCAGCACCGCATCATCGAAGCCGTGTTGCAGCACGCCGCCGTAGAACCGCCGTCCACCGTGCCGATCAAAGAAAACGTCCACCTTCCGTTCGTTGACGAAATCCGCCAAGACGCTCCTTACCAATCCAATCGAAAGCCTGGAAAGCAAATCCGATTTGTTTTGCCCCGCTGCGATCGCCGAATTGAAACGTTTCGCCGTTACGATCCGGCAGCGAAGATCGATCAGATCTGCGCCGGCCGCTTTCCAAATTTGAATGGCTCGCGCGGCATCGGATGATTCGACCGTGGACGAAAGCGTGATCCTTTGAAGCCATACCGTTTCTGTCAAATCGTGATAGTCTTCCGAGGCGACCCGACGCAGCCACCGCGGAAACGACTCCTGTGGCAATCCACACCAATGCTGACAGACCTCGACAACCGTTTGCAGCGACGCGAGTGAATTCGCGTTCCGCGTGTGAAACAGTTTTTTCGAATCGTCAACCACCAGCTTGGCGTTTCCAACCACAACCGGTTTGCGAAGCGGTTCAAAGCACTCGGCCCGATTCAGGGCATCCGGGATTCGCCACACCGATGCCGCAACAACGAGCGGCCCGAGCTTCGGTCCATAGCCAGCTTCGTCTACGGCAATCAGTAACATCGACGCTACACACTACAAAGGACTTCGGGACACGCTAACAATTCATCGACAACGTCTTTCGCCCACTGCGTCCCTCGGCCTTTCAAGAAGACATCGAGAACGCGTTGAACCGGCATGCCGTCACGATACGGTCGACTGCTGGTCATCGCATCGAATGCGTCTGCAACCGCCAACACTTGCGCATCGCGAGGAATTTCTTCCCCCTTCAATCCATCTGGGTATCCACTACCGTCCCAAGATTCATGGTGATGACGCACCGCTGGCAAGATACGGCGAAACGGCCGAATGCCCTTTAAGATATCGTATCCGAGGACCGGATGTCGCTTGATCTTCGCGAATTCATCCTCGGTCAATTGACCTGGCTTCCGCAGCACCGAATCCTCGACGCCAATCTTCCCGATATCGTGCAAGATGCCAGCCATTCGGATGCGTTGCTGGTCTTCATCACTGTATCCGAGTCGTTTGGCCAGCAACACGGCCAATTCGGACACTCGCGAACTGTGACCGCAGGTGTAGGCATCCTTTGCATCAAGCGCCGAAACAAGCGATCCGATCATGCCTTCGAACATCTGCTGCATCGCAGCGTATTGACGCTGGTTGATCAAGTGAACCCCAAGCATCATCGACGTGGATCGCATCAAGTCCGCTTCGGTCGTCCCAAATTCACCCGAAGCAACCCATCGGATTGCAATCATCCGCCCGAGACGCTGATGGTGACGATGGATGGGGACCACGATCGCATTGTAGACTTCGCCATCGAGACACAAATGGTTGGAAATGGTGATTTCGTTTTCGTGCGATTCCCCCGTCAACCGCTCGCGTTGCCGATAGGCTGCAGCGGCGACCCAACGAATCCTCTCGTCTTCAATCGGTTCGGCCGAGACATAGATTTCGTCCCCCCAAGCGCCCTCGTCATCAGCGAACAGCTCGATCGCCAACGTGGCTGCTTGAACGCAGGGCGCCAATTCCTGCAATAGCATCCGGCAAGTGGTCGCAATGTCTTCGCCCAGCTCGAGCCGCTCGGCAAATTCACGGATCAGTGCCAACTCTTCGAACTTAATGCTCAGTGCTTCGGAAAGATGCTCGACATCGCTCTTGAGATTCGTATTTTCTTCGTCCCCATCACCGAGGGACGCAACATCGATCGTCAAATCATCCAATAGCATCATTCGGAACAGTAAGGAGGTCAAATCATCACGACGCAACGGAACGCTACCACGCGTGGCACGTGCAAACGCAAGTCCCGTGGAACAAAAGCGACGAAGACCCGTCCGCACTCAAGCTCGGGATCGTTTTTACCCGTTGTACCGTTTGTGCCGATTGCTGCTCAACACGCGTGGCCTCACCCCTCACCCCTCACCCCGCCCAACCATCAACGAACTTGCTATCATCGTTGCGTCGCCATGTTCACGCACGTCCCTTATCGAAAGCCCCCCTTTGCCGCCGGGTCCTCCCTTCCGATCGCTTCGCGCTCGCCTACTCGGGCCTTTGATCTTATGCGCGGTCGTCGCAGCAGGTGCCGTCGCGGCGGCGTCCTACTACCTTGGTGCCCGCGAGGCGAATCAAGAAGTCGATCGCCGATTGGCTGGCATTGAACAAACCCTTGCAGCTTCGACGTTTCCGCTCAGTGGCACGGTTCTGCGACTGATTGCTGACATGACACAGACGGAATTGGCAACCTTCGACGTCAAGGGAGAGCTACAGAACAGCACCCTTGAACTTTCCGCCGAGCAGATTCGAGCGATCAACAACCGTGCGACCCAAACAACCTCCGCCGTGTCGGTGATCGAATCAAACCAGCGCCGCTTTCGCGTTTGCCGTTTTCCCACCGCGAACGCATCGAATCGATCGGATCAAGTCCAAACGGTGGTTGTCTTCTTTAGCAATCACCAACTGAAATCCAATCGTCGTCGTTCGATGATGTTGCCATTGTTGACGGGATTATCGACAGTGTTGGCGTTGACCACCGTGACCCTCTCCATGACCGGGCGATTGATCCGACGCTTGTCTGCGCTCCAGCGTCGGGTCGACCGCGTGGCCGCAGGCGACTTCAGCTCCACCCTAGCCGGCCCCGGACTGGCCGAGCGAAAGCTTGATGAGCTCGGACGATTGGGGGAAGCGGTCGATACCATGGCCGACCAATTGAGTCAATTGTGGTCGAAAGTCCATCAACAACAAAGCGAACAACTGCTGCACCAAATCGCGGGTGGCATGGCACATCAACTTCGAAACAGTTTGACGGGCGCACGGATGGCAATCGAACTGCATGCGGCGGAGTGTCCGGATCGTGATGACGAAGGGCTGAGGATCGCAATCCACCAAGTGGAAGTGTCCGAGGATTATGTGCGACGACTGTTGTTGGCCGGGTCGGGGCGACAAGATCGAGATCGCCCCGCATCCGTCTCCACGTGCTGGTCCGATGTTCAAGCCAGCCTTTCACCGATCGCTCGCCATCTGCAAATCGACGTCAATTGGAATTTGCATCCGAGCACCGACTCGAAACATATCCTCGATGGATCAACATGGGTGGCCGCAGTCAACAACTTGGTTCAAAATGCAATGCAAGCGGGCGATCAAGTCGATGTGGATGCGACCCTGATCGATGACCGATGCATCCGCGTTTCCGTTCAAGACAATGGTGCGGGAATCCCCAAAGAAATCGAAGAGGATGTGTTCAAGCCCTTCGTGACCTCGAAACCTGAGGGCATGGGATTGGGGTTGCCGTTGGTTGATCGTGCCGCGGCACGGCTGGGTGGTCAAGTTTGCTGGTCGCGTCAAGACGGACGAACGCGATTTGAATTTGACGCGATCGCCATCGATGCCGAGGAAGCCCATGTGAAAGAGAAACATGACAAGCCAAGAAGATAAACTGGTTCTCGTCGTCGATGATGAACCTTCGATTTGCTGGGCCTTCCAAAAGATGCTGCAGCAACAAGGTCATCGCGTGATCACGGCATCGTCGGCGGAAGAAGGCTTAAGGTTGGCCGAGGAACAGAAGCCAGACATGGTCGTTTTGGACGTGCGATTGCCAAAAGAAGATGGCATCACTGCGTTACCCAAGTTTCGCAAGGCAACCGATAATGCTCCCGTTGTCGTGATCACGGCATTCGGCGATTTGGAAACTGCCGTCGCTGCGGTCCGTGGCGGCGCCAGCGACTATTTGACCAAGCCCTTTCGCTTGGAGGACGCCATCCACGTTTGCCGACAAGCGATGGAAAAGTCCGCTCACCGCAACGCGCCGGTTGCGGTCCAAGCGATGAGCACAAATCACGATTCGATCGTCGGAGCCTCGCCGGCGATGCAATGGGTGTTTCGACAAATCGCGTTGGTCGCCGACAGCGATCTCTCGGTGCTGATTACCGGAGAAACCGGAACGGGCAAGGAATTGGTTGCAGCGGCGATCCATCGCCATAGCCGCCGAGCCGAGCAGCCCTACATTCCGATCGCGCCGATCACCCTCAATCCTGACGTGATCGAAAGCGAGTTGTTCGGACACGTCAAAGGAGCCTTTACGGGTGCGGATGAAGACCGTGCAGGACTGTTTGAACAGGCACAATCGGGGACGGTGCTGCTTGATGAGATTGGTGACTTGCCGTTGGCCCTGCAAGCAAAACTGCTGCGAGTCCTTGAACAGGGGCAATACTTTCGGGTCGGCGACGTGCGACCAAGACAAGCCAACGTGCGAATTCTGGCCGCAACGCACTGCAATCTGAACGACGCCGTTCGCGCCGGTGAGTTCCGTGAAGATTTGTTTCATCGAATGACCGGTGTCCAAATACACTTGCCGCCGCTTCGCGAGCGCCGCGACGACATCGAACTGCTGTGCCAGCACTTTCTTCAATCGATGCAGTACCCAGACGCGGAAAGCGCGATCGATGCGACGTTACGGGATGACTTGAAACAGCGCGCCTGGCATGGCAACGTTCGCGAACTAAAAAGCGCCACCGAACACGCCGCCGTTGTTGCGCGAGGACGAGCACTGAGGCTGAGCGACTTTCCGCCACCTAAACCGAGTCGGAATAATAGCGTTAGCACTCTCGACGGGTCCTTGGAAAAAGAAATCCGCGTTTGGGCACTCGCCGCAATCGAGAAGCAATCATCCAAATCGCTCCCACTGCACGCTCAATTTCTCTCCACCACCGAACCGGCGTTGTTGAAAGTCGCGATCGAACATACCGGCGGTAACCGAGCCAAAGCGGCTGAACTGCTGGGAATTCATCGCGGAACGTTGCGTGACCGGCTGCGTGCCTACAAGATCGACGAAGGAACCCTTCCCTGAAATTAGTTGTAGTTGGGCGTCGGGGGACGGTAATCCGACAAATCAATCGATTTGAACCAATCGATGGTATGCTTCAAGCCATCGGCCAATGGAACTTTGGGCTGCCACCCCAGCTTTTCTTTTGCGAGCGAAATGTCCGGCCGACGGCGGGTTGGGTCATCCGACGGCAGCGGGCGAGTGACCAATTGGTTGTTCTTTCCGCAGAGGTCGATCACCTTTTCGGCAAGTTCGCGGATGGTGAACTCATCAGGATTGCCAATGTTGACCGGCCCAATGAACCCCTCTTCGTTGTTCATCATGCCGATGATCGCGTCGATCAGATCGTCACGGTAACAGAACGATCGCGTTTGGGACCCGTCGCCGAAAATCGTCAAATCGTCTCCCGCCAAGCTTTGGCGAATGAAGTTCGACACCACACGGCCATCATAAGGATGCATCCGAGGCCCATAGGTATTGAAAATCCGGACAATCCGGATGTCAACTTTGTTGGCGCGGTGGTAATCCATGAAAATCGTTTCGGCGACTCGTTTGCCCTCGTCATAGCAAGCACGAATTCCAATCGGGTTGACACTGCCGCGATAATCCTCGGTTTGTGGATGAACCTCGGGGTCTCCGTAGACTTCGCTCGTGCTGGCCTGCAGCACCTTGGCGCCACAACGCTTTGCCATCCCCAGCACGTTGATCGATCCCATCACACTGGTCTTGATCGTCTTGATCGGGTTGTATTGATAGTGCCCGGGGGCAGCCGGGCAAGCCAAATTGTAGATTTGGTCCACTTCCAAGTGGATCGGCAAGGTGACGTCGTGTCGAATCAACTCAAAGTTTGGCCGCGACAACAGGTGAACGACGTTTGATTTTTGGCTCGTAAAAAAGTTGTCGAGACAAATCACATCGTGCCCCTGTTCGACAAGCCGTTCGCAAAGGTGCGAACCGAGAAAACCGGCACCGCCGGTGACAAGAATACGTTGGATCATTCCATTGCTCGCTTGGGTAAAGGATTGAGGTTTGTTAGCGGATCAACTCGGTGGCGGACTAGCCGGCCGAGTACTTTTTGAGTTTGCGGTCGAGCGTGCTTCGCTCGATTCCCAAAATCGATGCAGCCCGGCTTTTATTGCCATCGGTGTGTCTCAGCACGCGTTCGATGTGATTCTGTTCTAATTCGGCCAGCGACATTTCCACGGGGGGCCCATCGCTTCGCTTTCTTGCGGCTTCCTCGGACTCTGCCGGCGTCAACGCCAAGTCACTTGCATCAATGATACCTTTTTGGTTCAGCACCACAGCACGTTCCACGACATTCCTTAGTTCGCGGATGTTGCCCGGCCAATGGTAGGCAAGCAATTGCTTCTGAGCTGCCGGCGTAAAGCCCTCGATCCGGCGGCCCATCTCAAGATTGAACCGTTTAAGAAAAAACTCGGCAAGCAGCAAACAATCCTGTTCACGCTTCCGCAGCGGTGGCACATAGATTTCCACCACATCCAACCGGTAGTACAAATCTTGACGGAACGTCCCTTCGCCAACCATCGCTTGCAAGTCGCGATTCGTTGCCGCGACCACGCGCACGTCGACGCGAATCGGCTCATGCCCGCCGACCCGTTCAAACGAGTGGCCTTCGAGCACGCGCAGCAGCTTCGCTTGCAATTCGGCGTTCATCTCGCCAATCTCATCAAGCATCAACGTGCCACCGTCGGCCATTTCAAACTTGCCACGCTTCCGCTCGGTCGCTCCGGTAAACGCACCTTTTTCATGTCCAAAGAGCTCACTTTCTAGAAGCGATGCACTGAGTGCGGCGCAATTTAAGCAAACCAATGGCCCCTCGCGCCGGTCGCTGGCGTGATGCAGTGCCGCCGCCACCAATTCCTTGCCAACGCCCGATTCACCTCGCACCAAAACGGTTGCAGCCGTAGGAGCCGCCAAGGAAACTTTGTCAATCACATCACGAATCGCTTCGCTCTTGCCAACAATACGAACCTTGTCCCCCAGTTGTTGTTGCAACAGATCAACACGGCGACGACTGAGACGGAGCGAACGTGTGAGTCGTTGGTGTTCGGCCAGCCGTGACGCGGATTCAGCCAAGATTTCAGCCACAGCAACGACAAACTGCAGATCCTTGCTTCCTAACGGAGCCATGTCACCCGCCGTGGTCAAATGAATCATCCCTAGCGTCCGGTCGTGATGATCGCGAATCGGTGCCAAAATCATGCTCTCGACATCGATCTGACCTCGGCTATTTTCAGTCGCCAACTCTCTATCACCAAGAACGTTCCTCGCTAACAGTGCATTGCCGCCGTCGGCGGTCAGATTTTCCATCAGGGCATCGGGTGGACGACGGTAGCTATGTGCTCCACTTTGACGAGTCGCCACCAATGGCATCTCGTGAATCGGAAGCGGGCGTTCGACGCGATCACCGATGTAGACGCCCGCGGTATCCAGCTGTAGATGTGCGACCAGGGAATCCAAAGCGGTTTGAACCGCCGAAGTCATCTCGTCGAGCCGAGCCAACGTGAAGGCTAGTTTCAACAGGTCGCCCCGGATTGGAGCGGGGTCGTCCAATGCCATTCGTGATGGGGGACGGGTCCCGGTTGATCGGGGACTGCTCTGGGACGCGAGAACGCTGCGACCGGGCTCGGTTGCCGAATCATGCAAATAATCGCTATGTCGGCGCCGGTCGGTGATCGCGTCGGCATCCAATTCCATCGTGATTTGGTCGTCGGTCGTTTGTTGGACGCCGCCACCCGAGACAACACCGAGCCTGCCCGAAGGCGTTCCCGCGATGCTGCTTTCGATCTTCCGAGCGAATTGGATTGCAAAACCTGCGACCCCGATCTTATCGCCATCGGCCAACAACGTTGGCTCGGCGATCCGCCGCAAGTTGACGAAGGTCCCATTGCGGCTCGCCAAATCCTCTACCACCCATCCGGCAGCCGACCAACCGATTCGCGCGTGACGACGACTCGCCTGGTCACTGCGAATCACAATCTGGTTCGACGAAGCGCGGCCGATAAACGCTTCGCAGGGGGCCACCAGCCGGAACACATCGCTCCAGCGCCCCGCCGATTGCAGCACCAAATAGGCCCCCGATTGGATCGTGGCAGGAGAGAGGGGGGCGGCAGGGTCTTTGGTATTCAAAATCCGTCCAGAGAAGCAAAGGAGAGGGCCAAACCGATGGTTTTGGGACGAGAATCGGACAGTTTAGCTTAGAATCGGTCAAAGCGTGACGTGCTGGCAAGCCTTTCTGTTGCGATAAGTTTTTCCCGTAGTTATTCTATTGTCTGACACGGCGATCGAAAAACCGGCAGCATTCAACTTCCTCACTCGCCCATTTGTACTCAGGTGACGGCGAGATACCTCGGAGATCCTCTTGATGGAATCGGGCAAATTCAAAACCCTCAGATTCGTGACTTCCCTTGTGGCCGTTGTCTGCGTCGCCACTTCGCTGCATGCGGGATTGAACAACATCGGCGGCCAAGCGGTCGGAGGTGTCTTAATCAATCCTGAGGGAATCGTCCGAAATGCGACCTTGGAGGAACAACGCGAATTGGCCAATGTCGCTCGTGCCCTCCACCAAGACCCTCAGGGGGATCTGACCCAAGCGACCGAGATGCGGATGATCTCGCTCGTCGGTATCCAAAAACAACTCAAAGACTGCCATGACTCGGGAAAACCGATTCCCAGCGACTTGGTATACATGGCAGGCTTGACTCGGATTGAATACGTCTTCGTCGACCCCGATCGTAACGACATCGTGTTGGCCGGACCAGCGGAACCGTGGACGCTCCGCGAAGATGGAAGTGTGGTGGGAACGGTTAGCGGAAAATCGACCATGCGATTGGCGGACCTGATCGTCGCTTTGCGAACCGTCGAAACCGCGCGAACCGAGAGCATTAGCTGCTCGATCGAACCGACCGCCGAGGGTCGCAATAATCTCCGTCAAATGCTCCGCCGCGTCCAACTTCGTCCTGGTCAAAACCCCTCGATTTTCGAAGCTCAACTCAAAGAAGCATTTGGACCTCAATTGATCCAATTGACCGGCGTCCCTAAAGATTGCCGCTACGCAAGGATCCTGGTTGCTGCCGATTACGACATGAAACGCGTTGCTTTGGCGTTGACCCCCTCGAAGGTCAAGGGCTTGCCGAGCTACTTAGAAATGTCGCAGAACACTCGACATTCGGCGACTCAGAACCCGCGCTGGTGGATGGCCTGTAACTACGACACCTTGACCAAAAGCGAGGACGAAATGGCGTGGAAGCTTTCCGGTCAAGGCGTCAAAACGCTCACCGAGCAGGACGTCGTCGCTGCCGACGGCACCGTCGAAGGATCCGGCAGCAGTGATCCCGTTGCCACCCAATGGGCCAACGCCATGACCGACCACTACGCGGAACTGGCGAAGCAGATTCCTGTGTTCGGCGATCTGCAAAACATCATGGACATGACCGTCGTCGCAACGTTGATCACTCAAGAACGCCTCGACAGCAAGGCAGACATCGATCTGTCGCTGCTTCAGCAGCAAACCGACGTCGTGGCCTTGACCAGCTACGTGGTTCCCAAAGCCGTCGATCCTCAGTGCAGTTTCATCCGTGGCCGTGCTGGCTGGGTGGTCACCGCCTCGGGCGGCGTCGAGATCAATGCCTTCGAAGTGGTTGAGCAGCAAGCGGTCGATACCGCCGTGGCTCAATCGCGACAGACCGCCTTGGCCGCTGCGGGATCGCAGTGGTGGTGGAACAAAAAATAGCTTGAGCCCTTGACTTTTCTGCAATTTAAACAATCGTTTAAAACAAGTGTTTAAACGATTGTTTTTTTTGCAGGATCCTTGCTTTTGGTTTCCAGTCAACCCGCTTCCTCGCTGCCCCCAACGCCCGAAACCGATTTGGTTGGGGAAATCGACACGCGAACACGCCTGTTGGCGGCCGCTGGGCCGATCTTTGCCCACCACGGTTTCAACCGAGCCACCGTTCGCGAAATTTGCTCCGCGGCCAAGGTGAACATTGCCTCGGTTGGATACTATTTCGGCGACAAGTTGGGGCTCTATCGTGGGGTGATTGCTCAGATTCACGAATCGCGTGAACAGGCGTTCCCAGTGCCTGCTGTCTCCGACGACGACCCTCGCCTCAGACTGCACCTGCTGATTCACACCCTACTATCTCGGATGGTTACCTCGGATCAGGATGCTTGGGAAACCGATTTGCTGATGCGAGAGATGCAGAATCCAACACCGGTGCTCAAGGAGTTGGTGCGTGATTCGTTTCAGCCCATGTTTGAGCAGCTCAAATCGGTTATCCGTGGGCTGATCCATCGTGACGCCTCGCAAGTCGTCGTCGACCAGCTTGCACTCAGCGCCGTGGGGCAGTGTTTGTATTACCGAGTGGGACAAAGCGTTCTCAACATTCTGATTCCCGATTCCGAACGGTGCCAACATTACGATGTTCAGTCGTTGAGTGAGCATGTGACCGCAGTGATCCTTGCCGCGACCTCCTGCGCGAACCACTCGGAATCGGCTGAAAACTCATCCAACTTGCTTCATCAAAAAAGCGAACTCATCAAACTACTTAACTCCTAAACGTCATCCATCAATTCAAGTGTACGAAAACGAAATGTGAATGACTTCCGTTTCGAACCTTTTGGATAACCACACGATCATGTCTCAATCTGTACCTGAAACGGATTCACTGCCTGTGACTTCCTACAGCGCATCCACTTCACACGTTGTCGGCCACACAGCATCCAAGCCTCTGCGGCGACGCGAAGCGACATCCCGATGGATGTTATTCAACTTCGTGATTCCGATTGGAATTGTGGTGGCGGCTGCGGGGTTTGTGATCGCGCTTGGATCCGTTCAACCCTCGCAACGTCCTCCAGCCGATGCCAGTTTCGCTGGCCGCATGCAGGCCTTGATGCCCGTGCGTGTCGAGCGAATCCGTCCGCTATCGGATTTCAACCAGCAATTGCAGATGAAGGTGGATGGCACAGTCGTCCCCTTCCGTGAAGTTGCGCTGGCGACGGAGGTCGCTGGGAGAATCATCTTCAAATCGGATCGGTGCGAAGCGGGATCGTATGTCAACAGCGGCGATCTTTTGATGAAGATTGATCCGACCGACTATGAACTCGAAGCCCAACGTTTGTCACGGCTTCAAGAACAAGAGTACGAAGCGCTCGGCGAGGTCGACCAAGAAATGGTCAACACCAAACGCTTGATCGAACTAGCCATCCAAGATGAAAGCCTACAACAGCGTGAAGTCGACCGGTTTCGTACGATGCCGAGCGGATACGCCAGCGAGGGGGAGATTGACAAAGCGAAACGAGCATTGTTGCAAGCGACGCAAGCGCGAATGAACAACGAGAACCAACTCGATTTATTGCGAAAACGGAGATCGCGACTGGAAGCATCGGAGCGATTGGCGGAGGCTCAGCTGGAAGTTGCCAAAACCAACCTAAAACGTACGGAAATCCGATCCCCGATCGACGGGGTGATCGTTAGCGAGAACGCCGAATTGAATTCCTTCATCGCTCGCGGGAATCCAATCGTCACCATCGAAGACACGTCGAAGGTGGAGGTCGCGACGAGTCTAAGGATGGACCAACTTTATTGGGTCTTGGACCAAACCAACAATGCGGAGAACACGACGTCCGCAGATGACCAGAACTCACGCGGCTATGACCTGCCGGAAACACCCGCGATTGTGGAGTTCGAGATTTCGGGCCGCGATGGGCTGACGTACCAGTGGGACGGCCGCTTGTTGAGTTACGACGGCATTGGCCTTGACACCAACACGCGCACGGTTCCGGTGCGAATTGTGGTCGACAACCCACAGCGGTTTAGGCGCAAAAGCAAGCGTGATGAAGCCCCCCAGGAAGTCACACGAGACTCCACGAGACCAACCACCTTGGTGCGAGGCATGTTCGTCACGGTGAAGTTACTGATCGCCCCCAGGACCCCGATGGTGGTGATTCCGGCCCAGGGATTGAAACCTGGCAATCGTGCCTGGCAATTCCTGCCTGACGATACCGTGCTGGAAGAATCCGCAAAAACGGCCTCGACCGCTGACGGCGATGCCACGGAGGATACTTCGCCGGCCCAATCCACCCCCGCAACCACCACGCCCTTGACGACCATGGATCGCAAGCTTGAAGGATTCGATCCGTTGCTTTGGCAAGCCGGCCGAGTGATCAATCGCGATTCCATTTTTCCGGTCGATACGCTTTCGATTGAAGGGACCGAGCAAACCTTGGTCGATCCCTCGCTCAATTTCACGAAGAAGAAGTGGTGGGTCTGTGAAGTTCAGGATCAATCGATGCTGGCGGGGGCCTATGTGGTCGTCTCGCCAGTGGGAGCGACCGGGGATCAACCGATTCCCGCCCGTATCCGACGGCCTGAACTTGCCGACGACTCTACAGCCGAAGCAAATGATGGAGCTGCAGAATGAAACGAGTCATCGCGTGGGCGATCACCAATGCACCCGGAATGAATGTGTTGATGTTGGCGTTGATGCTGGTCGGCGCTCTCGCACTTGCCAAAATGCGTCGCGAGGTGTTTCCCGAATTCGAACTCGAAATCGTGCTGGTTTCGGTGCCCTATCCCGGCGCGACACCCCAAGATACCGAGGAAGCGATTTGCCAAAAGATCGAAGAAGCGATTCGTTCGATTGATGGGATCAAGAAGGTCACCTCCATCGCTCAAGAAGGAGGTGGCTATGTTTTGGCCGAGTTAAGCAGCGATGTCAAAGATGTTCAAAAAGTGATGTCGGAGATCGATCGTGAAGTCGACCGAATCCCGAGCTTTCCGGTCTTGGCCGAAGACCCGCAAATCCAACAGATTACGTTTCGGGAAGCCGCGATCCGAATCGGTATTGTTGGTCCCGGCGACCGATCCCGTCAGGGCGAACTTCGCTTGCGTGAGGTGGCCGAGGATGTCCGCGACGACGTGTTGCAAATCCCAGCCGTTTCGTCCGCATCCATGATGGGAACGCGGGACTATCAAATCGACGTCGAAATCCCCGAATCCACGCTGCGAAGCTACGGGCTGTCGCTCGAACGCGTTGCGGCGATCTTACGGGCCAGGAACATCGAATTGCCTGGTGGCCAACTCAAATCCGAAGGCCAAGAGGTGCTGCTGCGAGCCAAGAACAAAGGCCGCATCGGTGAAGAAATTGCACGTCTGCCCCTCGTCACCCAATCCAATGGCGTCGTGCTAACGGTAGCCGATCTCGGTACGGTCCGAGATGAGTTTACCGATGTCACCGCCGTCGGGGAAATCAATGGCGAACCGGCGATGGTCGTGAATGTCGAACGAACCAAGAGCGAAGACTTGTTGGCGATGGTCGATGCGGTTCGCCACTATGTATCGCAAAAGAAACTGCCCGAGGGCTATCGTTTTGAAATTTGGGGCGACACCAGCACCGATGTACGCGACCGGATGTCGCTGCTGCTTCGTAACGGGGCTCAAGGCTTGTTCTTAGTTTTCTTGGTCTTGGCGTTGTTTCTTGAAACTCGGTTAGCGTTTTGGGTCGCGCTCGGCATTCCGATTTCGATCTTGGGCGCCGGCGCCATGCTGGCTTGGGGCGATCAAACCCTCAACATGCTCAGCCTGTTCTCCTTCTTGGTGGCTCTTGGGATCGTGGTCGATGACGCGATTGTGATTGGCGAAAACATCTATGCGCACCAACAAATGGGCAAGCCCTTGTTGCAGGCATCGATTGATGGGGCAACCGAAGTGCTGCCGAGCGTAACCGCATCGGTCACCACCACCGTGATCGCCTTTGCGCCCATGTTCTTCGTCTCAGGCGTGATGGGGAAATTCATGGCGGTGATTCCGTTCGCCGTCATTGCGATGCTCTGCATCTCGTTGTGGGAAAGCAGTTTTGTGTTGCCGTGTCACCTCGCTCATCGGCATCACGGCTTCTTTCGATTCTTGGCGGTAATCACCTATCCCATCCGACCGCTCGGTTTCCTGCTCGATTGGCTCAGTAAACGAGCGTGCCGAGCCATGGACTGGGTTTGCGACCGTCTTTACCTACCGACCTTGCGGTTCGGGCTGCGGCACCCTCCCTTCATGCTTTCGATTGCGGTGGCGCTCTTCTTGGTCACGATTGGCATGATTCGAGGCGGTGTGGTGGCCACGATTTTGTTCCCCAAATCGGATAACAACTACCTGCATGCTTCGATCACCTTTCCGGATGGGACACCTGCGGCAGAGACCGACCGAGCAACGAAAAGGATGGAGGAAGCGATTCGCCGAGTCAGTGGCCAAGTCGAAAAAGCGACTCCCGAAGTCTATGCAGGCACGGCGGCCGCAGGCAAAGGTCCCGTCCGATTGACCTTTCGTGAATTGGGGACCGTCACCAACATGGATAGCCCCGTTGGCGGCGGAGGAGGTGGCAGCAACGTCGGCCAAATCTTCGTCGAACTGTTCGACACGGAAATCCGTGATATCCACAGCGACCAATTGCTGGCACTCTGGCGCCGCGAGGCGGGTGAGTTCCCAGGCGTTGAGAACGTAACGTATGGCACCGTCGGTGTCGGGCCCGGCGGTAAGCCTATCGAGTTCAAATTGTTGGCCCCCAGCGAAAACATCGACCAGTTGTTGGCAGCGACCGAAGCAGTCAAGCAACGCTTGGCTCAGTTTGATGGAGTCTTCGACATTGCCGATGACAACACCCCAGGCAAGTGGGAGTTCCAATTTCGTGTCAAAGATCGCGCCTTGGCCACGGGCGTTACCCCCAGCGACCTGGGGGAAACGGTTCGCAACGCCTACTTCGGTGCCGAGGTGATGCGATTGCAACGGGGACGCCATGAAGTCAAATTGATGGTGCGTCATCCCGAAGAAGAACGCAATAGTTTGGTGAATTTCCGCGAAATCCGAGTTCGTACCGCCGATGGCCGCCAACGTCCCATCACCGAGTTGGCTGACGTGAATTTGAAACGAGGCTTTTCAGAGATCAACCGTGTCGACCAAATGCGTTCGGTGACCATCTCGGCCGACTTGGATGAAACAACCGCCAATGCCGATTTGATCATTCAGAAATTGCAAAGTGAGTTCGTCCCCCTACTGTCCAAGGACTACCCCGCTCTGGCAATCCGCTGGGAAGGTCAGCGGGAACAAAGTAATGAGTCGGTCGGCAGTTTGAAGGTCGGTTTCGGGATCGCAATCATCTGCATGTTCGTGCTACTGGTTCTGCAATTTCGAAGCTACGTCCAACCTCTCCTGATCCTTTGCATCATCCCCTTTGGGATGATCGGAGCCGTTTGGGGGCATGCCGTTTTAGGGCTACCCTTGACGCTGTTCAGCATGTTTGGGCTAGTGGCCCTTGCCGGAGTGGTCGTGAACGATTCGATCGTATTGATCGACTTTATCAATGTCCGCGTCCGTGACGGACTGAAGCCGCGACATGCATTACTGGAATCCGGCGAACGGCGGTTTCGACCGATCCTGTTGACCAGCATGACGACCATCGCGGGTTTGTTACCGCTGCTGATGGAAAAGTCTTTCCAGGCACAGTTGTTGATCCCGATGGCCGCCAGTTTGGCGTTCGGATTGATGCTTTCTACGTTGCTCGTCTTGTTGCTCGTTCCCGTCTTTTATTTGATCTATGTTCGCATCGTCGAATTCTTCGGGTATTCGCTCATCGACGCCGAAGAGTGACGTCAGAAGTGAGCGGATCGCACCTTGCCCCGAAACGCCACCTTGCCACGCTTCCGGTTTCGTCCTGCTCCGCAGCAGTTGCTCGAGAGGGATGAGCTGCGTTAGGGCGATGAACTCGAGGTGGCAATACCAACGATCAAACCGCTGATCGCTCCAAACAAATGGCCGTCCCATGACACCGTGGATCCGAAACTTGGAATGATCCCAAAGAACAACGTGGTTCCAAACAGGAACCCAACAAGCAAAGCCACAGCAATCGATCCGAACCGTTTTTCGCGCACGCCAACCGTGATCAAGAAGGCGATCAACCCGAACACCAAACCGCTGGCACCGATATGGTTCGCATTGCGTCCGAACATCCATAGCAGCACGCCACTGCCCACAATGATCCCCGCAACCACCGGCCAGGCGTGATCCCCGCGTGACGCGACCGTCAATCCCAACAAAATCAACAACGGAACCGTATTGGAGATCAAGTGGCCAAAACCCGCGTGTAGAAACGGCATCGTGCCAATGCCCAGGATCCCCTGAATGCTCCGTGGCTGCAAACCGAACTGGTTCAAGTCCGCTGGGATCACGACGTCGACGATCCGCACAAGCCACATCACCAACAGCAGGATCATGATCGGGTAAGCTTGCTTTTTCAAAAGGATACTCCTGGGTCAGAGTTCAACTGGGTCAGAGTTCAACGGAAACATCGTCACCGCCGGCCCCGTGGTGCGAGTCGTTCTGCTTGAAGAAGAACGGTGAACCGAGGAATTTACCACGAAGGAAACGAAGCATTGGCTACCAACGACAAACGAAATCCCTAGCCCGGATTATTCGTTGGAGTGGTAGGCTTTAGCCGATTGCGGCAGGACCTTGCTGAATCGGCTAAAGCCTACGACTCCAACGTGCGCAGTCTGTTTCTTACTCAATCGATGTAAGCTGATTGCTGCAATACCGCTTGTGCATGCTGCGCAAACAAACCTCGCAGATCATTTTGATAGGTTCGTAGGATCGCTTCCGCCACACCGTCTTGATCGCCGCAACGGTAAAGCGCCCTCGCCAAAATGATCTCACGAAGCGGCTGCGATCGCTTTTCGTCACCGGGTACCTCTCGGGTCGCCGAAATGTCCGTGATGGCATAGCCGGTCATTCCAGGCTTCGCAAGTAAGTCCGCTAACGGCTTGGCTGCTCGAGGATCGGCCAGGGTTTCCAGCGCCATCGCGACCGCTCGGTGGTGGGAAAACTCGACGGACGCATCAAGCGTTTCGAGCTTTCGAAGGATCGTGTCGAGCGCATGGGGATCCGCGGAGCGTCCGAGTGCAATCAGATGGGAATCGAGTCTCGAAATGCTGCCGCCGAATTGTCCCATCCCACGGAAGTTCCAGCCCTCGTCCCAACCCGACTCGTCAATGCTTTTCATCAACGTTTGGCTGCCCGCCGGATCGCCAAGCATCCCTAAAATGTTGGCATAAATCAATTTGTCATCGCTGTCGGAACATGACTGATAAGCATCACGAAGCAAAGGCAAGGCGGTATCGCTCTGAGAAAGCAGTACCGACAAACCTTGATAGTCATGCGTCACCGACGAGACGGCAGCCGCGACGGTTTCGCGAGTGAGTGGTGCGGAATCTTGTTGCTTCAGCACTTCCGGTTCCAGTGAACCGATCTCGACCAAATGCTGTTGCAGTGCGGACAAATCAATGGATCGCAGCGACGTATCTTGCTCGGCTGCCATCGATGCCGCAACACCGGCTGCATAGCCTTGGTTTTGGATACAGGCCTGCATCCGTAAAATCGGCATGGCGTCACGATGGGCGCTGATGGCCAAGCCGGTCACCAAGATACCATCAAGCCCCTTTGCCAACAGTGCTCGATAGGGCACCGGAACCGTCATCTGTTTCTTGTCGGGAAAGTTGATCAGAAAGACAGGATGAACCGTAAAACCATGCGTGTCAAAATTGCTTTGGTGCATCGCAATGGTATCGAAGTAGGTTCGTCCGTTCATCAGGTCCAACGGCGTGATCAGCACTTCACCCACAATCCGACGTCGTTCACGAGAATCGACAAAGGGTGACACATCGTAGCTGTTTTTGTATTTTTCACGGGCCGAAACGATCATCCGCCATTGGTCAACCGGGTCCGATTCGTCGGCAAAGGAATAGTCGGTGTTTGTGTAGCCGGTTCCCAAAGCTCGAGGTGACAATCCGGTGCCTTGCATGGCAACATGATCCGCCGAAGTGGTCATGGTTTCCGCTCCCGCGGCGGCCGCGATGTCCGCGTTCCCCGTCGAGTCGATTACCGTTTTCGCCATCACCACACCACGGCCCGTCGGCGTAGCAACCACCACTCCCTTGACGAAGTTACCGCTAACGACGCTGCCACAACCGAGCGTCGAGAACCAAATGTCGCAACCGGCATTTCGAGCTTCGCGTCGCCAATACTCACGCTTCGTGACCGGGTTCCAGCCGCCATGCCGATCCGGGCCGCCAAGTGCTTCGACGCCCTGGTCGACTTCACTGCTGTAACCTTTGCGGTAACCGTGATAGTAGCTGCTGATCAGCCCAAGGGTTCCGACACCACCGAGGTGATCTTGATACTCGATCAAAAGCGTTTTTGAGCCACGCCGGCCAGCCGCAATCGCCGCTGGCGCTCCACCGGTGCCTCCCCCCACAACCACGACATCATAGTGCCCAAGAATTGGAAGTCCTCGGTCAGGGGAAGCGATCGTCGGACGGTTTTGGTCGGTCGGACGAACCCCTTGCAAGAACTCATGAACCTCAACCAGGTCATTCGCGTTGGGATCGGACTTGGCCCTGATCGACACGGTGCGGATGCTTTGCCGCTCTCGTGCCTCTTTTGCCGCCGCTTCGCCAACGCGAACCCCCAATCGCATCCAATTCAACGGGCGAACCAATTGGGCGGCAACGGTCCGCGATACGTCTGCGGCTCCACCAAGCACGTACAAGTTCGCGACACCACTTGGCTGACAAGCCCGCAGATCAAATGTGGCGGGATCGAACGAATCGAGTTGCTGTGGAGCGTCCGACCGAATCGGGTCGGGAGGCAGTTGGAACAGGAAATCAGATTCGTCGACCAATGCCGAATCAAAGGTAACCGCACGCAACTGTTGTTCCGCTTCGGCGAAGGATGCGAAGCTGGCATCGGCCATGGCAACGTCCATCGAGTAGACGAACACATCGTGTGGACCTGCGGCCGAAAAGAAGGGAACCTCCGCTTTGTTGACCACTAAACCTGGAGCCGATTTGGGCTCGCCTCCGACGACAATTCGCTCAAACCTCTGCGGTTGTTTCGGATACGGATCGCAGGAACTGCCGGCGATTCGTGCGGTCGTCGCACGAAGGGTCCCATCGATCACCACCTTGGCCTTGATGGCTTGTCGCCCAGCGCGATTCGCCATCACCACACCTGCTACGTGACCGTTCTCATCATGCAAAACATCCGTCACCAGTGATCCGTAAAGAAAGGAAACCCCGGCATCGATCAAGGCTTGATCGAGTGCATACTTCACCTGCATCGGAGTTGGCGGTTGATTTTTCACGGTCGTTTCTACCACGGGGTCATCGCCAACGATCACCCATTCGCCAAGCAACATCCGCTCGGCTCGCTCGGACTTTCGCACCAATAGTTTGATAAACCGGCAGGGCTGCTCGATCGTCATCGACAAATCCACCGGCGTGTCCTCGGAAATTCCTAAGCCGAGCATCTCGTTCTTGATCGTCCCAAGATCGCGCCAAAGCGTTCCGTTGGGAGAGGTCCAAACTTGCACATCGGCAACCTCAAAAACACCGTTGCGTTGGTATGCTAACAGGTGCAACTGCTTGACGCGTTGATTGCCTTGCAGGTCCGCGATGAGCTCGACATCGTCGGAGTATTGAACGGAATGCTTTGCGGCACTCGTGTATTGCTTATCCGTCAAACGTGTTGGTGGCGACGTGTCCCGATGAACCGCGTCGCTAGTCTGATCCGCTTCATAGCGGAACGGCATGCCGCTTGACCAAAGTGAATTTGGCTTTTCGACTTGAAAAAGCGCCTTTTCAAGATCGCTTGTCGGTACCTGTTCCGCGTCAAGCCAAAGCCGCAACGTGCCGCAAACATCTTCGCCAAGGTACGGCCGCGGTGCCGCCAAAAAGACCGATGCCCCCTGTTCTGCAGCCGAGATCGCCGCATTGACGGCACCGGTCGTTCCACCCACCACGACAACATCCACGTCATAGGCAACGGGAATCTTGCGGGCGGATTCCAAGACCGTCTCCTGCGAGCAGGCGTGATGACAAGTGAAGGCAACGAGAAGAAGGCAAATGCAGAGAATCCGTGGCCTGCATAAAGTCGTTGTTCCAAGCAAGAGGTTGCTCCGAGTGGGTGGGAGGAAAGACGGTAGGCGAGGACTCCATTGTAGCAAACTCGCCACCGACGATAGCCCTCGGCCCTCAAGCACCTTGAGGCGTGTCGAAGATGCGATCCCCCGCATCGCCAAGCCCCGGAACGATGAAGGACTGGTCGTTCAGATGGGGATCCACCACCGCCACATAAATTTTCACTTGAGGAAAATCTCGCAACACGCGATCGATGCCGACTTGTGCCGCGATCACACTGAGGATGCGAATTTCCTCGACTCCCCATCGGATCAACCGTCGAATCACCAAATCGACACTGCCGCCGGTAGCCAACATGGGATCGAGTACCAAGGCAACGTTGGGGGCTCCGCGCTGCGGCAGTTTGTCATAGTAGCCGACCGGCTCGGCGGTTTCTTCGTTGCGATACAGCCCGAGGTGCCATACCGCCGCGTCAGGCAATAACTGCTGAAGCGGCTCCACCATCCCGAGTCCGGCCCTCAAAATGGGCACCAGGCCAACACGGACGGCCAATTCGTGACAATCCGCCTCCGTGATGGGGGTTTGGACCTTGCAGGGCCGCGTCAACAAGTCTTCGGTCGCGTAGACTCCCACGAGCATCGCTAAACGGCCGATCGCTGCACGAAATTCGCTCGATCGAGTCGACTGATCCCGAACCGTGCAGAGATGCTGCTCGATCAACGGATGTTCGATTTTGGTCAATGGGCTCACGCGGTCGGTTTCCTGTGGTTCCTTGTGGGCAATCTCAATCGTCGGTACGGTCATCGACTCGAATCATCAAGTCCTTGTACTCCACTTTCATTGGCGGGCCTTGGTGCATTTGCAAGGCGATGATGCCTTTGCGAAGCCCCAATCGCGGCTCGACGTCGTCCGCCTCGCACATCTTCACGCCATTAATCCAAAGTGACACCCTGGAACCCTTCGCAATCACGCGATAAGTGTTCCACTGCTCCGGCTTGACAACCTGCAACAACTTAGCCGCCTCGGCAAACGTCGCGATCGTCTTCTGGCCCTTCGCATCAATCGACACGCTCTGGCCACGCTCGGCAACCAATCCACGTTCGTGCTGGTACAAACATCCCATGTAGACTCCGGCGCCATCCATGTCCGCTTGATACCCCCACGTATCCCAATCTTCACGCCGCTCGCTTCGAAATTGGATCCCTGAATTGCCAGCGGCCGAAATGCGAAATTGACAGCGCATTTCAAAATCAGCCGGTTCGCCACCGGTCCAGTACAAATAGTGTGACCGCGTGCAGGGTTTCTCGACGGTACTCTCCGCCGTCAACAACCCCTTTTCAACCTTCCACCACCCCGACTTTCCTTCCCATTGAGCCATGTCCCGTCCATTAAACATCGGGACGAAGCCATTGTCTTCGGCCAGCACGGCCCCGTTCGACAGGAAAACCATCGACGAAACGACGACCAAACAAATTCGATCCAAGATGCAGTTCATGGCAGTGTTTTTTGGGAGTGAGACAGCCACAATCACCGTGGCGAGGCCTTTGAGCACGAGTCAACGGAAGGAATGCCTAATCGTTGGCTTCGTTCAGCACGTACTCTATCGGTCCGATTCGCTCGATGCAAATCAAATCCGCTGTGAATTCTGGGTTGCATCCCACGCGCAGCATCCGCGTTCCTTGGACAGACTTATCGATAACCTCTGCCCACGACTGGAAACCAAGCAGTCGATACCTATCACAGCAGAACTTGCTGTCAGGCTGTTGATGCGGCGGCACTTCCAAGACGGGATCGCAACAGCGAAGTCGATTGACCGTCGTCGGTATCATTGTGATGGCGAGCGAGTTGGCTTAGGCGGCCGGTCCGGCAACGCCGCGACCACGGGGCGGCCATCGACCCATTCAATTGCGACACGTGCGAGCCACCACGTCTTACCTTGATCGCTGTTACCTTGAAAAAACAAATGCGTGGCACCGTCTTGGTCCACAAAAATGCCCGGATGCCCTGACTCCGAAGCATTCCATTGCCCCTCAGGACCGTTAGGAACCAGCGGGCGATCAAACATCCGCTTCCAAGCGATACCATCGCGGCTGGTTGCGACACCAATTTGCTGAGGGCCGTTGTTGTAATCTCCAGCATAGAACATGTAGAGGGTTTCGCCACGACGCAACACCGTTGGTGCCTCGATACAATGACCTTCCCAGGGCAACTCCGGCTTCAAGATGGGCCCGTCCGTGAGTTGGATCCATCGCTCGCGACTCAAGTCGCTTGCGAGATCCGCCGCAGCAACACCTACCATTTGGATTTTCATGCCCGGGTCGCGGGTTGCGAAATAAAGCATCAGCTTGTCCCCAACGGGAAACACCTCCGCATCAATGGCCCTGCCAGCATTCCAGTCACCGCTAGGGCGAAAGATTGGGTTGCTTGGATCACGTGTGAAGTGGACCCCATCATCCGAAATGGCGTGGCAAATCGCATCCTTGGCCCCGTTTCCGTAGGTTTGGTAGAACAGATGCACCTTGCCACCAAGCACGATCGCGCCCGGAGCACAAAGCCCGTTTTGATCGCACGACTGTGCAGGCCACAACTCGGCAACTTTGGCCCACTGGTTGAGGTCCGTACTTTCCGCAATTCCGATCGACCAGCCTTTGGGCGCATCCGCCTTTGCCATACGGCGGTCAAATGGTGGGAGCGAGAAGTACATCAAGTATCGATCTTCATAGCGAATCACGCTTGGGTCTTTCGCCAACGGCCGACCGAGACGCGAAACATCGGACCACTTCATCGCAGGCACTGTTATCGCGGTAACATCCGAGGATCTGGGAAGCGTTTGAGCGGAAAGGGTGCCAGCCAAACATAACAGCAAGACAGCCACCAGGTGACGGAAGATGGGATAAAGATCCACAAGCATGTTTCGTGACCGCATGGGAAGCAAAAAAGGGTGGAGCGAGATCGAGATAACAAATCTCGTCACTACTTCGGTCGAACCCAGGTTTCGCCCTTAATGTAACGGCGGGCTCGATCAACGACGGTCGCGTCTTGGCTCGTTGCGATCACTTTATTCAGCGCGACCTCAAACTCAACCTGATTCGGCTCACGAAGGGATCGATGATGGGCAAGCTCAACAATTGCCAAGCAAGCTTCCTCGGCACTCTTAGGCAGATCGGTGTAGGGCAACAAAAACCTCAGGCTTTCCGGAATGCGAACGGCGGCAGCGCGTTTGAGAACCAACGCCCGTTCCGTATCCCGCTCGCTCAATTCCATCGCCCGTTGCAGCAAGGCCAATTTTTCGAGGTCACTGCGGCCATCGGCTAGCGGAGCGACACGGATCAAAGCTCGCGTCGCACTGATTCGATGTTCATCATGCAGCCCGGACTGAATCAAATCAATCAACTCGGGTGCAACCGATGCGTTCGGCCAGTTGCACAGAGCACGAACACCGATAGCGTGCCGGGCTGGGTCGGTGCTTCTCACCGCTGACATCACGTCCGCCAACGCTTGCTTCCCGCCGACACGGCCGACGGTCGGCAACAGCACGAGTTGCTCGGAGGCAGAAAAACCGCGGATCGCATCGAGCAGTGGTGTTGCTTGCTCGCCGGTATCCTCGATCCGATTGCAAACGGCCATCACTGCCTTTTCCGCTGCCTCCTGCTCCCGCCCACGCTCGGCCGCGAGAACGCCTTTGAGCATCCCCGTCAAATGCTCGGGTCCCGCAAGTTCCGCCAGCGCCACCATCGCGGCTCCACGAACGCTGGGATCTCCATTTGTCGCCGCGTCGAGGATCGCGGGAATCGCATCGAGTGCTCGTCGCTCTGCGAGAATTCCGATCAGTGTCGCTTGCATCGGAGCCGACGACGACGTGATCCCGCCAACGATGGCTGCGGGTACGGCAGCATCCTGCAAACGCACGAGGCTACGCCGAGCCGCCTCACGTTGTGATGGATTGTCATCTCCGAGCCACCTGATCAAGGTCGGCACATCGGTGACGTTGCCAAGCCACCCCAACGACTCGATCCCTGCCTCGACGACCTTTGAATCGCTGGAACCCGCCATCCGTTCGAGGATCGCGGGCCGAGCTGCGGCATCGCCCCGCTTGGCTAAAGCTCGGATCAAACCGACCTGAGCGTCCCCGCTTAATTTGGGCAACTGAGCCGCAAACTGCTCCGTCGCGACCTCTCCCGCGGCCGTGGTACGAACCTGCTCGAGTGCCAAGGCCCGCATTTCAGGGTCATCGTCGGCCAACAACTCGATAACCATCGAGACCAAATCGCTGCTGGCATCATCCTGGGCGAACGCGATTGGCCCTGCGGCCGTGTGAATCGCAACACCAAGCAGGATCGCCAGGATGGCTGAGGTGAGCTTCATTGATACGGTTCTTCGGTTTTCGTCAATGGGAGGCGAAGGGGATGCAGCGTGAAGGCGGTGCTCCAACGCCGTGACTACTTTCCGGCACATGCCAACATGCCACGAGTGACAGCAAGTTTGATGTGCTTTGGTGAATCGGCGTTCGCCATCAGTGTCTTGTAGACCTTCAGCGCACCCATCTTGTTCCCTGCTGCCAGCATCGATTCGGCACACGATAGCGAACCATCGGTGATCGCAAGGGCCACGGTCACGTCGTCTGACTTCGCGGAGGTTAGCACGGCGGCGGATTTTGGAGTTCGAATCTCTCCGAGTGCGATTGCAGCAGCGCGCGCGATCCTCGGGTCCGCATCGTTAAGCAGCCCGGCAAGCATAGGAATGCTCTCAGCATCGTGCTTCGCGCCGAGAGATCCAATCACGCCAACCTTGATCACACCCGACGTTTTGGGCAGCGCGTCGCGAAGCGCTGTGGTCGCGTCGGGTGCAGGGTTCGGCTGAAGTGCGTAACGGGCCATGTGCGAAAGCTCGGCATCGCTTAGCATCGCAGCCAACGTTGGCACCGATATCGCGGTTCCAATCACGGCCAAAGCTCGGCACACATAATCCTTGGCATCACGTGACACATCACGGTTCAGAACTTCAACCAACCGCGACTCGAGTTCGGTTCGTGCCGCCGCGTCACCGGTCGTTGCAACGATCGCTTCATCAATCGGTTTCACCGCATTGAGGTCGCTCCCCCAATCAAACGTCAGCAGGGCTTCAAAGGCTTGATCCAACATATTCAGTCTTTCGGTTGTTTGTTTTACTATGTGTCTTGAAACAGAAGGCAATCGTTGATTGCAAAAAAGATCGATCCCGATGTCTATAGTTGCCAAGGTTCGCGGCGTGCCCGGTCAAGGAACCGATTCGCTTCGGCGTCATCGACAAATTGCTGTTCCACCGCGTTCCAACGCAGTGATCGTCGAAGCTGGTAAGCGATGATTCCCAAATGGCTGAGGGCGACGGTGTTGACGGCCAATTCGATATCGCGGAACGGTTTTTCACGGGTTTTCACACACTCGATGAAGTCGCCATAGATACCGCCATGGCCCTTGTAAGACGGCAGCGGCTTGCCGGCGATTTTCTCGCCCGGCGTACCTTCGACTTGTAGGTTTCCGGTATTAGGTTTGTTATGATGCAACATCACGCCGCTGGGATATCGAAACGATAGGTACTTGCGATCGGATTCGTCATGGTAGATGACTTCTTCGGGCTGATCTTCACGCACATCGATCGCGAACGTTGCACCGCCGAAATGATGGGCGCCCCAGTCGGTCATGCCACCACCTGAATAGTCGATGTAGGATCGCCAGCTGCCTCCACCGGTGCTGAAATTGCCATCACAACGTGCTTTGTTGTAGGGGGCCCATGGTGCCGGGCCGAGCCACATTTCCCAGTCCATTGTTTCAGGAACCGACTCGGCGGGTAGATTGCAGGGCTGCGAAAGTGGGCCGACGTTCACATTGATCGATCGGATCGTCCCCTTTTCACCATTCCAACAAGGTTCGACCGTGTCGCGATAATCTTCCAAGACCCGCTGACTTCCTCCGGAAACCACGCGCGAATAACGCCTGGCCGCCGCGACCATCGCCGGCCCTTCGGCTAACGTTCGCGTTTCCGGTTTCTGACAGTAAACGTCTTTCCCGTTTCGACATGCTTCCACCACCATGATCGCGTGCCAATGGTCGGGGGTAGCAACGTGCACGGCATCGACGTCGGCACGGGCGAGAAGCTCGCGAAAATCGCCATAGGCGGTGCAATCAGCGTTTTGATACCTCTCGTCGACCTTCGCTTTGGCAGCATCCCGAACATCGCTGCGACAGTCGCAAACGGCAACGTATTGAACATCACTTCGACCAAGGAACGCACCTTGATCGCCACGGCCCATGTTACCAATGCCAATACCACCCATCACGATCCGGTCGCTTGCCGGCGGCACATCCCCGGCACCCAAGGCGCTGGATGTAATCACATAGGGAATCGACACCGCCGCACCGGCGGTCCTGAGAAAGTCACGGCGAGAGTTGTTCTGATGACGAGCCATGTGAGGACATGCTCCGAAGGTTGCAGGAAGGAAACGAAGGTAGGACTGCAAACCTATTTAACTCACCGCAGCCCGCATGTCGAGGGCTGCGTCTTAACGCCGCTATCTCTGAAGCCATTCGTTGATGACGACACCCAAGATCGCTCCAAAGAGCAAACTGATCGGCACAGCAATCGCCAAGGTCAACGAGATTGGCAACAGCAGACTCGGCCGCCGCGACGATTCGAGCAAGGGTTCCATGACGGGGTTCGCCGAGGACATCGAGCCGGGGACGGACTGGCCATCGGAAAGACCCAAACCACCGGAGTGAGCCGATTCCGAATTCTCACCACTCTCGCGGCCTGCGGCCAACTCCTTCTGCGGAGGTTCTTTGGGGGGGGGCGGCTGCGTCCACGATCGTCGATCAATCGGTCGATCGACAAACTCCAGCGCCGTCGTCGACCAGGGCTCCAATCGCTCCACCACCTCGGTCGCGGATTGGATTCGCTTCGCCGGATCTTTCTCCATCATGTCCGCGATCACGTCCACAAAGTCCTCGGACAACTCAGGGCTAAACTTGCGTGGATGCCAAGGCGTTTGTTCGCAGTGCCGACGACACTTTGATTTCGCGTCACCACCCGGAAAGGGCACCTTGCCCGTGACGACATAGTACAGGGTGCACCCAAGCGAATAGATGTCGCTGAGCGGATCCACTGCCGAGGGACAACGAATCTGTTCGGGCGACAAGTAATCGGCCGTGCCAACTATCTTGCCCGCTCGAGGGTCATCCTTGCCACCAAAACTGTATCCGGCCAAACCGATATCCGAAACCTTCGCATGCCCATCAGGAGTGACCAAGATGTTTCCAGGCTTCACGTCGCGATGGACCAAACCGAGGTCGTGTGCGTATTGCAGTCCCATCGCAGCTTGCGAGACAACCAATGCCGCGTGGTTCATCGTCAGCGGTCCGTTGCTGCGCACTAAACGTCGGAGGTCCGTGCCGGGGACGTACTCGACGACCAAATAATGCACGCTACCATCTTGACCGGCGTCGTAAGCCCGCACCACATAAGGACTATCCAAGCCGGCTTGCAGTCGGATTTCGCGAACAAAGGCCGCTCGCGATTCGGCCGTCAACTTCTCGAGCGGCAACGTCTTCACCGCGCATTCGCGTCCCATCACACTGTGGACCGCCTTGAACACTTGGCCCATACCTCCTTGGCCAATCCAGCCGGTGATCAAGTAGGGGCCGAGATTGAATTTGGTCCGCCCGCCGCGAAGTTGGTTGGACTGGTATTCGGTCACGTCACCCGATCGGATCAGCGCATCGGCCACTTCGGCTTCTTCGCTTGAACCGGCGATTGCCACGGCACGCTTCCACTTCTTGCTCGTGACCAACCCACTGCGTAGCGCGGCTTCTTTGAACGTCAGAATCGGCTTTGCTCCACTCGACTCCATCACCCCCCTCCCTTGAACCCAATCACCAAATCAACCACTTCGTGGGATCCCATGGGAATCTGCACTCGGTCGGAATCCAGCAGCAAGGGACTCGCCTCCGCTGCTTCCGAAAGCAACTCTCGCCACCGACTCACTGGTTGATTGACGATGTCGTCCCGTTTGACGGCATGCTCAACGCTGCGGCAAAATCGCAGCGACGCCGTGCAACCACGCGAACGGGTCTGGATCAACCGGACCACGGCGAACAATCGTCCGCTGTCGTCGGCAGCCACTTTGACATCAGCGACCAGCACTTCCGCTGGAGCCACATGGATCAACCAGCCTCGAGCCGCTTGCAAATCAACCGGCTCGACGGGCGTCACGATTGGATCGACCAGCACCGAGCGAGCGGCACCGACGGGATCCGGAACCTCGAAACCATAATGCAACGTGAACTCGTTTCGAGTTTCACCTCGAACGCATAGCAAGGTGTCAAAAAAACGATCACCGACGCGTCGGTGATAGGCGCGTCCGGCCGTTGCGATCAGCGTTTGACGTTCGGCCTCGTCCAACACCACGCCAAGCGGCGCGACCATTCGACGGCTCGTCGCTTTATGGAGCTTGTCACGAACGATCAGCTTGGGAATCACCGCATCGGCTGCGACGGCACTCCGTGCGGCAAGATAGTGCTGCCAGGGATCCTCGCTGAATCTCGTGAGCGCGTCGAACTGACCGTGGACCTGCACAAAGCGACTGCCTCGTTCGAGCCGGTAGGTCAATTCGTAGCTGGCCACTTTGTCGCCCCCGGCACTGAAGATCGACCCCGTCGTTTGGATCTCACCCAAATCCATACGAGAAACAAGGGTCTTGATCTTGTCACACTTCATCACCGAAGCGTTCGCAGACGAATCCAGCTTGGTCTTCCGATCACCCGAGGGTGCAACGCAGACCAACCGCATCGAGAACCGGTTGCCGCGGGCCCCACCGCTGTAGGCTCCCTTGATCCCACCCGATTCGGGATCGATGCCGACTTCCATAAACGCATTTTGAAGTATCGAATCGACCACCATTGGTTTGCCGCCACCCAACCAACCACCGGCGGACCACAAATCTCGCATACGCCGGCCCAACGAACGGCCGCTGGCGGTACCGGTTGCTTCGTTACGAACCACCGAAAAACCGAAGGCGGAAACGTCGGTCGTCACGACGGATTGGTTCCCTGAGCCACTCGCCGCATAGACATGTTTGTCGTGATGCGGGCTGCCGAGGATTTCGACGTTGCATCGCTGCGGACACGGCATCGGGTTGATGATGGCGACGTTCGAGGGATTCTCAGAACGGGTAAGCCCGAGTGCGCGTAACAAGTCGGCGTTCAAATCCTCTCCCACCGCCGCTTGGCCCGACGCCAAACAAATCATCGCTCGCATCTGGGTCTCGTTCTGCATTTCGATCGACGCCGTCACCTGGTCCGCAAGCGATGACAACGGGTTTGCATCACCCCGTTCGACCGACGCGGTTAATTCCACATCCGCTCGGCTGGCGGCTGCATGGTCGGCGTTGTGGTGATAGGGCTGTTCGCCCGTGCGGAAGAAGTCTTCCAAGGTCCAAAAGCGTCCGAGCACCAGACTCCACGAAGCCGTTCGGCGGATGTCGTTCAGCGTGTCGCCCTGGTGACCAGGCCAATGGACCAACAGTGCAGTTGCAATTTCCCCACTATCGATCGCTTCGCCTAACCGCGAGCCCAAAGCCAAGAACGGAGTCGAACTCGATGCATCGATTGGTTTTGCTGCCAGCGTATGCAATTCGCCGCCGCCATGTTTCTGGACCACCTTGGCCTCATCGCCAAACCCCGTACCGTTCTCGAAGTCAATCGAAATCATTCCGGCGACGTCCAACGCGGCGATCACTTTCGTCATATCGGCCGGTGTCGACCCACTGTAACGAGCGTAAACCGGCGGCCGAACTCCAAGGGCCAACGTGGTTTGCTCGAACGCATCGACCAACAATCGCTCGGCGCCGGTGTAGGTTTGCGTCGCCAAACCCACATCACCCGATGGGCCGCCACCCGCCCATCCCAGCCGCTTTTGCGAAAAGCGGTCCCGCAGCAACGCAAGTTTCGTTTCACCAAGTTTTTGGATCTCGGCTGCCATGGCCGCATCGATCAAGACGTTCACGGGCGTCGCTAAGACGCCATTTTCACCGGCTGAATCCTTACCGGCCGAATCGGGGTCCGCGTCGGTTTGCTGGCCCAGCGGATCGACACGAACCCCGATACTTGCCAACGATTCGAAAAAGCAATCGAGCGTCGATTGGGAAAGCAACGTCAGATCAATCAGATGGGGATCGGAAGAAAAATAGTGGTCGCGTTCTTGGGCCAAAGCGTCAAACGCGTCATGCATCGATGCGACCGCCGTTTCCGCGTCACCTTGAACGAACGACTGGGCAGCTCGAACGACACAGGATTGAAAATAGACCTCATCAAGGTTGCTGGTGTAGCGAAGTCGCCTCGTCATCACCTGGACCTGCAACATCGCGTACCCGAGCGCGAAGAAGTCGTCGATGCTGATGTCGCGATGCTCCGCCTGTAGCGATGCTGCCGCTGGTTCAGCGGGATCCGCATCGTACCCAAGGGACTGAAGCATCGCTTGCCGCGTGTCGCCCGTAACCCAAACAACGCCGTCCGCATCACGGCATTTCTGCTCGAAACCGTCGGGCAACATCGAAAAGCTGCTGTTCGGCACGGCCATCACACGGTGCCCGGTATCGATCTCGGGCGGCCCGTCCGCCCGGTACCAGGCCGGTGTTTGTTCCGATTTGGCGATCAGTTCGGGGTGCCACAGCACGGTCCAAGCCGCCAACAAACTGCGGGCATCCGCATCGGTCGCATCCGATGGGAAATCCTCCAGCGTGGATGCGGGAATCAGTATGCAGCACTCGTCGTAGGCAGGCATGGCAGGAAAAATTTGACTCGGGGGGGGCGAATTCGTTAAAATGAGGTTGTCTTATCTGTCGCTGTTTCTCGCGATTTTTCAAGGGTATTGTTGCCCGAACGGTTCATTCGCGACACCAAGCCACTGAAAGAATGTGGCGTGATCTTACCAATCTTCAAAAAGAACGACCCAAAATCGGGGCTAAAAACGCAGAAAACGATTGGGGGACACAGGGACGCGTGGCACAATGCCACCAGACCACCCCAGAATCATGCAGCAATCGTGCACGGAAACGCAGAAACGCATATAATTCCGGCCAAGTTTGCGTACAATGGGGATGTGTCCACATTACGAGGGGCAATACAGGACGACAAAACGTTCCTACCAACTTTCTTATCTGATCTCGATAGAAGAGTACCGTATCGATGGCTTCCAGCTCTGGCGTGTGGGGAATTGAAATAGGCCAATCGGCGCTCAAGGCGTTGCATTGCAAGGTCGTTGACGGCGAAGTGGTCGCCGATGCCTTTGATTTTATTGAATACCCCAAAATTCTCAGCCAACCCGAGGCGGTTCCCGAGGAACTGATCGACGATGCGTTGCAGCAGTTATTGCAACGCAACGATGGGTTCAATGATCAGGTGGTGATCAGTGTGCCGGGACAAAGTGGGTTGGCGAAGTTCTTCAAACCGCCACCGGTCGAAATCAAAAAGATTGCCGACATCGTCCGCTACGAGGCACGACAACAGATCCCGTTTGACCTGGCGGACGTGGTTTGGGACCACCAGATGATGCCCGGCAGCATGATCGAAGAGGGCTACGCGTTGGAGAGTGAGGTCGGCTTGTTCGCAATGAAGCGTGAACAAGTTTACCGACAACTACAACCGTTCACGTCATGCGATATCGAAGTGGACCAAATCCAGTTGGCTCCACTAGCGCTTTACAACATGGTCGCCTACGACCGACTGCACGACCGGATCGAAAACGAAACGTTCGATTCCGACAACCCTCCTGCGTCGGTGGTCGTGTTGTCGATCGGAACCGATTCCAGCGATTTGATCATCACCAACGGATTCCGGATTTGGCAGCGAAGTATGCCGATCGGTGGTAACCATTTCACGCGTCAATTGACCAAAGACTTGAAATTGACGTTTGCCAATGCCGAACATCTCAAACGCAACGCCCGGGAAGCGGCCGACCCGAAGTTGGTCTTCCAAACGATGCGTCCCGTCTTCAACGACTTGGTGACCGAAGTCCAGCGATCGATCGGCTTCTTCCGCAGCATTGACCGTCAGGCTGAAATTTCTGAGATGTTGATTGCCGGCAATACGGTCAAGATGCCAGGGCTGGCGGCCTATTTGGGCAAGAACCTCGGGTTCGAAGTCAGCACGCTTGACCGTTTCAACCGCTTGAGTGGTGAGGATGTGTTGTCAATCCCCACCTTCCGCGACAACGCGACAACGTTCGGGGTCTGTTACGGACTTTGTTTGCAGGGTTTGGATTTGGCGCCGGTTCACGCGAGTTTGGTGCCGCAGGAGATTCTGACCGAGCGAATGATCCGGGCGAAGAAACCTTGGACGCTTGCCGCCGTCGCCGCCTTGTTGCTCGGATTGATCGGACACTACGTGCTGACGGAGCGAAGTTGGGCGCACAGCCATCCTGATTTGTGGGACGGGGCCCAAGCCGCCGTGACGCAGATGTCGAGCTATTCGAACGAACAGAAGAGCGAGGACGAGCTGCTGCAGACCAAGTTGACGTTTCTGAACCAAATTGGCAAAGAGGTGTCCGGGGACGCCGAGAAACGACTGAAATGGATGGAACTGCTCAGGGCGTTCAACACGATGGTCCCACGCATGGAGTTTCCCGATGGCAAGCGGCCCAGCGTCAAAGAGCTTCCCTACGAAGATCGCACCGATATCCATGTCACCAAAGTAGAGACGAAGTTCTACGAGGACCTCTCCACCTGGTACACCGATCTAGTGAAAAAGCGTTTCAAAGAAGAAATGCTCAACTGGGTAAAAATCACCGGCCGACCGCTGCCGGACGATATGTTGGAACCGATGGCTGGCGCGGTTTCCCTCGCGACCGCTGCGCCAACCACGACCAGCGCCGTTTCCTATGGGACTCCCACTTCTTCCTATGGTTCAACCGCGGTCCCGATGGAGGTCCCGTTGACGGCGGAAGCGATCGCGGCGAACCCAGCCCTTGGGGTGCTTGCGGAGTTGATCCCCCCCTCGGGCCCAGGCTGGGTGATCGAGATCAGCGCGTACCACTATTTCAACAGCCCCGAGATGATGGGCAAGGAAGGCAGTAACCACGTCCGTAACTTCTTGACCACCAACTTCTTGACCAAGCCGATTGCGCTGCCGGATCCCGAAGGCAATTTGATTAACTTTACGCCGCGTGAGTTCGGTTTTTCCTATCCGTTATTGCTTCAAGATTACAAACCCAAACCGGTTCAAATCGCCAATCCAGCGTTTGATCCCGATGCGGTCATGATGGCACAGCAGGCTCTGGCCACGGGGGTCATCCCGATGGGGCAAACCGAAGAAGGTTTGGAAGAGATCATCGCAGAACCGCGGGCCTTGACGGTGCAACGATTGGACTTCGATTACCAAGTGGTTTGGCAGCCAACCTTGATCACCGATCGGATCAAAGCCAAGAATGCGGCTGAGGCGGCTGCCGCCGCTGCGGCGGAGGCAGAGGCGGTCGCGATGCCCCCGACACCGACCCCCTAAGACCATCCGTTCTTTTCATGAGTTTCCTTTTCCGCACCGACCTCCTTTTCATTTCGCACGTCTGAGTATCGTTTCATGGATAAAATCAAAGAACAATTGGCGGTCATCCTTCGCTATGGATTCTGGATTGGCATTGGTTTTGCGATCCTCGCATCGTTGGGCGTTTGGTTCTTTGCCACGATGACGCTGCAATCCGAACGCGACAAGCAGCAATCGAGCATCAACAGTTCCTTTAGCAGTGTCCAGACCCTGCAATCCGAGTTGTCGACGCATCCGAATCCGGCCAGTCACGAAGAGATGAACAAGCTGATCGAGAAGCGGACCGAGGTTGTGCTCGATGCCTGGCAGAACATGTACGATCGCCAACGCGGGTTGTTGACTTGGCCAAAATCGTTGAAGGAGGACTTCGTCAAAGAGTTTGAAGGCTTGATCCCGATCGAACGATACATCGATTCGCCCCCCGCACCGGGCCAAGAAAAGGAGGCCTACCTATTGAACCGGTATGCGGATTACATCGGCCAAGTGTTGCCTGATATCGCCAAGTATGCTCGAGCGGAATGGACCGCCGTGCTTGACCCCTCCGCTCAAGCCGCACTCGGGCCCAAGCGTCCGAAAGAGCTTTCCGAAAAATTGATCTCCGGCCGCGAAGACAAGCCGTTGGTGGAATGGAGTGCCGCCAGTCAAACACAATTGCTGGCGGACCTGTTTCCATGGCGTGGACGACAACGGCCGACGTCGTTAGAGGTCTACTACTCGCAAGAGAACCTTTGGATTCTGAAACAGTTATTACAAATCGTTGACACCGTCAACGTCGACGCGAACGAGCCCTTTGAAGCAAAGATTCGCGAAATCAAAACCATTCAAATCGGTCGCTCCGTTCAATTTGCTGCCGGATCGATCAAGTCCGTCACCGCTAGCGGTGCCGCCGGTGGCGGTATGGGCGGTGACATGTACGGCGACGACATGTACGGCGGCGACGACATGTACGGCGGCGGTGATATGTACGGTGGGGGGGACCCCTACGGTAGCGGTGACCCCTACGGCGGCATGTCCGTCCCCGGAAGCACCAGCGAGGTACCGACGGCTCCCGACCCAGCAGACAACCGTTACGTCAACACCAATTACGAACCGATCAAAGGGGCTGTGCTCCGCACTGCGCTTGAAAGCGCGTTGCCAACCGACGTCAATTTGGCCGTCGCCAAGAAAGTCCCCGTGATGTTGGCCGTGACGATGGACCAACGTGCGATCCCCGATCTGTTGGCCGCCTGCGGCAGCGCCGCGTTGATGGTCGAAGTGCGCCAAGTTCGCGTCTTGCCAAAAGGAACCTCCAAGGCTTCCGTCGGTGGAGGTGGTGGTGGCATGATGGGCGGCGGCTATGGCGGCGGCTATGGAGAGGATTCGGGAGACGATTACGGCGACGACATGGATAGCGGATACGGCAGCGGCGATATGGGCGGCGGATACGACGATGGCATGGACGGTGGCTATGGCGGTAGCGGCATGGGCGGTTCCATGGGGGCTGCTGTGAAACCACCCGAAGAACATCCCTTTGATATGGACGTCGAAGTCTACGGAATGATCAACATCTACAATCCACCCAGTCGCAAGAGCCTCGGGCTCGATCTGTTAACCGAAGATACCGTGGTGGAGGGATTGGACCTCGGCAATAACAAGCCGGAAACCGGTGATCTGCCGACCCCCGCACCGGCTGCGCCAGTCGCTCCGGCAACCACAGCACCGGCGGCCAATCCCACAGCGCCTCCCGTCGATGGAACTGCGACCGGTACCCCGGTTCCGGCCGGCGATGCCGTTCCGGAAACTCCCGCTGCGCCGGCGAACCCACAGCCTGCGGATGGTGTGAATCCAAACCCAGCGGCCACGACTCCAGCGGCCACGACTCCAGCGGCCACGACTCCAGCGGCCACGACTCCAGCGGCGGGTGCTGCTCCAGCGGGTACTGCACCGTCGACGCCTGCGGGCGCTTAGACCAGGAAACGACAGGTTTCTCGGCCAACAAACCGACCGAGAAACATGTTGAAGGCGAAACGGTAGAGCCGTTTCCACAATCACGACGCAAACACAATCACGCGACATTCCTTTCCCGTTCCTTCTCGCTCACGAGTACCTGTGATGGACGCACAAAAGATCAAAGACTCGCTAGTCCAACATGTCGAAAAAATCGTTCTCGGTGTTTTCGTCGCCGGTTCGGCTTTCCTTGTCTACCAAGCGATCAACATCCCCAGTTTTGACAAGGCACCCGACAAGCTTCAGACGGATGCAACGCGAGTCAAAGCAGCGGTCGACGAGGATCATAACGCTGAGATTTTGACACCCCGCGAAGAGGAGATGCAGAGTATTGATATTTTGGCTCGCACCGATGCGGCACTCGCACCGGTGAATCCGTCGATCTATGGTCTCGATAAACCTTGGGAAGGCGTCGAAGTCAATTTGTCCTTCAAACGACTCGATCCTGTCCTGTACCCCCCCGAAGACCTCGATGTCCAAGGTGTTGTTCGCTCGATCGCGGTTCGATCCATCGAAGGTCTATATGCTCTGACGGAACTCGAAGGCGCCGACCCAGTCGAGAAGGTCGAAAAGAAGCAACGGAAACCACGCGGCCGTCCAGCGATGATGGGCGGTGACATGTACGGCGGCGACGAAATGTACGGTGGAGAAGACATGTATGGCGGAGAAGACATGTATGGCGGGGAAGACATGTACGGTGGGGGCGACATGTACGGCGGGATGACGCAGGGGGCTGCGACCGGCCCGGTGCGAAAAGTGGGGAAAGACTCGAATCGATCGCCCTACACCCCTCCCGCTTCCATCAAGGATTTCCGAACCGAGGGAAAGCAGTTGCCGATCCCTCAAGTCGCGCGGTTCGTCGCGGGAACGGCAATTCTACCCCACCGAAAAATGTACGAATCGTATGAGGAAGCGTTAAAAGAGGATTCATCAGCCTACCGGCCCACCGATCGTGATACCCCGAAGTATTGGAACTTCCAAGTCCAGCGTGCGGATGTGACCGGTAAGTCGGTCGACCAATTGACCGAGGAGGATTGGGTGGATCGCCGAGACCGGGAATTCCACACCAAATTGGCCGCTTTGTATTGGGCTGGAACGGCACCGGAATTGGTTCCCAAAGACTACCGCGACGAATTGATCACGACATGGATCCCACCCGTGTTGATGGATGAATACAGCAGCTTTACGTTGCATCCCAAAATCCCAATGTTGACCAAACGCGAGATTCAAATGCTCGAAACGGGAGAAGAACCTGAAATGGTCGATCCCACTGATATGTTCAATCCGAACGGTGGGATCGGAGGCCAGGATATCAGCATCACCGGGCCCGCCTTCAATGTGGGCGGCGGTGGTGGTGGCTACGGCGGGAGCGGTGGCTATGGCGGCGGTGATATGTACGGCGGCGATGACATGTACGGTGGCGGTGACATGTACGAAGGAGAAGACATGTACGGCGGCGGGGACATGTACGGGAGCGGGGGTGGATACGGTGGTGGATCACCCTACGGATTCACCGGTGTCGAAGTCGATCCGGTCGAATACAAGTTGGTTCGATTCTATGACTTTGACTTGGGCGGAGATCCATCGGCACCCAAACCGGGTCGACAATACGTCTATCGTGTTCGGATTTCGGTCAACGATCCCAACTTCCCGGCCAATCCGGCGTTACAACCTAAGACCAGTGCGATGTCACCCGATGTCTACAAACGTGTCAGTGGTTTGATCTCGGAAGCCGAGCAGGAATACAACGATAAAATTGCTAAGAAGGAAAAAAATATCGACCTCAGCAAGATCCGCAACTTCGAACGCTGGACGGATTGGAGCGAACCGAGCGAAGTGGTTTCGCTGCCGTCCGGCAACGATCAATTCGCCGGCCCCGTCGAACCGGCTTCGATCGCGAAGGTGACGTTTCAAAAACGAATCGTGCCCGTGGAAAAGAAGGCGGCGTCGGCCAAGATGGTTGTCACAGCGTTCGATCCCGCAATCGCAACCCGAGTCCCGTTGGTCATGCAAGTCAGCGAGGGATCGGTTCTGAGCACGAAGGTCGATAGTGCCGATGTGATCGACCCGTTGACCATGGAGGTCAAGAAGTACCCCGACCCAGAGATTCGTAATTCAACGGCGGTGGTTGGAATCAGTGGCGGGGAATCGCTTTCGATTGTCGACGAAGCCGAAATGAAAGCCCCAGGCTTTATCTTGCTTTCTACCGAAGACGGAAAATTGGAGCTCTCGGAAGAGGTCGAAGACCAACAGGTTTATCGAATCTATTCCTTTGCCGAGGAAAAAGGCGAGTAAAACAATCTGCCGAGATTGCCCCACGGCATCAAAAA
This sequence comes from Novipirellula artificiosorum, assembly GCF_007860135.1. Lineage (NCBI taxonomy): Bacteria > Pseudomonadati > Planctomycetota > Planctomycetia > Pirellulales > Pirellulaceae > Novipirellula > Novipirellula artificiosorum. The sequence goes on from NZ_SJPV01000019.1 coordinate 128,557, forward strand.
GCAAGGAAACGGACGACGCTCGAGAGAGCGTCGTTTTTTTTTGCTCATCCGGCGGAACCGCGCACGGAACCCCGACTCAAGGCATCGGTTACAATCGACCTCAGGTATCGACAACGTTAAACTTTGCCGAAGTCGACCGGGCCCCCGAAGAGGTGCTCAATCGAATTCTATGGCGAGCGATGAAGGGAACGACGGAGCCCTACCCTGAATGGGCCGCGGGCGTGGATGAAGATGACGACTGACGCAAAAGCGTCTGCTGTGCATTTTCGAGATATTTGCGTGCCCTTCCTAGGCTCGATTCGACTTCGTCGACATAGCCATCCGCGGCCGCCGACCACGATCGATTGATGTATCGCTCCGCCGAGGCAAAATCGGTCATCACTTCGGCATAGGTTTCCATTCCGAACCGCTTGATCAACGAACCACGCGCGTCGGCGAAATCCGACAAGGGTTCGGCAAGCTCGTTGTCAATCCGCAGCAAAACGTCCGATGGATGCCGGTTTTTGTCGGCATACAGCCGATCCACCTCCGTCAACACCTTCAACAAACTGGCTTGTACCACCGAATACTCCGCTTCCGTTTTCGTGTCATCGGAATCGACATGACGGCTTACGATTCTTAGCAGCACCACTCCGCTGCAACCCACCAACATCGCCAACGCATACAAGCCCCAATGGATGGTGCTCCATTTGGCGTCGTCGATCTCTAACCGATTCAGTGACACATAAGCGGCCCACAGAAACCCGGCCCACAACAAAGTGTGTCCTAATACTCGTGCTGCCATTTGTTTACATCCATCTGGTCAAGGAATCAAAAGCGGAGGCCCCCAACTGCATCGCGGTCACGTCCGCGTCGGGACTGGCAAAGAAGACTTGCACGAGTGCATGCCCGACACCGACAAGTGCCTCGCCGACGATCAGTCCTGCCGCAATGGGAATCCCGACCTCGTGGCTAAATTTTACGCCAAGCGTTTTGTCCGATACGATTCTCAGTGCGTTGCCAATCGTGTAGGTCAATGCAATTTGGAACGGCATGTAAAAGCCCAACGCAATCAATACTCCGATGCCACCCAACCCGCTCAGTGCCAACAACAATCCCAATCCGGCCCCGGCGGTGTAGCGATATGCGGGCACGTCGTTGTTGAGAATCCCTTCGGTGACCGACGCAAGTGCTTGAGCCTGAGGCGCGGGGAGCTTTTCCGAACCAATTTCGTACTGATTATTCAGCAGGATCATCAGAAAGATCACGATCACGGGTCCCAGCCAAGCGCCAACGAATTGCGCCAACTGTTGTCGGCGCGGGATCGCACCGACCAAATACCCGGACTTCAAATCCAACATCATGTCGCTTGCTTGCGAAATGGCTAAACAAATTGCCGCTCCAACGAGTAAAGAACTGGTAATCGTCGATGCGTTGTCAACACCTCCCTTAGCCACCAAAATGACAATCGTCACGGCGATCAACGTCATGCCGGACAAGGGAGACCAGTTGGTTCGTCCGACGCATTCCGAAACCACCACGCCCGCCACCCAAACCCAAATCGTTCCCAAGAGCGCCATCGCGGCGGCCCGGCCAAGGGACATCGACTCAACGCTGTTGTAGGCAATCCAAATCATCACGATCGCCCCCAAGCCGATCGCGGCATACAACAATCGAATCGGCATCTCGTCACTCACCGAATCCGAAGTGACATCTTGTTGTCTCGCCGAATGCATCGACTTCATGGCGCTGGCGATCAGCGGAAACGCCGCAATGATTCCGCCGACGGCTGCGCCAACCAACATGCCAATTCCGAGTGGTTTGTACAACGTGGCACGCATCGCCGTCGGATCCGACACCAACTCGGCCACCCCGGCGTCCGCCGAGTGGCTCAACAGCGGAGAAAGCAAGAAGTAACACAGAAAACCGCCCGCACCGAACCAGAAACCACCTTTACCCGATAAGAACCCAACACCGATCGTCATCACCGACAAGTACAGGGCAATGTTCAACATCGATGGCAAGCCAAACAGGGCCCCCGCATCCCAATTCGCGTCCTCACCCATCAACGACAGGACCAACAGATGCGAAATCCCTGAAATCAACGCTCCACTGATCAGCAACACCGCCTTACGAACACCGGCTCCCGGCGACTTCAGAATCGTAGCCACGGCAATACCACCGGGATAAGCCAGACGGTCGAAGTCGATCATCTGTTTCCGCAGCGGGATCACGAATGCCAATCCCAGCACCGAACCGGTTACACAGGCCAAAATCATTAGCGGGACGCTAAAATCCGCCACCGACTCAAGGCCCGGTGAACGGCTCAGAATAAAGAGTGCAGGGACGGAGAACATGATCCCCGACGAGGCGCCGTTCACCGCGGAGGCAATGGTTTGATTGATGTTGTTTTCGACAATACTGGTTCGTCGCAAAACGCCCCGCAGTACGCCCCAACCGAGGATGGCCGCTAACTCCGATCCCTCGATCGCGAAACCCAGGATCAAGGCTGCGTAACCAATCGACACGGCAATCAGAGAACCGATCGCCCAACCAAGGAAAACGGCTGTCCAAGTGAACTCGGGGTACGCGCCATGTCGAATCGGGATGGCGGCGGACGACGAATCCTGAGGATTCAATCGTGTGAGTTGGCTAGGTTGAGCTTCCGACATCAATCCGTTGCACTCCTGAGAGGTGAAGAGGGCTTCCGCAGCACCCTTTCGCACAGCCTACGGCAACGCTACCTCGATCGCAAGTTAGGTGGGCAAACCTTCAAACAATCGCGATCCAATTCGGACCATCGTTGCCCCTGCGGCGATGGCTTCGATAAAATCGCCACTCATGCCCATGGAGAGCTCGGGCAAACAGACTCCAAGTCGACTCTGCAAGTCATCACGAAGACGGCGTGTTTCCGCGAATTGCGACCTTGCTTCGCTCGCTTCGATCCCCCATCCGGCCATCGCCATCAAGCCAACCACGACAACCCCGTTTCGAGGCAGCTGCGTCAACAACGTCTCGACCTGCTCCGGTGCCAACCCCGTCTTGGCCGCCTCACCACTGATATTGACTTCAACAAGCACGGTCGCCGTCCGCTGCTGAGCCGCGGCCTCTTCCGCAATCGCGATCAGCAAACGCCCGCTATCGACACTGTGGATGATCGGATCAAGCGAGAGAGAGCGACGAAGTTTGTTGCGCTGAACATGACCGATCAGATGCCACTGAACCTGAGGCGGAAACGCGACCTCATCGACCTTCTGCCAAAGCAGCTGAGGACGGCTTTCGCCGAGATCGTAACATCCCGCTTCGGCGAGCGCCAACGTGGTCTCCGCACCAACGTACTTTGTCACGCCAACGATCTTCGTGGAACCAGCTGGACGCCCCGCAGCAACGGTAGCCTGTTGCACCTCGTCCGTGACGGCATTCCAATTCTTGCTGAGTTGCGTGCGTGTCGCCCCATCAATCATCCATCAACTCGCTATCGTCAACCGTCACCAATTCATCGTAATTGCCATCGCTCATTTCAAATCTCGCAGCAAAAAAGTCGGCAATCAAGTGTTTCCCCAAGACCGAACGACAACGACGAGGGCCAAGGGAACGGTACACCAACCATTGCTCCGAACCCATCTGCACACGGTACCCTACCGCCTCGCGAGGCTCGCAAATACGCCGCTCATCGGCAATGGTCAATTGTCGCCACGTTCGATCGCGTCGGAAACGTCGCGATTGGAAATCGAACCACACCGGTGTGTAGAGAGCCCCCTCGCCTTGGGCGGAAATCACCAGGTGACCATCGGGACTTTCGCAAATCGCCGCTGGAGTGGGGCCGACGTTCCACTCCGATGCGGAAAGCGGGAACACGATGGCGCGTCGTTTACGATCCGACAGGAAAATCTCGCGAGTTCCCTCATTCGGCTCGACCCGGATCGCCTCACACAGCGGGAGCCGCGCGGTGTAGTTGATTTGTGTGGAAGCTTGGTCCTGAGGCCCCGAATTCTTGGGTAGCACCTTCTTGGGTAGCACCGCATCGGCAAACAACAAGCAGCGATCTTCGCGCACCAGCATTAATTGCCGCTGCAAAACGAGTCCCGCAGTCCAAGGCTGCTCAATTTCGATATAGTGCACATCATCATCGGTGTATTCGCAAACAAACGCCCAATCACCATCGGGCGACTGCGATTGGCCATCGGCCTCGATGGACGTTTCCACGCGTCCAGAAACGACCAAGGACCGACCGGCAAAGATTTCAAGCCGGTTTTCTCGTTGTGCGTACTGCAAATGGGTGCGACCACGTCGAACATCCCACTCGGGCAACATCATCGCCAGCTTCGCTTTCTCGCAGTGCAGGAACGACTCAGGCAGCGAAACCTCCCACGCCAACCGACCACCGGTATGGCGAATTCCGAGCGCTGCCTCCATCGCCGGCCGCAACGTTTCGGGATCAAAAACAACCGACCGCATCAGCAATCCATAATCGTTCAAATCGTCGACGACCTGCTTTTTTTTCAGCCGACTTAGCGCCGTCGAACCTTCGGTCGTCGTCATCGCAGCGACCCAAGTCGCGATTTCACCACCGATTGCCTTGGCCGCTTTCGTGAACTTTCGCTTCGTCGTGTTCTCAATCAAACAGCCACATCGAATCACCGATCCGAGGACTAACCGAGCATCGGTCGCTCGAGCTAACGCGGCGGGAACCGACTCCTGTTCGGCTTGACACCAACGACGGAACGATTCGAGCGACGATTTCTGTAGCCGCTGGCAGGACGGTAAATCTGACAAACGCCATGCCAGGGTCAAGCCAAGCTCTGCCGTGCCAATCAATTGCACCGGATCCGAGTCGCGGCCAAGCTGAAGCATCGACTCTCGATACTGTTGCAGCGAACCAAGCAAATCCCACCACATCGCGGTGTCGAGTTGTTTGCTGAGCGCAGGCATCGCCGCAGCCCACAAAACCGCATCGTGGCACGTCAAGCGGTCCACGGGGCAGGGCCCCAACTGATCGATCATTTCTTTGGCAGGCTGCACAAAGTCCATCGGTCGTGTCGATTTTCGCCTTTTCGGTTTTTGGTCGCAAGCCAATTGGCTCAGCGCCGTCCGCAGCGGATTGACTGGCTCGCCTGACGCGGCAGCCACCCCCCATCGATAAACGTTCCCGCCAATCGCCGATTTGCCGAAAACTCGCTTGGCCGGATTTTTCTGCACGTTCGCATTCACTTTTGAGCGAAGCCGTTTCCACTGGCTCGCCGAAAGGGCATCCGGTTTCATCCTGTCGCGATCAACAGCGGCACCGTCGCTGTTGCTTTCTGCCGGGGACAATTCCGGCCGCGAGGACTTTGGCTCACAGCCACGCTCGTTAACGGGCGACGAGGCGACTTCAGCGATCGGGGTTGGCGTCGTATCAGTGGACATCGAAACTAGCGTTTGAGAAACGAAGGTTGGTGAGTGACGCTGGACGAGTCTTCAAGCAATGACGATCAAGCGAGTCGCTGTGGAAGGCAGAAACCCAAGGTCGCTGTGCGGCATTGCCGCACTTGGCGAGCCGCCACACGCGGATAAAACCGTCGTAAGTGATCAAGAATTCGCCTGATAACTGATGGAGCGCACCCTACGGAAGTAAGTTGGATAGAATATAGCTTAGCTAGCGAACACCCAAACCACGATTTGCCGAGAAAAAAAGAGTAATTGATGAGTTTTCACAAGAACGGGTTGCAAGCCCGATTGCTCTTTGCAGCGACTGCGATCTCCGTCGCACTGATCCACCAATCCACGATCGCTCAACCGACGGCTGGTCAAAACGACACTCAGAAAGGAACGGTGGAGAGCGCCAAACGGATGTTGCCCGACGCAAAGGCGACGTCCCCCAGCTCGGTGGACCCCAGCTCGGGGCAAACCGAAGTTTCCGAGGAAAACACTACAACCGCTCTCGATTCGCCGGTTGCAGAACCAAAACTTCCGACTCCTTCGGAAGCTCTGCTCGAAGCGTTCTCGCCTCCACCACAAGCAAAGCAGCTAAGCAAAAAGACGCTTTTGTGGGTCGATCGAGACAAAAAGCGGGTCTATATCGATGGTTATGTCGCGATGGATCGCGGCCCGCTCGAGATGTTCGCGTGTCCCTCGGGAACCAAAGAACACGAGTCGGTCGTGGCGACAATCGCTCGATCCAGTGAGGTCCACGCAGCACTTCTGGCGGTCGGAGCGATGTCGGGAACGCCTGTGATGTTTAGCCCCAATTTCGTACCGCCGACCGGCCAGAGGATTCGTGTTTGGGTTGCTTGGCGTGACGAAGACAAGAAATTTCACGTTGTTGATGCTCGAAGCTGGATTCAGAACGTCGACTCAAAACAAGCGATGCAAGCCGATTGGGTTTTCGCGGGCAGCGGGTTTTGGACCGACCCGAGCGATGGCAAGCAGTATTATCGAGCGGACGGAGGGGACATGATTTGCGTCTCCAATTTCAGTACTGCCATGTTAGATATCGCAGCAGCAAGCAGCGCCGATGCCGATGCGTTGTTGTTCCAGCCCTTCGGTGAACGGATCCCCGAACGTGGGACGTTGGTGCGGTTGGTTTTGGTGCCGATTCCGATTCCGACCGACGCCCCCTCGGCCCTGCCGAGCAAAGTCGATGCCAACAAACCACCAAGCGAAGCGATCTTGCCGATCAGGCAAGCAGGATAGCAGGAAGGTGGAGGACGGATTATTCTGCTATCATTTGCAACTCTCGCTCGCAGGCAAACAACAACCAAGACAGTAAAGGACGTAAAAGGATGAGTTCGGCATCAACCCATTTGGCCATCGATTTGGGAGCATCCAGCGGTCGCGTGATGGCCGGTTTTTTGGAAAACAACCAGTTGAAACTGGCTGAATGCCATCGGTTCGTCAACGATCCCGTTTTCATTCAGCAATCGATGCAGTGGAACGTTCATGGCTTATGGAGCGAAATCCAGAACGGTCTGCGAAAAGCGGCCAACGAGTACAAGAACATCCGCTCGGCCGGAGTCGACACTTGGGGCGTTGATTATGCGTTGCTCGACGATCAAGACCTGGTGGCGGGACCGATTCGCCATTATCGAGATGCCCGAACGCGTGGCATGATGCAGCGGGCATGGGAGATTGTTCCCCGCGATCAGATTTTCCAGGCGACTGGGTTGCAGTTCATGGAACTGAACACGCTGTTCCAATTGGTCGCTGCTCGCTTGAACCATGAGCGGTCACTGGACGTTGCCAACGGCATGTTGCTGATGGGTGATTTCTTTCATTGGTTGTTGACGGGACAACGCAGCGTCGACGTCACCAACGCGTCGACGACCCAACTGCTCGATCCGCGAACTCAGCAGTGGTCAACCGACTTGATCCGCCGCTTTAATCTGCCACCCGCGATATTTCGCGATTGCATTCAGCCGGGAACCTCACTGGGACCGATTCAAACTTCGGTAGCCGAGACCACTGGACTTGGGAATGTCGAGGTCATTGTGCCCGCCACCCATGACACCGCTTCCGCCGTGATCGCTGTCCCCGCAAAGAACTTTGCCCCTGAAAAACCGGATTGGTGCTACATCAGTTCCGGAACCTGGTCCTTGATGGGCTGTGAATTGTCGCATCCCTTGGTCAATGAGCGATGCTCCGAATTGAACTTCACGAACGAAGGTGGCATTCATGGCAGCACACGATTGCTGAAAAATATTTGCGGCTTGTGGATCTTTCAGCAGATTCGCAAATCGCTCGATCGTCGCGGTGCCGCCGAATCTTGGGACGAGATGGTTGCCAGAGCGAGCGAGGCGGCACCCTTTTCGTTGTACCTCGATCCTGATGACGACGCATTCGTCGCCCCCTCGGACATGGTCGACGCCGTCATCGGCTACGCCGCGAGGACCGGCCAACACGCTCCGGAAAACAACGGCGTTTTGTACCGCTCGGCTCTTGAGGGCTTGGTGTTCCGGTACCGCGATTGTTTGACAATGTTGGAATCCCTAGTGGAACATCGCATCGAAGTGATTCATATTGTCGGGGGTGGTTCCAGAAACAAACTGCTCTGCCAAATGACTGCAGACGCCTGTGATCGTCCCGTGGTCGCAGGGCCTGTTGAAGCGACGGCTGCTGGCAATGTGGTTGTCCAGATGCTCGGTTGCGGTGAAATCAACAACATCACCGAGGCTCGCCAACTGATCAGCAATAGCTTTGGAACCGAACATTACTTGCCCAAGAACACCGAGACATGGAGCGAGGCGGCCAGCCGTTTTGCAAGCCAATGAATCAAACGAACCCGCCTTCGGGTGACTCCATCGTTGTGCGAAAACGCGACCTACGCCGCACTGCCGAGTTGGCGCGGCGTGGCCAAACCGACAAAGACACGTTGAGTCAACAGATTACGGATCGCGTCGTCAAACTGCCTGAATATGCACAAGCAGATTGTGTGATGTGGTACGTCGATACCGACGCCGAGGTACGGACTCAGCATGTGCTTGCGGATGCCATCGAAAGCAAAAAACGGGTGGTCGTCCCCTACTGTGAAGTCGTGAACTGGATCGATCAGCAGTTGGCACTGTTTCACCTCCAGTCGATGGACGAATTGGCGATCGGTAAGTACGGCGTTTTAGAACCGAAACGTGAGCTTCGAACGCTTGCGTCGAAACAGGTCGATGTCAAGCAACTGGGCGTGATCTTGGTGCCTGGCGTTGCCTTTGATCGCCGCGGAGGCCGGATCGGACATGGCATGGGGTATTACGACAAATTGCTGGCCAATGCGAACCAACAAACGCCGTTGATCTCGTTAGCCTTCGAGTGCCAGATGTTTGACGAAGTCCCGATTCAACCGCACGACATTTTCATGGACAAGGTGGTCACCGAAGTAGGTGTCTATGATGGGATCGGCCGGCCCCGGTCCTAAAAGGTCGTTCAGTTTTTAAGTTGTTTCATTTCAAGCATTTACGAGTATCAAGCACCTCTCCCCTTGGGCTCGTTGTACCCCACATCCTAATCCGGTGAAATTTTTTTGGCTCCTGGTCCGAATGTGTTCCATGCGTTGGACAGGTCGTGGCAGCGTTGCATTCCGATCCACAAGGTCCTCGTCGCTTGTCCGATTTTTGCGAAGGTGTAAGCTTGCTGAGGCTCTTGCG